>CAYYCV010000164.1:0-10548 GCA_964470405.1 uncultured Caryophanales bacterium
TTTTTTCCGCTTCCGTTGTAAAATACCAAATTGGAATCCACCCTGTTTGATCCCCGATTTCAATGACAAATCCAATGAATGCCGCCTTTCTGGATATTTGACTTTGCATCATTTTCCATGATATAAATGGATTGAATCATTTAATCCATTTAATTTTGGCGATACAACGAAGGGGTGTCCTTCCAATGAGTCCTACCTTATCTCGTGAGAACTATTTTCTGGATGTGATAAATCAACTTGATCAACATCATGTGGGAAGGGGCAGTCTGGAGCAAGAACTGCAAGAACTGCTGCTGGATCTCGTCGAATCCGTCCGGGTTAAGAAAGAGATTAGCGCCTTGATTTTGCAAAGAATCAACGGTCTTTTTGAACGGTATCCGGCGGTTCGACTGAAAGTACGCACCGTTTCCGGGATGGGGAAATCACCCGTTGATGAGCCGATGATGGAGCAGGAAAAAGAACAGCGGCAACAAATCCTGCTTCATACGGAATTTGTGGACGGGGCCGACGAATTGAAGCGAATGTATATGGAGTCGATTATAAGTTTGCTGGAGGCGCTGGAGAAGAAACCATTGCATTTGCAAAAGTGCATCCAATGCGACCGTTGGTTTATTCCTTATCAACGCGCTCAGGTCGCCAAATTTTGCAGTTCCAAGTGCCGCAATCGCTTTAATTATGTGCTTAGAAATAGGGATAACAGGAGAAGGTCAGTATGATATTTCTGAAATCGGATGAAGAAATCGAATTAATGAGGGAAGCCGGACGAATTGTCGCGGAGTGCCACGCTTTTCTGGCGGAAATCATCAAGCCGGGGATCACAACGCTGGCAATCGATCAACTGATTGAAAAGCGAATACTTTCACGCGGGGCGACGCCCAGCTTCAAAGGACACAACGGCTTTACCGCCGCCATCTGCGTCGCTAAAAACGATGTGATCTGCCACGGATTTCCCGACTCCGACCCTTTGCTTGACGGGGACGTGGTAACCATCGATATCGGCGCTTTTTACAACGGTTATCACGGAGATTCGGCATGGACCTACGCCATAGGCAGCGTTTCCCGGGAAATTGAAAAGCTGATGGAAGTATGCCACCAAAGTTTAATGCTTGGCATTGAGCAGGCGGTGGTTGGAAACCGGATCGGTGATATCGGCTATGCGATCGACACATATGCAACGCAGTTCGGGTACGGTAATGTAAAGGATTTTACCGGCCATGCGGTTGGAAAAAAATTATGGGAGGAACCGACTGTCCCCCATTATGGCAATAAGGATCATGGAGCGCGTTTGAAGAAGGGAATGGTCCTCGCCATTGAACCGATGCTGACGTTGGGAAGCTGGCGCTCTTTTATCGAAAATGACGGCTGGACCGCCCGAACAATGGATCACTCCATATGCGTTCAGTATGAACATACCGTTGCGGTGACAGATCATGGCCCCCAAATACTTACCCTGCTCTGACGGAAGAACGGTGAGAGGTCCGTTTTTATTCGGCGATCGATATCGGGCATCTGCAACCGCTTATGGTTTGTTTTGAAGGTGGAACGAAAATTGGCTGCTGGCGCGAGATGGGCTTTGGCGTGTTTGTATGAAAAGTCACACAACGGATTGCATATAACGCAGCAGGAATAAATTTGTACGAAATATCGCATAAATCGGCTCATACAGGAAGGTCGGAGTGTACGGATTGTGTGAAAAATTATACAACATCCGAAAAACGCACCGCAAATCGGACATCGTTATACGAAAAATCGTACAAATTTATAATTTTGCATATGATTCACTTGTGGTTCGACAAGCGGACGACCGGCGGGCTATTGAAAAATCTCGATGCCGTCAAACACAAGCATGTGCATCGGGAGCCTGAAAAGCGGCATCCGCCCATAAGGAGGAACGACAAGGAGGAACGACGAATGCAGCATATTTATGTGGTCCGACATTGCGAGGCGGAGGGGCAAGCCCCCGATGCCCAGCTAACAGCGGCCGGTGCCGAACAGGCGGAAAAACTCGCTGAAGTTCTCATGGACAAAAACATCGATTATATCATCTCAAGTCCTTACGAAAGAGCCCGCCGCACTATAAAGCCATTATCCGATAAAATAGCTGTGGCCATCGTCCTGGATGAAAGATTGACCGAAAGGGTATTGTCGGAGAAAAACCATCCTGAATGGCGCGACATGCTTCGCAAAACATACGACGACTTGGACCTTTGCTATGCGGGCGGAGAGTCCGGCCACGCGGCTATGAGCCGCGCCGTCAGCGTAGTCACGGAAGCTTTGAGCAGCGGGAAGAAAAACATCGTATTGGTTTCGCACGGAAACCTGATATCGCTTCTGCTTAAGCATTTTGACGACCGCATGGGGTTTAAGGAGTGGGCATCTTTCACCAGCCCCGATGTGTTTCATCTCGCCTTTTCGGCGGACCAAAAGCCCCGCATTCATCGAATCTGGGCAGAATGATTTGATAACAGAGCCACGGATCGGCTGCTTGCAGGCGGACAACCGCGACGGGCAACCTGGGCCTGAGCGCGGAATCGTCCGTTTTCCACCGCGTTTGGACGAATTCAGACTATTCGGGTTATAATGAAAAGGGGGTGTGCTATATGGCCAATAATCGAATGAATCCCAAGGTCGATGCATTTGTAGGCAGGGCTAAAAAGTGGAAGGAAGAATTCGAGCAGCTAAGAAATATCGTTCTGGACTGCGGACTGACCGAGGAAATAAAATGGATGCATCCTTGTTACACGTTTGAGAACAAAAATATCGTTTTAATCCACGGATTTAAAGAATATTGCGCGCTCCTGTTTCACAAAGGCGTCCTGTTGAAGGATCCCCACGGCATCCTGATCCAACAAACGAAAAATGTGCAGTCGGCGCGCCAAATTCGGTTCACCCATGTTCAACAAATCGCCGAGATGGAACTGATCCTGAAAGCCTATATCGATGAAGCCATTGAAGTGGAAAAAGCCGGGTTGAAAGTGAGTTTTAAAAAACATACGGAATTCCCCATTTCCGAGGAATTTCAAAATAAGCTCGACGAAATCCCCGCCTTGAAAACGGCTTTTGAAGCATTGACGCCCGGGCGGCAAAGGGCCTATCTTCTTTATTTTTCCCAGCCCAAACAATCCAAAACCCGGGAATCAAGGGTTGAAAAATATATGCCGCAAATCCTCGATGGCAAAGGGTTGAATGATTAGAAGTGCGGTGAAAAACGGGCGGCTCCGCACTGAAGTCCAGGTATCCGATCGCAGTTGTCCACCGATTTCCCGATTTCACAACCTTTTGGGAAGAAATCCATGGGCAAAGGCGTAAGGCGACCACGGGTGTTTCTTCAACCGATGCCCAACCGCTTTCCAACCACTTTCCAACCGCTTCGCCGCCTTTTCCCACCACACTTTCAGAGGGCGCCCTCCATCCGTTATACCCTCTTCCGGATATATAACCAATAGCCCAGACCAACGAATATATTCAGCGACATCAAAGTGGTAATACAAACTCTGAGCAGCGTGTAGTCCACCGGTTTCCACCCGGTTGCAACGATAATCACCGCCAATCCTCCCAACAGAAAAGTAAACAGGAAACTAAACAATTTATAGCCCATATATTGCGCTCTCTCGTCTCTACCTTCCCTCTTGATCAACAATACCAGCGCGATAACGGCAAAAAAAGCAAGCGCGGCTAAACCGTTCGTGACGCTAATTACCGTTTCCATCATAAACCCTCCTTAAATTGGTTGTATTGAAACACCTCGTTTATTTCCGCTTCAAAAACATAAGCAATCTCAAAGGCGAGCGCCAAAGACGGGGTATATTTGCTATTCTCGATCGAAATGATCGTTTGCCTGCTGACGCCTACTTTTTCGGCCAAATCCTTTTGCGTCATTTTGCGTTCGGCTCTAAAAACCGCAATTCGATTGGTTAATTTTCCGGCCCGTTCCTTCACCTGATCCCTCCTTTCGCTAGTCGATTATTTTTTACTTATTGTTAAACACCACATACATAATGTAATGTTTATTTTACTTTTTGTCAATATTATTTTACCTATTTCTCCCCTTCCCTCTCGTTGAACCGGACGATACGCTGATTATAAAAATCGAAAAAGTGGAGAGTCGGTGGTTCATGACATCGGGGCTTTATGATTATGAACGGTCAATCGAAAATTAGATCGACGGATAAAGGCGCCGCTTTGTTCGCCGCACTTCTGACGCAGCGCTATAAAGAGGTACTTTTATACCTAAAAACATACCCCTTGAGGGGTATAGACAAAACAAGAAGCGGAATGGTACGTTTTTGATAGTTTCGCATGCGGCAGCATCCGGGATGAACCTCGTCGCACAGGCGATATCGGGTTCCCTGCGGATGAAAAACATAGAGGGGATGGAAGATGACGATGACGATGAAACGACGGTGCGTGTTTTGGGCGGCCGGCATGCTGGTCGGGCTCTGCCTGATTTTCCTGGGCGCGCCAAACGAGGCTTGGGCCGCAGACGGAACGATGACCCAAGACAGCGAAGGGTATTATTTGGTGGAGGACGCGGCCGATCTGGATGCGATAAACAGCGATCTTGGCGCAAAGTATCGATTGGTCAACGATATCGATTTGTCCAATTTCGATCCTTCTGCTCCAACTATTCCGCTCGGGGAGTGGGATCCGATCGGCACTTGGTCGAATCAGCTTTTTACCGGCGAACTGGATGGCAACGGATGGACCATTCGCAACCTGAAGATTACCGGAACGGCCAATCATGTCGGTTTGTTTCTCGGAACCGATGGAAATGCGAAGATTTGGAATGTGCGCCTGACGAATGTGGACGTGGCGGGGACAACCGATGTCGGCGGTTTGGTCTGGCTTGCCACAGGAAACAGCCGGATTCTGAATTCATCCGTATCCGGGACCGTGAAGGGAGCGGGATCGACCGGTCTGCTGGTCGGCAGCAACATCGGAACGGTATCCGACAGCTACGCGTGGGGGACGGTTAATGATACATACGGCTCAAATGACTCTTTTGGCGGGCTGATCGGCCTCAATTATGGAACCGTGACCCGCTCCTATGCATCGGCGAAGATGGACGTGGAAGACGTGCCGGACAATTATGCCGGGGCACTGATTGGACAGAATACCAGCGGCGTAACAGGCTCGTTTTGGGACATGGATGCAAGCGGGCTGCTTCACTCGGCGGGAGGCAGCGGAATCCCCGCGAACAGCATGAAAACCGCAAGCACGTTTACCGACGCGGCAGGCTGGGATTTTGACGACACATGGGCGATCATCGAAGGCGTCACCTTTCCGCTGCATCGCGGCGAATATGAAAGAGCGGCGCTGCATTCGCTGACCGTGGCCGACCCGGACGACGCCGCCGCACCGTTGGTATGGGACCGCGATTTTTCCGGCGGCTACGGGATATACAACGTGAAGGTTGCCACCGAAACGGTTAGCGTGACCCTTTCGGCCGCGCCTCTGGATTCCCATTCGGAGATTGCCATCATGATCGATACGGATTGGGACGACGAGCCGGATACCGTGCAGAATACGGATAGCCTGCCCGGCACGGAGACGCTTGCGCTGAACCCTGGCGTCAACAAGTTTTGGATACGAGTAAGTGAACCGGGAAACGGGGGGATTAGCGCGGACTACCGGTTGACGGTTATCCGGGACACCGGAGCCCCGGATCACCCGCACCGGATCACAACCGCCGAACAGCTCGCCATGATCGGTGATCCGTTGAAAAGCTACAATCTCAACGACTATTACACGCTGGACGCGAATATCGATTTGTCCGCTTACAGCAGCGGCGCGGGATGGGAGCCGATCGGCGAAGGGGCCGGCGGCTTTCAGGGCCAATTTGAAGGAAACGGCCACACGATTGCCGGTTTGTATATCGATCGCGGCAGCGACGCCAATCAAGGGTTGTTCAGTTCGATTGCCGGCGGAGCCGAGGTGCGAAACGTGCGCTTGACGGATGTGAATATCAACGGCGGCGCCAACACCGGCGGATTGGCCGGGGTGAACAGCGGCAAGATTACCGGCGTGTCGATAAGCGGAACCGTGCGGGGAGCCGCGAATGTCGGCGGCCTTGTCGGTCAAAACGACGCAGGAGAGATTGCCGATTCATTCGCCCTCGGATCCGTTTCCGGTTTGGCGGAAGTGGGCGGCTTGGTCGGCCTCAACACGGGTGCGGGAGCCGAAGTATCGGCCTCCTACGCCGCCGCGGAGGTCCAACTGGCGGAAGGGGGAAGCGGCCCGACGGGCGGACTGGTCGGCAGCACGGTTAACGGAGCGGCGGTGACAACCTCGTTTTGGGACAAAACCGTGTCCCTCCAGGAACAGTCTGCCGGAAGCAATAACGACCACGGAAAAACGACGGCGGACATGAAGAAGCGCTCAACATACGAGGCGGACAGTTGGTCGATCGACCCCGCCGATTCCGGCGCAACGTGGGGCATGATCGAAGGGACGACTTACCCGCTGTATCGCGCTGCGTATGAGGCCGTCGTCCTGGATTCGCTCACCGTCGATTTCAACGGAGCGGGCGAGCAATGGACCCCCCCGTCCTTTGCGGCGGATCAAGGCTTGTATGAAATTGAAGCGAGCGTTCCAACGACGAGCGCGGAGATTTCCGTCCATCCGCCAACCGTCACATCCTCGGTCTATATCGATGGAACGAGCGGCGCGACACAATCCGTCTCGCTCCATCCCGGGCACAATCCGATCGGCATCGAGGTGGTCGATCAGAGCGGCGTCTCGCGGGGCGGCTATACGCTCGATCTGGTCGTTCCGCTGCCGAAAGTGACGGCGGTTCAGGCCGATTCGATATCGGACGGTTGGCACAAACAAGGAGCTTTGCTGCAATGGACCGTCCATTTCTCCGGAGATGTGACGGTTGCCGGTACGCCGGCGCTTCCTTGGGTCATTGGCGACAATGGGAGCGTGACGGAAACGGTGTATGCCGTCTATACCGGATCGCCGGGAACGACAAACAGCTTAAGCTTTGCCTATACCGTGCAAAACGGCGATCTGGACAAAGACGGCATTCAATTGGGCCTGTCGTTGGAGACGTTGGCCGGATCAACCGTGAAGGCGGCCGGTTTCACCGATGACGCCGAGCTCATACTGCCGGGAAGCCTCCCGGATTTGAGCGGCGTCCAACTCGACGGAATCGCGCCGTCCGTCGAAATGACGAAAAATCCGGAAACCCCCACGATCGGCGCGGTAGTCGTTTCCGTTTCCGCAGATGACGGGACGGGCAGCGGCGTGGCGGAGCAGAAATGGGCAATGGAATCGCGCGATACCGCCTATTTTGCTTCCGGCGGATCGCCTTTGGACAGCGGCGACCAGTTTACGGCTACGGAACCCGGCACTTACTCCGTTTACGCGAAAGACGCGGCAGGCAACGAAACGGTGAAAGAAATCGCGATCTTCAACATCGTGACAACGGCGCCCGTATTGGAGCTGAGCTCCAGCCCGCCGCCCTCCACCAGCACCGCAGGGCCGGTGACGGTAAACGTTGTCGCGCACATCAACGATGAGGGCTCGGGAAACGCGCTGGCCCAACTTCGCTGGCTGCCCGGCAGCCACGGCAAGGCGGATTTCGCGGGAGGTACGAACGGCACGGATCTGATGAGCCTTCCTTCCTTTACGGTGACGGCAAACGGAACGTATACCGTTTACGCGAAAGATACGGCAGACCAGGAAACGGTGAAGGAGATTGACATATCCAACATCCGGCCCCCTTCCTCTTCCGGAAGCGTTCCATCGGCGGAGGAACCGGTCATCTCGAATCATTCGGACGGCGGCCTGATCATTGCCGTCATTCCGGCGATGGTCGAACGAATCGTGACGGGAGACGGGACGGTTCGGGAAATCGTTAACCTGACGGAGAAGACCATGGAGGCGCTGATTGAACGGCTGAAAGGGGCGGAAAAGCCCTTCATCACGGTGGCGATCGACGATCAGGAAGCCGGCGCGGTGGAGGTGCGGTTCCCGGGAGGCCCCTTCTCCAGGCTGACGGCATCCTATCCGAATGCGGTATTCAAGATCCGATCGAACGGTTCCAGCTTCCAGTTGCGAGTGGAGGTGCTGAATCTTGAAGCGCTGTCCGAACAACTCGGCGCAGACCTGAAGGATATGAAGGTCCATGTCTCCATGGAGCCCGTTGACGGACAGGAGAAGGAAATGCTGCAGGAGACCGCCGACGGTCAGGGACTGACGCTCATCGGCCATCCCGTCGATTATCGGCTTGCCGTTTCGGCAGGCGATCAAACGATCGACATTGACGATTTCGGCGGCGTATACATGGTTCGGGGCCTCGTGTCGGATGAGAGCGCGGCCGGTCAAAACATCATTGCGGTATGGTTCGATCCGGAAAACCGGGCGCTGCATTTCGTCCCGGCCGCCTGGTCCACGCGCGCGGACGGCAAGCTGGAGATGGAGATGCAAGCGCCGCACAACAGCATCTATGCGCTGGCAGAGTCGGAAGGCAAGTCATTCGCTGACCTGCGGGGCCATTGGGCCAAACAAGACGTGGAACGGCTTGCCTCCAAGCTGATTATATCCGGCGTCGCGGCGAACCGGTTTGCGCCGGACCAAAGCATCACCCGCGCCGAATTCGCCGCGCTGCTCGTTCGCTCGCTCGGACTGGCGACGAAGCCCGCAGCTTCGGATCCCCAATTCGTCGATGTCGATGCGAAGGCGTGGTATGCGCCGGCCGTGGAGACCGCGGCAAAAGCGGGATTGGTGCAGGGAACGGACGCGAAGCACTTTGCGCCGAACGGGCCAATCACGCGCGAGCAGATCGCCGTGATGATCGCCAAGGCGCTGGAATTGACCGGCGCGGCGACCGGGGAGACAGACGACGGCAAGGCGCTGTCGTCGTTGGCCGATCGGGATTCGATATCGCCCTGGGCCAAGGAAGCGGTCGCGCAGTCGGTTGCGGCGGGCATCATCGGCGGATATCCCGACGGCACGTTCGCCCCGCAGCAACGGGCCACCCGGGCGGAAGCCGCGGCGATGCTTAAACACTTTTTGCAGCATGTCGGATTTATAAATTGAACTGAATTCGCGTTGAGCTGAATTCGCGGGTTCCACCCCGCCATTCGCCCCCGCCATTCACCTCGCAATCGCTCAGGCTGCCGCTCCATGGAAGAGATTTGATGGCTGCGGCAGCCAACCCTTCATCATTGTATGGAGCGGCAAAGATCTGTTGATCGCGGCTGATCATTCAAAAAATGGCTCTCCACTCCCTCTCGTTTCGTTCATTCCGCAATGGACGCTTCCATCCCCTTTTTCTTTTGTTTTTCCACCATCCATAAACGCTTCCCGCTGCCAACAACGCCAGAATAATCAACAATGCGAGGGAATACGGGCGGGCAACGAACACGGCGTAGCTTCCGTCGGCATGGATCTCCGACTCCCAAATATGAAGGAAACAGCCTCCTCTGTGCCCGGGTTTTATTTTCGTGGTATAATACGGTGAGCGCGGCGGCCGATTGGACGGCTTGTCCCTCAAGGCGACCTCCCGACGGAAGGAAGTGCATAACAATGGATTTGGAAACGGTCATGCAGGAACTGGAAGCTCTCGGCAAGGAACGAACCAAGAAAATATACCAATCCAACGGCGCGCACGAACCGCTTTTTGGCGTCGCTACAGGTGAAATGAAGCCCATCGCCAGAAAAATCAAAAAAAATCAATCTTTGGCCGAACAGCTTTACGCTACAGGAAACTACGACGCCATGTACTTTGCCGGCGTCATCGCCGATCCCAAAGCCATGACGGCGGCGGATTTCGAGCGCTGGATCGATGCGGCCTATTTCTATATGCTGTCCGATTTTGTGGTAGCCGTCACCCTGGCGGAAACGGATATCGCGCAAGAAGTGTCCGATAAATGGATCGCCGGCGGCGACGAGCTGAGAATGTCGGCGGGCTGGAGCTGCTACTGCTGGCTGTTGGGCAACCGTCCGGACAGTGAATTTTCCGAAAGCAAAATAGCCGATATGCTGGATACGGTGAAGGATACGATTCATGTTGCTCCCGAACGAACGAAATACGCCATGAGCAATTTTGTTTACACCGTGGGGGTATCCTACTTGCCGCTTCACGACAAGGCGGTCGAGACCGCGAAGTCGATAGGTCAGGTGGAAGTCAAGCGCGACAAGAAAAAAAGCAGCTTCCTGCACGCCTACGAAAATATTCAAAAGGCCGTGGACAAAGGACAGCTTGGTTTTAAACGCAAATACGTCCGATGTTAAACGACGGCTTCGCCGCGGGCCTAGCGTTCAACGTGCACAGTGCCCGGAACTGGCGTTCAACATGCACAGCGCCCGGAACTGGCGTTCAACATGCGAAGCGCCCGGATCCGGCATTCAACATGCGAAGCGCCCGGATCCGGCATTCAACGTGCGAAGTGCCCGAACCTGGCGTTCAACATGCACAGTGCCGGACTTGGCGTTCAACATGCGAAGCGCCCGGATCCGGCATTCAACATGCGAAGTGCCCGGATCTGGCGTTCAACATGCGAAGTGCCAAGATCTGGCGTTCAACAGGCGACGTGCCCA
>CAYYCV010000165.1:0-10404 GCA_964470405.1 uncultured Caryophanales bacterium
GCCTAATCCTGTTCGACTTTTGCCCATTTCTATCTAACCTACGCCCGATTTTTTCTCAATTATATCCTATTTTCCTTATTTTTTTTCTATATGTGCACAACTTATACTCGGCCTCTGTCCAATTTACACTCAGCCTCTGCCCAATTTCTGCAGGCGTCGGATATTTTTTTGCGACTTGAGAGTTGGTCGTCCTCCTTGGGCAGAAATACCTGCAAAAGTGCATCTATTTTATACCTTCGGATACCCAGGAAGCCAATTACCTGCAAAAGTGCAGGTATTTTACGCCCTCACCCCAAAAAGAAGCGGGATGCTTCAAAATACCTGCATAAAAGCAGGTATTTTCTCAAAATGTCCATTGACGCCTTCGAAAAGCTGCACTTTTGCAGGTATTTTCGCGGATTCCCACGGCCCCCCGTTTGGCGGTCCGGCAAAAATTCCCCTATTGTATTTAGCAAATTGTATTTAACAAAGCATTAAACCAAGGAGTTGAGTCCATACAATTGTGTAAAGAGGATCCCTCATAATTGCATAAAAAGGGTTCCTCTCACAAAAAAAGAGCCAAGGAATAGTTCCTCGTCTAGAATGAAGCTGTCCAGACCCATTCGAGAGGAGGGGTTCTATTCATGGCTCACTATCAGATTACCCTGGATGAAACATGATTGCATCAACTATTTATCGGCGAATCCCAGGATGCGAGAATCACCACATTACTTAAAAACGGTGCTCGACCAAGTGTGGCATGCCCAGGCTACGGAACAACGGAAGGCCGAGCGTGATGAGCAAACGGGAGAACGGCAGCGATACCCGCAATGGGAACTGTCGGAGGGCCTCCGGGGACCTATCCGCAGACCTATCCGCAATCCGCATACCCTCATCGCACGCGTTTAGAAGTTGACGCTGAAGGGTCCGCGTCTTCGAGACGGATGCAAGCAACCGGATATGTTTATGAACCCATCATGAAGGAGCTGCGCTTCCCGCGAAGGCGGCTCCTCCCGCTTTCAGGCCGGACAGGAATCAGGCGGCAAAGGTGTCCTTACCCATCCGATTCGACCAATTCCAGCGTATACCCGTCGGGATCGTAAAAATACACAAAATGCTTCCCCCGATTGGGGCCGGAATCGATCATCACGGGGGCGGTTCGAAAAACGACGCGCAGCCGCAGCAACCGTTCGTACTCCTCCAGAATATCTTTTACAAAAAAAGCGATATGGGCGCTGCCTACATTTCGGTTGCTTTTATCCAAATCCACTCCTCGGGGCCGGACATATTCGATCAGTTCCAACGCGACGCCAAGCCCTTCCAAAATTGCGAGATGCAGCACCGCATCGGGGTAACCGATAGCCGCCCTCAAATAAGGCAAATCCAAATATCGCCGGTAGGAACCGACACGGAAACCCAAGCGCTTGTAAAACTCGATCGATTGTTCAATATCGCTTACCGTAAAGGAAACATGATAAATTCCGGTGATCAAGGCACGCCCTCCCCTTCCGGTCCCGCTTTTTTCTACGGCTCCGTATAGACCGACACCAATTTCGTTTCAAGATACTCCTCGATCCCCAGTTGGCCGCCTTCCCGCCCCATGCCGCTTTCCTTCCAGCCCCCGTGCGGCGCTTCCGGAACGGCGGGCGACGGATCGTTGACTCCGACCATGCCAAAATCCAATCGTTCCGACAGGAGGGTCATCCGGCGCAGACTCCGCGTGTAACCGTAAGCAACCAATCCATACCGGGTATGATTCGCCCTGGAAACGGCTTCGTCCTCCGTTCGAAAGGAAAACAGCGGAATGACCGGCCCGAACGTTTCTTCGCAGGCAATTTGCATTTCCTCCGTCACATTCGCCAGGACCGTGGGCTGGAAGAAAAAACCCTTGTCGAAAGGAGGCTTCAGCAACCGGTATCCTCCGGTCAAAATGATCGCCCCTTTGTCCACCGCGTCCTGGATTTGCCTTTCCAATTTGAGCAGGGCCGCCTCGTTGATCAAGGGGCCGATGTCATTGCCGCCGCGCAGGGAAGATCCGACCTTCAACGATTTGACCCGTTCCACAAACTTCACGATAAATTCGTCCTGCACCCCTTCCTGCAAATAAAGGCGATTGGCCGCCATGCACCATTGCCCGGAATTGCGGAACTTGGAAAAGAGACTTCCTTCCACAGCCCGATCCAGATCCGCATCGTCGAATATCAATACGGGGGCGTGTCCCCCCAATTCCAGCGTCACTTTCTTCAACTGATCCGCCGAGCCCCGCAGCAAAAGCTTGCCCACCGCCGTCGAACCGGTAAACGACAGCTTGCAGACGGCATCATGGCGAAGGAACACGTCGCCCGCCGCCCCCGGATCGAACGCCGTAACCAGGTTGGCGACCCCCGGCGGAAACGCGCACTCGTCGATCAGTTCGAAGAGGGCGACGGCGGACAAGGGTGTCCATTCGGACGGCTTGACCACGACGGGACATCCGGCGGCCAGCGCGGGAGCCAACTTCTTGGCGATCAGCGCCAGGGGAAAATTCCACGGCGTGATGATGCCGACAACCCCGATCGGCTGTTTTTTGATCTCGATCCGTTTATGCGGATCGGCGGACGGAATCGTCAAGCCGTATATTCTTCTGGCTTCGTTCGCATACCAGTGGATGAATTCCGCGGCATACTCGACCTCCCCGGCCGCTTCATGCAGTGGTTTTCCGTTCTCCGTCGACAGGATGCGAGCGAGCCGATCCTTCGCCTTCACCACTCGATCATGCAGGCGAAGCAAAAGAACCGACCGTTCTTTTGCGGTCGTTTGCGCCCAGCCTTTTCGCGCGCGGGAAGCGCATTCGACCGCCCTGGCGAAATCCGCCTTTCCGGCGTCGACCACTTCCCCGCAACGATCGCCATTCGCGGGATTGCGCACGGAAAAAACGGACGCTCCACCCTCCCACATTCCATTGATGTATATCCCGCTTCCCGGGCCTTGCTCCGAAGCGGAAAGCGATCCATTCGTCCTCATCCGATCATCACCCTCCTCCGCTATCCAACGCGCCTTCCCGCCACCCGGCATGTGTTCCTTGGCACTCGACGCGCCTTCCCGTCACCCGGCATGTCTTCCTTGGCGTCCGACGCGCCTTCCTGTCATTCGGAATGGCGGTTCATTTCAACGGCTTGTTCATACCAATCGTTGCCGTCGCAGTCGTTAATCACAATGCAAGGGAAATCTTTAACGACCAGCCGGCGAATCGCCTCGGGCCCCAAATCCGCATACGCCAACACTTCGACCGATTGGATCGCGCGGGACAACAGCGCCCCGGTTCCCCCAACGGCGGCGAAATAAACCGCCTTGTGCCGGGCGATCGCCGCTCTGACCTCGGGGTGGCGGTATCCTTTTCCGATCATGCCCCTCAACCCCAACTCCAGGAGAGCCGGCGTATATTTGTCCATTCTGCCGCTCGTGGTCGGACCGGCCGAACCGATCGCATGGCCGGGCTTCGTCGGCGTCGGCCCGACATAATAGATCACCTGATTCCGAAGCGGAATCGGCAACGCGTCGCCCCGCTCCAACTGTTCGATCATCCGCTTATGCGCCGCGTCTCTTGCGGCATACAGCGTACCGCTGATTCTCACGCGGTCCCCCGCCTTCAAACCGAGCGCCGTGGCTTCATCGAAAGGCGCCGCGATTTTTATATCCGTCATCGCACGCTCCCCCTCACCATGCACAGCTCCGATGTCGGCTGGCATGGCAGTTCAAATTGACCGCGACCGGGAGGGCCGCGATATGGCAAGGAAACATTTCGATTTTCACGTCAAGGGCCGTCGTCGTTCCGCCCAATCCCTGCGGTCCGATGCCCAATCTGTTGATCTCCTGAATCAGCTCTTCCTCCAGCGCGGCGGTTTCCGGGTCTTCGCTGCGCACGCCGATCGAGCGGAACAGCGATTTTTTGGCCAGTTGTGCGCACCATTCGAAATTTCCGCCGATGCCGACGCCGACCACCAACGGAGGGCAGGCGTTCGCTCCACCTTTGCGGACGGTGTCCAAAACGAAATCTTTGATCCCATCCCAACCGTCCGACGGCTTCAACATCTTCAGAGCGCTCATGTTCTCGCTGCCGCCGCCCTTCGCCGTCATGTGCAGAGCAAGACAATCGCCGGCGACAAGCTCCACATGTACAATGGCAGGGGTGTTGTCCCCCGTGTTGAGGCGCTTCAGCGGATGATTCACCATCGACGCGCGCAGGTAGCCCTCCGTATATCCCCGGCGCACTCCGTCCTGAATGGCTTCGTACAACGTACCGCCGACGATTCGCAATTCCTGGCCAAGCTCGACGAAGAATACCGCGACCCCGGTGTCCTGGCATGTCGGCATCCCTTCAACGGAGGCAATGTCCGCGTTTTCGATCAACTGCTTCAGCACTTCTTTCCCCGTATCCGAACGTTCCTTGCGAAGCGCGCTTCGGAAAGCCTTGGTCACATCCTCGCCCAGGCGATAATTCGCTTGTTGACACATGTCCGCCACTTTCGCAACAATATCCGCATAGTCCACCGTTTTCATCGGGCCTTCGCCTCTCCCAAAATATTTTTTAACACGGCCAGCATGTCGTCATAACGATCAAGCACATGCGCGCCCGCTTCCCGCAGCTTGGCCATTTTGACCGAAGGCTTGCCCTGCTGCCCGGCGATCATCGCGCCGGCGTGGCCGAAGACGGTCCCTTCCGGAAGCGATTCCGTAAATCGGCCGGCAATATACGAGATGAGCGGCTTGGTAAAACCGCCGTCCCGGATCAATTGAGCGGCCTCTTCCTCAAAGGCGCTCCCCGGTTCGGAGTAAGTGACCACGGCTCGGGTTTCATCATCTTTCTCGAAAAGCTCCAGCAAATCCCGGATGGTTGTGCCGATCAGGCTGTCGCCGCCGATGCCGATGCTGGTTGAGACGCCGTAGCCCGCCTTCTTGATCATCCAGGACGTTTCCGCCGTCATACCGCCGCTGCGGGATATGACGCCGACACCCCCCGGAACAAAGCATCGATCGGGATGATCGCCGCCGATGGAGCCGAGCTTGATGCGGTGAACGGGACTGATCATTCCCACCGTATTCGGGCCGATAATCCGCACATTCCGCTCGCGGGCTACAGCCAGCATTCGCATCGCATCGATCTGCGGAACATTCTCCGTGGTCACCACGATCAACCGGATGCCGTTGTTCACCGCTTCGAGCACCGCATCCATGGCGAACGCGGGGGGAACGACGATCAGGCTCACATTGCCGCCGTGGCGCTCCACCGCTTCCTTCACCGTATCGTAAACGGGAATTCCGTGTACGTTCTGTCCCTTTTTGCCCGGAGTGACGCCGGCCGCAATCGGGGTGCCGTAATCCAGCGTATGCTTTGCGATCATGGCCGCCTCGCGTCCGGTGATGCCTTGCACAATGATACGGGAAGCAGGACCGATCAGGATTGACATGCGCCCACCTCCTTCATTCGTTCGACCATCCTCCGCGCCGCTTCTTCCATAGTCACATCTTCCCCGTGATAGGAAACGCCCGCCTCCAGAAAAATCCGTTTCCCTTCCGCATCGTTCACTCCGGCTTCCCGCACGACGACGGGGAATGTCCGCGGATCGACACCGGCTTCCCGGAGCGCCCGCACAATGCCGCGCGCCATCACGTCGACCTGCGTATTGTTGGTGATGTTGTGGGCGACGAACAGCCCTTTGACGCCCTCCTTGGACAAGATCCCCCGGGTCAGCCCGTACACCTTCTCCTCGGGAGGATTGCCGCCCGTTTCGGAATAATTGGCCGGCTTCCCGCCGCATTGAACCAGCGCGTCAAAGCTGAGCAAGCTGCCGCCCCCGCCTCCGCACATAAAGCCTATATCTCCGCCGTCCATCTCGGTGTAACGCGCCGTTCCGCGATAATCCGCATCATTGACCCGGACCATCGCTTTCTCCAATTCGGTCAACGGCCGCCACGACCGCTCGCTGCCGGCTTCGACCATCCCCTTCAGCTCCGGGTGCCGAAACAGGGCCGATTCGTCCACGCCCATCACCGAGGCGGCCGCCACGACCCGGCCATCCCTGGTCCATGCGAGCGGGTTGACTTCCAGAATCGTGCAGTCGTAACGAAGAAACACCTCGTACAGCCGGATGAGAACGGAAGCCGCCTGAACCAGTTGGGAGCCGGTCAAACCGAGGCCGCCCCACAGCTCCTTCGCCTGATACGGATAAAGCCCGAGCAAAGGATCAACGGGATAAATCACAACCCGGCCGGGCCGGTCGCGAATCAGTTCCTCGACATCCACTCCGCCGAGCGTGGTGGCGATAATCGCCGGGCATTGCCGGGTCTTGTCCAACGCGATGGAAACATACCACTCCTCCGCGATGTCCAGTTTTTCCTCCACCAATACGTTCTCTACCGGATAATGGCGCACGACCGATCCGATCATGCGCTCCGTGTCCATCCGGGCGGCTTCGGGCGTATCCGCAAAGCGGATCGCGCCCGCCTTTCCCCTTTTTCCGACGGGAACCAGCGCTTTCAGCACCACCGGTTTGCCCCATTCGGCGGCGATCCGCTCCGCTTCCGCGCCGTTCGAAGCCACGGCGTTGTCCGGCGTGGGAACACCGTGGGATCGCAGCAATCTTTTGCTGTCATGCTCCAGTATTTTCCCCATAGCGTACCTCTCCTTTTCTCTCTTGATGTGATGCCTCCTATCGCCCAGGCCTGTCTGCGGCAAATTGGACCGTTCGAAGGGCGCGTTCCACGACGGGCGGGTCAACCATCTTTCCGTTCACTTCCACTGCGCCCTTTCCTTCGGACAGCGCCTGTTCATAGGCCTGAAGGATGTCTCTGGCCTCCTGAATTTCCCCTTCCGACGGCGAAAACGCCAGTTCGACGATTTCAATTTGATCGGGATGAATGCACAATTTCCCCTGGAACCCCAATTCTCGGGCCATGCCCGACTGGCGCCGCAAACCTTCCATGTCGCGAATATTCGGGTACACGGTGTCCACAGGCGAAGCAATCCCCGCCGCTCTCGACGCGACAACCAACTGCGAGCGCGCGTACAGCAGCTCCATTTCCGAAACGCTTGTCCTGGCGCCGATATCCAATGCAAAATCCAGCGATCCGAACGCCAGATTCAAGACGCGCGCGCCGGCAGCCGCAATCTCGAAGGCGCGGTGAAGGCCAAGGGCCGTTTCGATCAACGGGACCAGCCCAATCGTTCCATGGGCGAGTCCCCTTTCCGTTTCCAGACGCGAGAGCATCCGATCCAGCGCTTCGATTTCCTCTCGGCCGCCCGCTTTCGGAATCATGAATCCGGCCAGTCCACTGACGGCCAAAGCTTCGATGTCCGCTTTTCCCCAGGCGGTGGACCACCCGTTGACGCGGACAAATTGAGGCGGCCCGCCGGCCCCGGCGGCCAATCTTTGCTTCACCCCTTCGCGCGCACGTTCCTTTTCCTTGGCCGGAACCGCGTCTTCCAGATCAAAGATGAACGCGTCCGCGCGAAAGCCGAGAGACTTGTCCAACATGCGGGAACGGTTGCCCGGAACAAACATCCAGGATCGGCGCAATGCCATATCCCCCACCTCCTTCCATCGTCAATTCAGCACGTGCAAAGCGCGGCCCATCACCGCTTCCGCCGCCTCGCGGAAAGCTTCCGGCAGCGTGGGATGCGCATGCACGATCAGCGCGACATCCTCCGCCGTCGCCCCCATTTCTATCGCCACCGCGGCCTCGGCAATGAGACTGGACGCATCCGCGCCGACGATAAACACGCCCAGAATATCGAGCGATTCCCTGTCCGCCACCACTTTGACGTACCCGTCGGGCGCATCGGCCGAAAGCGCGCGGCCGTTGGCCTGAAACGGAAATTTCCCGACGCGGCAGTCATGCCCCGCCCGCCGGGCCTCCGCTTCGGTCAGACCGATCCCGGCGATCTCCGGGTCGCTGAATATCACATAAGGAATGCGGTCATATCGCGCTTCCACCGGCTGGCCGCAAATGGCGTCCGCGGCAATATTCGCGTCATAGGCGGCTTTATGCGCAAGCATCACGCCCCCCGCCGCATCGCCGATCGCGAAAATATGAGGCAGCGATGTGCGCAGTTGGGAGTCGACGGCGATGAACCCTTTCGGGTCCAACCGAACGCCGACGTCCTCCAGGCCGAGCATCGCGGTGTTCGGGCGCCGACCGATCGCCGCCAGCACGATATCCGCTTCGATATCGACTTCGCCCGGCCCGGTCATGGCCGTCACCGTCACGCCGTCCTCGCGGACAACCGCCCGGCTGACTTTGGCGCCGACCAAAACCCGCGCCCCCCGGTCGGTCAATCGCCGCTTGACGATTTGCGCCATCTGCGGCTCCGTCGAGGGCAAAAGCTGGTCTCCCGCTTCGATAAAGGTCACTTCGCTTCCGAATTTGGCGAAAGCCGTGCCGAGCTCCACCCCGATATATCCCCCGCCGACGACGGCCAGCCTGCGGGGAAGATCCGCAAGGTTCAACAGATGGTCGGAGGAGACGATGCGGCGTCCGTCGAAGGCCAGCCCCGGAAGTTCCATCGGGCTAGAACCCGTCGCGAGAATGCAATAGTCGAAGACGACCCGCGTTTTTCGGCCGTCCCGGCCTTCGATCTCCGCGTCATGCGCTTCGGCAAGCCGCGCCTTCCCCCGGATCACTTCCACCCGATTTCCCTTCAACAAAGCGGCTACCCCTCCGGCCAACCGTCGAACAATCCCGTTTTTCCAGGATTGGGTCTGGCCCCAATCGAAGGACCATTCACCGGCCTGAAGCCCCCACTTCGCCTGCTTCCATTGGTGAAGCTGATCGGCGGCGTGGATCAGGGCTTTGGATGGAATGCAGCCCCGGTTCAGGCACACCCCGCCCAGTTCATCCCGCTCGACCAACACCGCCCGCTTGCCCGACTGCGCCAGCCGAATCGCGGCGGAATAGCCGCCGGGGCCGCCCCCGATAATCAATACCTCCGTTGAGATGCTGTCCATGGCCGTATCCTCCCCGTACGATGTTCTAAAAAATAAGGCAACTATGTGTAATACGCTTCATCGCACACTCTTTGAACGAAAAATCGTACAAGTAAATACAAGGCGAAAAGGCCTTGAACGGAGTGTATACGAACAAACGTACAAAAATGCACTTTTCATGGCGAATCCTCTGAATTTTTATGTGGAAAAACATACAAATAGGTACAAACTAGAGAGCTTTCAATGAACTTTGTACGAAAAGTTACACAAACCGATAGCGCTGCACCGCTGCTTCATCCACTTCAACCCCCAGGCCCGGATCTTCAAGCGGGTAGACCCAACCGTCCCGGTGCCCGACGGGATGAAGCGTTAGCTCGTTCTGCATCGGATTGGGCAAAGGCTTCAACTCCAGCAGCAAACTATGCTTGGAGGAGACGGACAAATGCAGGCTCGCCGCCGAAGTCATCCCGGTGCTCCAGGCATGGGCGTTAAACCATCGATGCCGGGCCCCCACAAGCTCCCTTACCTTTTGAAATCCCGTAATGCCCTCGGCGCGGGCGGGATCGATGCCGACCACATCCGCCGCGCCCGTTTTCAGCAGCCGCTCGTAGCCTTCCACGTTCCACTCCCGTTCCCCCGTGCCGATCCACAGGTTGCTTTTGCTCCGCAGTTCAAGATGGTCCTCCACCCGAGCGGGATGGAACGGTTCCTCCACCCACAGCACCCCGTATTGCTCCATCGCGCGCGCCATGATCACCGCATGCGGAACATCCCAGCGCACGTTGTTTCCCACATCGATAATCAACCCTTTGTCCGGACCGATCCGTTCCCTTACCCTGCGGATAAATTCGATATCGTATGAAGCGTCCAGCCCCAGTGTGGAAGCCCCCTTCTTGCCGAATCCCACCTTCACGGACTGAAAGCCTTCCTCTATATATCCGGCGATTTCCTCCACGTTTTCTTCATGCGTGCCGTATTTGGCGTGAATGCTGGCGCAAGCCGGCAGCCGTTCATGCACTTTACCGCCCAGCAACGCGTAGAGGGGGGCGTTCAGCGCCTTGCCCTTGATATCCCACAGCGCCATATCGATCGCGCTGATCGCAAACGAAGCAAGCCCTCCGACACCGTACCACCAAGCATGCTCCCGCATCTCGTTCCACAATCGCTCCGTTTGAACCGGATCTTTCCCGATCAGCACATCCGCCAATCCGTTGCGAATGAGGGAAACGACGGAATGGGCCGCCTCAGGCCACATGGCAATGCCTTCCCCCCAGCCGGACAGACACTCGCTCGTATCCACCCGAACCAGCACCGTATGTCTGATCCGCCCGAAATCGTTCGGTTCCGGGCAGCGAATTCCGAAAGCTTCGATCGCCGTGATTTTCATCCGTCA
This sequence comes from uncultured Caryophanales bacterium, assembly GCA_964470405.1. Lineage (GTDB taxonomy): Bacteria > Bacillota > Bacilli > Paenibacillales > CAYYCV01 > CAYYCV01. Next base: position 10,336 of record CAYYCV010000165.1, read on the forward strand.
ACCACTCCTCTGGTCTATTCACTCGTGATCGCAAAACCTCCGTCGACGTATATCGTTTGCCCCGGATTG
>CAYYCV010000166.1:0-6410 GCA_964470405.1 uncultured Caryophanales bacterium
TTTTCACCACACTGCTAAGCCAATTGAAGGTGGAGGGAAAGAGTGGTCAGTAAAATTGTTTGGAGCATGGCGATATTAAGGATGATTTCCGGCAGCGTTGAATTGATCGCGGCATTGCTGATGCTGAGGTTTCAACAGGTGGAAAAGGCGCTGTTGATCAATACCGGATTGGCCCTGGTCGGCCCGGTGATCCTGATCTCGACGACGACGATCGGTTTGGCGGGAATCGCGGGCAAATTGTCGCTGGACAAATTTCTGTGGATTTTGCTCGGGGTCAGTTGCATCTTTTTTGCCATCATCAAAAAATAACGACACCAGTCATATTTGGAGGGTGTGGACATACATATGTTTTAAACGACTGGACAACTTGGAGGCGCATCTATGCTGGAATCGATTCTTGCGGTATTGCCCGCGTCCATTCGGCGCATCGTCACCGCCCTGCCGCGGGAGGCGGCGGCGCAATTGGAGGAGCTGCGGATCAGGGAACAGCGGCCGCTTGAAATGGTCGCAGGCAGGGAGTACGCTTTTCTTTCCGCCGGCGGCGGCATGTCCGGCGATCCGGTTGCGGCCTATCGTCCGACGTCCGAAGATTGCCGCCAAATCCTCGATTTGCTGACGCAGCATTCGATGTACAGCTTCTCCGAGGAATTGCAGCGGGGATATGTGACGATTCGGGGCGGGCATCGGGTCGGTTTGTCGGGCAGAGTCGTCGCGGAGGAGGGGACGGTCAAACGCTTCAGGGATATTAGCGGGTTCAACATCCGTCTGGCGAGGGAAAGGATCGGGGCAGGCAAGACGCTTCTGCCCTGCCTGATGGATTCCGCCAACAGCCGCATTCACCACACCCTGATCATCTCCCCTCCCCAGCGGGGGAAAACCACCTTGCTTCGGGATTTAACCCGCTTGATCAGCAAAGGGGAATGGCCGGTCCCGTTTACGCGCGGGGGATTCAAGGTCGGCGTCGTGGATGAGCGATCGGAAATCGCCGGCTGTCACAAAGGCGTTCCCACGTTTGACGTCGGGCCGCGCACGGATGTGTTGGACCGGTGTCCGAAAGCCGAGGGCATGATGATGATGATCCGTTCGATGTCTCCGGAGGTGCTGGTCGTTGATGAAATCGGAAGCCGCAAGGATGCGGAGTCGATTCGGGAGGCGCTGAACGCGGGAATTCAGGTGATCGCCACGGCCCACGGCGACCATCTGGAGCATGTGCGGAAGCGTCCCGCTTTGCGGCAGCTTTTTGCGGAATCGTTGTTTTCCCGCTACGTGATTCTTTCGGGCAGGCAGGGAACCGATTTCCGCTTTGCCGTTTACGATGGCGGGGGCCGCCCGCTGGATGGGGCCTGGCCCCGGCGGAAGGCGGGGATGTAGCGTGATCAAGCTGCTGGGCGCGCTGTTGATTGTGTTTGCCGGCGCCGCCATCGGGTTTAACCGGGCCAGGCTGCTGTCCAACCGTCCCCGACAAATTCGAAGGCTGGTCCACTTGCTGAACCAGTTGGAAACGGAAATTTATTACGGGTTTACGCCCCTCCCCCGGGCGCTTGCGAGGTTGGCCAAGCAGGCGGCGGAACCGCTGTCCGGTTTGCTCGGGCAGGCCGCCGGGAATCTCTCCGGCTCTTCCGGCAGAACCGTGAGGGAATGCTGGCAGCAAGCGGTGGACGATCATTGGCCCAAAACGGCGATGAAGGCGGCGGAACGGGACATTCTCAGCCGCTTGGGGTGGACGTTGGGGGTGACGGACCGGGACGATCAGATCAAGCATCTTCGTCTGGCCGTCAGCCAGTTGCAGAGCGAGGAGAATACGGCGGAGGAGGAACGGAAGCGGTACGAGAAGCTGTGGAAAAGCCTCGGGGTGTTGGCGGGTGTGCTGATCGTCATTTTATTGTTTTGAAGTCGCAGGTCTAAAAATGTGGTGAAAAAGTGGCGCAGGGGATGGGGCGTGGGTTGGAGAAATGGCAGTGGTCGCCTTTGTCCGCGGATTTCTCCTTAAAAGGCTATAAAATCGGGAAATCTGCGGGCAACTGCGATCGGAAAACCATGCTTCATTCTGGAGCCGCCTGTTTTTCACCGCACTTCTAAGCGGGGTGCTTGGAAATGGGTATGGATGTGAACGCGATCTTCCAGATTGCCGGGATCGGAATTATTATCGCGATGATACACACCGTTTTGAAACAAATGGGGAAGGAAGATATGGCGCATTGGGTCACATTGATCGGATTTGTTGTGGTGTTGTTCATGGTGGTGCGGCTTTTGGACGAATTGTTCAAGGAAATCAAAACGATTTTTTTGTTTCAATAGGCGGTCCGGGTGGAAATCGTTCAGGTTGTCGGAATAGGGCTGATCGCCACGGTGCTTTCCCTGATCATCAAGGAACAAAAGCCGCTGTTTGCCTTCTTGCTCGCCGCGGTGACGGGCGTGCTCATCTTTCTTTTCCTGATCGGAAAAATCGCGGAAATCATCGATGTTTTGAAAAGTCTGGCGGAGAAGTCCCACGTCAACATGATCTTTCTGAAAACGATCCTCAAGGTGATCGGGATTGCGTACATTACGGAATTTGGCGCACAAATCGTCCGTGACGCGGGACAGGATTCGATCGCTTCGAAAATTGAACTGGCGGGCAAGGTACTGATTATGGTGATGGCCGTTCCGATCATTACGGTCATTATCGAGACGGTGATGAAGCTGTTGCCTTGAGCAAGCCCGCTGTTGCCGGTATTCCGCGGAATGGCCGCCGTTCATGGCTTTGAAGCGGTTTGGCCGGAGTGGAGGACGGAAGGGATGAAATGGATCAAAGCGGCTTGTCTGGCGTGGATCGCGCTGGTTTTGACGGCGCTCACCCCCGCGGTTGTACAGGCGGATCAGACGGATCCGGCGGGTTCGGCGGATCAGCTCATGGAGGATCAGGTGAACGGTCTGCACACCGACGAGGTGGATCAGTATTGGCGGCAGTTGATGACCGAATACGGCGGATACTTCCCGGACAACCGCGCGCCCGGCTTGATGCAATTGATTTTGCCCGGCGGGGAGGGCTTCAGCCTTTCGCAGGTCGCCGGGGGGCTGCTCCGATTTTTTTTCCACGAGTTGATCTACAACGGAAAGCTGTTGGCTTTGATCGTCATCTTGACGGTGTTCAGCGCCATTCTGCAAACGTTGCAAAGCGCGTTTGAGCGCAACACGGTAAGCAAGGTGGCCTATGGCATCTGCTACATGGTGCTGATCATCATCGCGATCAACAGCTTCAGCGTGGCGATCGGATACGCCAAATCCGCCATTTCCGGCATGGTCGATTTCATGCTGGCGATGATCCCGCTCATGCTGACCTTGCTGGCCTCGGCCGGCAACCTGGTTGCCGTGTCGGTGATGCATCCCCTGATTGTCTTCATGATCCACACCATCGGCACATTGATTGACGTCTTGATTTTTCCGCTGCTGTTCTTCTCGGCGGTGCTGCACATTGTCAGCTCTTTGTCGGATAAATACAAGGTTACGCAGTTGGCCAATCTGCTGCGAACCGTGAGCGTGGCTCTGCTTGGGTTTTGCCTTACCGTTTTTCTCGGGGTGATCTCGATTCAGGGGGCGACCAGCGCCGTGACGGATGGCGTAGCCATTCGCACGGCAAAGTATGTCACCGGAAACTTCATGCCTGTGGTTGGACATCTGTTTTCCGATGCCGCGGATACCGTGATCAGCGCATCGCTGCTGGTCAAAAACGCAATCGGAATGGCGGGCGTGCTGATGATCATTTTTCTTTGCGCCTTTCCTGCGTTAAAGATTCTGGCCCTGGCTTTTATATATAATTTTTCCGCCGCCGTCATGCAGCCGTTGGGCGACAATCCCGTCATTCAATGTTTGCAGACGATCGGAAAAAGCATGATTTATGTGTTTGCCGCCCTGGCTTCGGTCTGTTTGATGTTTTTCATGGCGATCACCATCATGATTGCCGCGGGCAATGTGACGGTGATGATGAGATGACGGTTTTCCGGCTTGCGGGAAGGGGGATCGGACGATATGGACTGGATCGGCGGTTGGTTGAAGCAGATCGTGCTCATCATTTTGTTCGCCGCGTTTATCGATTTGATCCTTCCCAACCAATCGATGCAGCGATATGTGAGAGTGGTGATCAGCCTGGTGATTTTGCTGGCCATTCTGGAGCCGATCATGACGCTCATGCAAGGCAGCTCTTTGCTGAATCAGGGCCGTTTGTCCGCCTTTCTTTCCGCTCCGGTCGAAACCGGCCCGAACGCGGAGCGGCCGATGCCGTCTCTGGCGGAGATCATGAAAAATGCGGAAGCGTTGAAGCAAAGAAATCAGGCGGAATGGAAAGACCTTGTGGAATCCAAATTGTCCGAGATGATCCGGGATCGCCTCGATCAGGAAGGCTTTCGGACAGTCAAACAGGTTCAGGTGAAGGTGAATGACGGTGGCGGGGAGAAGCCGCAAATTGAAAAGGTTCGCGTTGTTTTGGCCAATGCCGATAGTGAATCCGCCGACAGCCGGAGCGGGAAAAATCAGCCGACGATGGCCCCGATTCAGCCGTTGGACGTGGAGCCGGTTCGACCGGTGCAGGTTCATATCGATCTGCACTCGCCCGCCGCCCGGGATTCCGAAGCCGTCGAAGCTCTACCGGCCGCCGCCTCGCCCGTCCCGAATTCGTCCGGCGATGGGTCCGGTGTCAAGGCGCAGGTAATTCGCCGGATCACGGAGGATTGGGGGTTGAGGCCGGAGCAGGTCGCGGTGGACGATCAATCTTCGGGAAAGGACGGCAAGGGGTAATTTGGCCGATGGCGCAAAGGGGGTGAGGCGGTTTGGGGAATTGGCTGCAATGGTTGGAAAAGCGGTTGGGGGGCGGTCCGGGCGGAAAACGGCGCATCAAAACGTTTCGCTGGCTCATATTGGCCGGATTGGCCGGAATATCGCTGATGCTGTTCAATTCATTCATCACCTTCACGCCGATCGATGAGCCGGACCCCGGCCGATCCGCCCCCGCGGTGCAGCAAACCTTCGGCAAGGAAAAGCAGCCCTCGCCGTTTGCGGATTACGAGGCGAGCTACGAATCGGAAATGAAAGAGATTCTGGAAAAAATTGTAGGCGTAGGTCGAGTGGATGTGATGGTGACGATTGATTCCACCGAGGAAATCGTGGTCGAACACAATACGAAGAGTACGAAGCAGAACACATCCGAGCAGGATGCCCAGGGGGCGAAGCGGAACGTCACCGATGTTACGCAGAGCGGCGAGGTTGTTTTGTATGAAGTTTCCGGAGGACAAACCCCGATCATTTTGAAAAAAATCAAGCCGCATATCAGGGGGATATTGATTGTGGCGGGCGGGGCGGAAAATTTAACCGTAAAAAGTTTAATCGTTCAGGCGGTGCAAAGAGGTTTGGACGTCCCGCCGCACCGCATCTCGGTCGTACCCAGAAAACAGTGAAAACCAATACCCATTCGATTGGAGGATTCAGGAATGAATACGAAAAGACAAACAATTTGGCTGGTGTCCATGTTGAGCTTGATGGTCGTGCTGTCGGCATATTACTTGTTTACGGATCAAACGGGCCAGGATCAGTTGGTCTCGCAGGGGGCGGGGCTGGACGGCGCCGACGCCGTCGATGCGACGGAAGTCAACCAGGGCGGCCTGATCGGCCAGGGAGACGCGGCGGACCACCACGATATGCTGGCCGATTCGGATGCGGCGGACGCCGCGATTGCGGGGGAGCAGTCTGCGGCGGCCGGCGGTGAAACGGCGTCGAAGAGCAAGGATCAGCAGGTGCTGGATCAGGTGCGGCAGCAGTCCGCCGCGGTTTCCGGAAGCGATTATTTCGCCTCGCGGCAAATGCAAAAACAAGACGACTACTCCAGGGAATCGGATCGCCTGCTGAAAATCATTACGAATTCCAAAGAGAATACCGATGCGTTGGGCAAAGCCTATGAGGATATGAGGGCGCTGGAAGAGACGCAAGTCAAAATGACGAACCTGGAAGAACTGCTGATGAAAGACTACCAAAACGCAGTCGTGTTGGAAGAGGACGGAAAGTTCAATGTCGTGGTGCAAAGCGATCAGCTCGAAAAAAGCCAGGCTGTCTCCATCGCCGATACGGTGCTGAAAGAGCTGAACGCGACGCCGGATCAAGTGGTGATCCATTACGTGCAGTAGCGGTTCGGCGGCCGGTCGTCGGCCTTGAAGGGGGAGGGATCTTTCGCGGATCCCTCCGTTTGTGTGCGGAGCGCTCCGCTGCGGTCCGTCGCGATTCTTCGCGTTCCGCCGCGAACTGTCGCGCTCCGCTGCGATTCTTCGCGCTCCGCCGCGAACTGTCGCGATCCTTCGCGATCCTTCGCGATCCTTCGCGATTCTTCGCGTTCCGCCGCGATCTACTGCGATTCCTCGCGTTCTGTCGTGATTCTCCGCTATCCA
>CAYYCV010000166.1:6510-10386 GCA_964470405.1 uncultured Caryophanales bacterium
TTCCGCCGCGATCTACTGCGATTCCTCGCGTTCTGTCGTGATTCTCCGCTATCCATCGCGCTCCACCGCGATCCACCGCGCTCCACTGCGACTCTTCGTGCTCCATTGCGCTCCATCGCGCTCTTTCCGCCGGCTTTTCGTCGACTTTCCGTTGGCTTTCCGCGAGATTTCTTCCCAAGCGGACTGACCTATCGGGAAAGCCGTCGGCCGCTGGAATTGGAAGCCGAAGTCCGAGCGCGGAAGCAGCTTGTTCTCCGTCACACTTTGAGCCTGCACGTCCTTTTTGCCGAACGGCTGAAGGCGGAGAAACAGGAAAGCGGAGAAACGGGAAGGCGGCGGAATTCGAGAACTCCAGAATAACTGTAAAAGTGCATCTATTCGTAGGCTGTAATAGCCGTTTTGGGAAAATACCTGCTTTTATGCAGGTATTTCAAAGTATCTCGCTTCATTCTGGTATGTGAGCTTAAAATACCTGTATTTTTGCAGGAATTTGATCTCTCGGGCATCCGATGCATACAAATAGATGCACTTTTGCAGGTATTTCGGTCCAAAGGGGACGGCCAGTCTCTAAATCGCAAAAATTCGGTTCCGCTAAACAATCCAATACTGTCCGACGGGAATGAACCGATGCTGCCTGACAGGAATGAACCAATGCTGCCTGGCGGGAATGAACTGATGCTGCTTGACGGAGTGAAAATTTCCGCGACTATTCCGCAACTATTCCGCGACTATTCCGCAACTATTTTATCCCGCAAGGTCCGTGCCATTCTGTCGATCGTGAACAGGACAAGTCGTGGAGCAGAGCCGATCATGCGGTGAATCCGCCATGCAACAAGAGAGCTATGCGCTATGTTGATAGGAGCCGCAGCCTATGTTGCGCGTTTTGTCGCAATCTGTCGTCGATCGGAGGGGGGGGCGGCACCGGTTGCATGATCGGAGGGGAGACGCACCGATTGCTGGATCGGAAGATAGGGCAGAACTGGTAGCTTAGACCGAAAGATAGGATGGTACCGGTGGCTTGACCGGAAGATAGAATGACACCGGTGGCTTGAATGGAAGAGAAGATAGAAGTGACACCGGTTGCCAGATCGGAAAAAGGGCCGGCACCGGTTGCTTGGCCAAAAGATGGACGGTAACAGGCGATCGATTGACGGTTGCGAAAGAGCGCCGCAATGGGCGGTCCTTCCCCGGCGCGGCCCCGTGGCCCCGGCGGCGAGCCGGAAAGGCGCCGTCCGGCTTTCTTTGTCGAATGCTCAAAATTCATCCCCCCATGGATGAATTTCTCCCTATTCTAGCAAAAAGTTTAGAAGTAGAATGAAGATCGAGGGAATATTTTCCATAGTAAATGAAGAAAGGAGGCTCCTCTACCTTAGTTGCGGGGGTGAGATTGAGGGTTGTTTATGAAAGCGCAATCATTTTGATTTTCCAAAAATCACAAGGAGGTATCATCATGCTTTTGCGAATAGGACTCAAAAAGACATTCATGTATTTATTGATTTTATTTATGCTTCTGTCTCTTGTTCAAATTTTTGCTGCCAACGAAAATAAGGCCAACGCCGCGGGGAGCTATGAAGTGGTAGGCTATTACCCGGCATGGGGAATTTACGGCCGCTCGTTTTTTATCACCGATATCGATCCGAATAAGGAAACGGTCATTAACTACGCTTTTGCCGATATTTGCTGGAACGGCATTCACGGCAATCCCGATCCGACCGGGCCGAATCCGCAAACCTGGGCATGCGCCGACGAAGTGGGGAATATCAACGTACCCAACGGCACGATTGTACAAGGGGATCCTTGGGCCGACTCGCAGTATTCCTATCCCGGCGATGTTTGGAGCGATCCGATCAAAGGAAACTTCAAGCAGTTGAATGTGTTGAAACAACAAAATCCGAATCTGAAAACGGTCATTTCCGTGGGCGGCTGGTCATGGTCCAATCGCTTCTCCGACGTGGCCGCCAGCGCAACGACCCGCCAGAATTTCGCCAATTCCGCCGTGGACTTTTTGCGCAAATACGGTTTTGACGGCGTCGATCTGGATTGGGAATATCCCGTTGAGGGCGGACTGCCTGCCAACAGCTACCGCGCGGCGGACAAGGCCAACTACACCTTGCTGCTGCAAGCTGTTCGAAGCGCTTTGGATACTGCCGGCGCGGCCGACGGCAAGCATTATTTGCTGACGATCGCCAGCGGCGCTTCACAAAATTATATCAACAATACGGAATTGAACAGCATCGCGCAGATCGTCGATTGGATCAATATTATGACGTACGATTTCAACGGCGGATGGCAAACGGTAAGCGGGCACAATGCGCCGTTGTACTATGACTCCGCCGCCGGCGCGGCGGGCTTGCCGAATGCGAGCACGTTCAATGTGGACAGCGCGGTGCAATCTTATTTCAACGCGGGCGTTCCCGCCAATAAGCTGGTGCTGGGGCTTCCCTTCTACGGCCGCGGTTGGGCCGGATGCGCATCCACGAACAATGGAGAATACCAGTCGTGCACCGGAACCGTGAACACCGGAACATGGGACAAGGGCGTTTACGATTTCAACGATTTGGAAGCCAATTATATCAACAAAAATGGGTATACCCGCCATTGGAACGACACGGCAAAAGTACCGTTCCTGTACAATTCGTCGAATCAGGCGTTCATCACTTACGACGACGCGGAATCCATCGGTTACAAAACGTCCTACATCAAATCGAACAATTTGAAGGGCGCAATGTTCTGGGAAGTAAGCAGCGACCGCAACCATACTTTGTTAAACAAGGTGAACAGCGATTTGTCGGGAGGTTCGAATCCGACGCCTACGCCGACAGCAACGCCGACCCCGACCCCGACGCCCACGTCGACAAATACGCCGACACCCACACCGACCGTAACGCCGACCCCGACGCCCACGCCGACGTCAACTCCGAATGGCTGTACGGATCCGGCGTGGAATGCGTCCACGGCCTATAGCGGCGGCGCAAGGGTTTCGTACAACGGCAAAGTGTATCAAGCCAACTGGTGGACGCAAGGCGATCAGCCGGATCTGCACAGCGGTCAGTATGACGTATGGAGCTATGTCGCCGATTGCGACGGAGATGGTGGAGACGGAGGAGACGGCGGCTCGGATACGCAAGCGCCGACAGCTCCGACCAACCTGGTTTCGACAGGCAAAACGTCCGGCAGCGTGTCGCTGTCCTGGGGCGCCTCGACGGATAACGTCGGCGTGACGGGCTACAACGTATACAACGGTTCGAGCCTGGCGACCACGGTCTCCGGAACGAGCGCAACGGTGAGCGGCCTCAGCGCCGATACCGCCTATACCTTTACGGTCAAGGCGAAAGATGCGGCCAACAACCTTTCCACAGCCAGCAACTCGGTCAATGTGACGACGAACAGTTCTACCGGCTCGGCTCAGCCTTGGGCTACCGGAGTAGCTTATCATGCCGGGGATTTGGTCAGCTATGGCGGAAGCACATATAAGTGCCTGCAACCCCACACGTCGTTGGCAGGTTGGGAACCGCCGAATGTACCCGCTCTGTGGCAATTGCAATAATCTGTGAAAGATACATTTTCGTCCCGGGATGCTTCAACGCTCCCGGGATCATTTTCCTATTTTCTTAAAGAAGGATCGGGGGTATTCATAGATGGATTGGATCAATCGCAAAAAGAAACAAGGGCTTAAAAGGGCGTTTTCCCTTTGTATGGTTGCCCTGCTGCTTCTTTGCTTGATACCGGCGATGGCGGCGGCCGCGGATGCATGGGCGCCGAACACGAGCTATCATGCCGGCGACGTCGTGACGTATGGGGGAAGCACGTATGCGTGCCTTCAGCCGCACACCTCGTTAACGGGCTGGGAGCCGCCGAATGTGCCCGCCCTGTGGT
>CAYYCV010000167.1:0-10182 GCA_964470405.1 uncultured Caryophanales bacterium
TTTTGGCCCTTTAGCACACTGAGATTATGTACGGGCTCAACATCAACGGTTGAAATCCACCCTTACCCACAGAAGACGGCGGCGGGATGTATAACTATAACAGCAGTCCGACACTCACCAATGTGACCATCATCGGCAATCAGGCAAGAACTGCCGGCGGCGGGAAGGGCGGCGGGATGTATAACGCGAGCAACAGCAGTCTCACCCTCGCCCATGTAACGATCAGCGGCAATCAGGCGGGCGATTCCGGCGGCGGGGTGTACAATGATGAAAGCAGCATGACGATACGCAACAGCATCATTTGGGGAAATTCGGCAACAAATATATATCGCCAAAATATTGATTTAGCACCCTACTGGTCCACCTCCCTTTCGATCTCCGATAGTCTGGTCGAAGACGCAGATCCCAGGTTCATCGATCCTAAACCTGGGTCCAGCGCTCCAACGACAAGCGGCGACTATCGTTTGCAAAAAGATTCGCCGGCGATTAATGCCGGGAATAATAGCGATATTCCAAATGGCGTCATAACGGATTTGGATGGAAAAATGCGTGTCGCAGGTGCGTCCGTTGACATGGGCGCGTATGAATTTCAGCCTCCCGCGGCGCCGCCGACGAACCTGGGCGGCACTGCCGGCGATGGAAAGGTTGATTTGACCTGGAACGCCGCAACGGATGCCGACAGCTACACCGTGTACAAGTACGCAGGTGAGACGTCTCCCGCCGACGCCGGAGATTGGACAGAAGTTGCAGCAAGCGTAACAGGCGTTACCTATACTGTGACCGGGCTGACGAACGGAACGAACTACGCCTTCTCGGTGAAGGCGGTGAACCTGGGCGGCGCGAGCGATTTCTCCGGCGAGGCGATAGCAAAGCCGCAAACCGTCCCCGCCGCGCCCACGGGTGTTGGCGCGAGCGAAGAAAACGGACAGGCCGCGGTCAGCTTCACGGTGCCGACAAACGACGGAGGCAGCCCGATTACCGACTACACGGCGACGGCATGGGTCGACGGCGCGGCAACAAACAGGACGGCAACAGGCGCGAAGAGTCCGATCACCGTCACGGGCTTGACGTACGGCACGGCATATACGTTCACGGTCCACGCGACGAATGCCGCAGGCGATTCGCCGGAGTCCGGCCCGCCCGCTCCGGCGACACCGCTGCCTCCTGCCCCCGATCCTGAGCCTGCAGCGCCGACAGGACCCGGAGGACCCGGGAGCGACGACTTTGTCGGCCCTGTGATCTCGACAAACGGCAGCATTACCATTCCGGTCGGCAGCAGTGGGGAAGTCAATCAGGACGGGGCGATCTTCATTATAATTCCTGTCGGGGCCGCGGATCGGGAGCAGCGAATTACGATAGAGAAAGTGCAGAACACCCAGGATTTGCTCCCGGACGGAGAAACACCGGTCAGCGATATCTATGAGCTTCTGAAGAACTTCCCGGAAGCGTTCAACAAGCCGGTCACGCTGACTCTCGTCTTCGACCCGTCCGTCGTTCAAAGCAATCAGACCATCGCCATATTCTATTACGACGAAACGGAGAAGAAATGGATTAAGATCGGCGGAGAAGTACGCGGCAATAACATCAGCGCAGAGGTCGATCACTTTACGAAGTTTGCGGTATTCGCGGCAGATGAAGCGGCAACAGCCCCTGATCGGGATGAGACTGCCTTCAGCGACATCCCCGAACACTGGGCGGAAGACAGCATCAAGCAAGCCGTGCTCGATGGAATCATTGCAGGTTACCCGGATGGAACGTTCAAGCCGGACGAACCCGTTACCCGCGCCGAATTTACAGTCATGCTGGCGCATGCGTTGAAACTGGACGGAACAGGGGCGACACTCCCTTTTACGGATCGGGCCGAGATTGGCGCATGGGCTGAGGAAGCGGTTGCTCGCGCGGTGCTGGCGGGAATCGTGAACGGGTATGAGGACGGCCGCTTCCAACCGAACAAGCCGATCACCCGGACAGAGATGGCGGCAATGATCGCAAAGGCATTGCAGTTGCCTACAGGAGCGGCCTCGCAGACCGGCTTCTCCGACGACGACCGCATTCCCGGCTGGGCGAAAAGCGCGGTGGAAGCGCTCGGCAGGCTCGGTATCGTCAGCGGCCGCAGCGACGGCAAGTTCGTTCCGAACGGTACGGCGACAAGGGCGGAAACGGTAGTGACGCTGCTCCGAATGTTGAAAAGTTCAGGCCAAAATTAGCAAGTCCAGAAGGCCGCTCCTGTGCGCAGAATCTACTGCGTACTGAAGCGGCCTTCCCTATTTGCGAATCTCATCCTTTGATTCATTGTCCCGAAGATTTTTTGCTCCTTGGAAGTGTGGTAAAAAAACAGTGTAGGGATGGAGCATGGGTTGGAGAAACGCCAGTGGTCGCCTTTGCCCGCGGATTTCTCCCTTATGGGGCTGAACATCGGGAAATCGGTGGGCCACTGCGATCTTAAAACCCGTGCCCCCTCTCGGAGCCGCCCGTTTTTCACCACACTTTTAGAGCTGCCGCCGCCTCTATTCGCGGATCACCCTCAGCGGATTTCCGCCGACGAAGCTTCCCGCCGCCACATCGGCGTGCACGACCGAGCCGGCCGCCACCACCGCGCCATCGCCGATCACAACCCCCGGCAAAATCGTCGTGTTGGCCCCAATCATCACATTGGAGCCAATCCTCACGTCGCCCAGGCGATATTCCCGGATCAGGTATTCATGGGCCAAAATCGTCGTATTGTAGCCGATGATGGTGTTATCCCCGACATGAATTTTTTCCGGAAAGAAAACATCGACCATCACCATCAGGGCGAACGCCGTGTTTTGCCCAACCTTCATGCCGAGCACATGCCGATAAATCCAATTTTTGAACCGCAGCGAAGGAGAATATCGGGTCAATTGAATAAACGCAAAGTTCCGGATTGCCTTCCATTTGCTGACCGTCCGGTAAATTTGCCACAGCGCATTGGTCCCTTCGACGGGGTATTTCTCCGTGTTCCTCAACTTCATTTCCTCTCCGGTTCGATGGTCGGACTAGCCATCCTGCGGCCCGTCGTCTTTTTTCCTGATGCCCCTGGAAATGACTTCGCCCGTCACCGGATTGATCGCCACGTCTTCATACTCCGTGGAAATCTCCTCACGGTCGCTGTCGGGAGCAGGTCCCGCTTGGGCGGAATCGGGATTCGTCTGAACGGAATCAGGGTTCGCCGGAGCGGAAAACGATTCGTCCGCGGCCTCCGACGCGGTTTCTTCCCGGGCGGCCGCCGGCTCATCAAGCGATTCCTTCGGTTCCCGGGTGCTGACGATCGGATCGGCGTAATGCTCCCGAGCGTATCCCAAACGCCGACGCAAAACGATGATCGCCACCGCGGCGAGAATGATGACCACGCCGATCACCTGGGCGATGCGAACGTCGCCGAAGCCTTCTTCCATATGCCCCGGTTGAAAGAGCAGCGTCATCGGGGACCACAAAATTCGCATCAACGAAACGAGCCAATCCGGTCCATAGAAAGCCAGGCTGTCGGTCCGCAGCCCTTCCACGAAAAACCTGCCGATCGAATACCAGATAAAATACGTCATGAACAGTTCTCCGGCCCGCATAAACGGACGCCTTCTCAGCCAGAAAAGCAGGAACAGTCCGACCAGATTCCATACCGATTCGTACAGGAACGTCGGGTGGTGATACTGCCCTTCAATCCACATCTGGTTGACAATAAACGCGGGCAAATGCAGCGTTTGGGTGAGGAAAGACGGCTCCACCGGCCCGCCGAAAGCTTCCTGATTCATGAAATTGCCCCAACGGCCGATCAATTGGCCGATGAGCAAGCTGGGCGCGCAAATATCGGCGATTCTCCAGAAGTTGTACCCCTTGTACCTGACGTAAATGACGGCGGCAATCACCGCGCCGATCAAGGCGCCGTGAATCGCAATGCCCCCGTGCCAAACCTTGAACGCTTCGGATATATTGTGGCTGTAATCCGGCCAGCGGAAAGCCACGTAATAGATCCGCGCGCAAATCACGGCCGAAGGTACGCCAATCAGCAGCAAGTCCATAAAAAAATCGGGCTGAATGCGAAATCTTCTGCCTTCGCGAACGGCCAGAAGCAGGCCCGCCAAAGCTCCGCACCCCAAAATAATGCCATACCACCGAACGGAAAAGATCCCTATCGAAAAAGCTACAGGCTCCAAAAGATAGTGCACGATCGATACCTCCTCATCAACCTAAAAAACGGTACAACGGCTATCCGAGCGTACTCGCACGCCCTATTCGTTATCGTCCATGTCTTCGGCAATCGTTTCGGTCAATTTATTCGTAAACTGCAAAGCGGCGTTGTACCCCATTTTCTTCAATCTGAAATTCATCGCGGCCACCTCAATGATGACGGCCAGGTTTCGCCCCGGTCGAACCGGGACCGTCACCAGGGGCAAGTCCATGTCGATGATCCGGGTCGTTTCTTCATCCAGGCCGAGGCGGTCGTACTGTTTGTCCTCCTGCCAGGTTTCCAGCTTGATGACGATGGTGATTTTCTTCTCATTGCGAATCGCCCCCGCGCCGAACAGCGTCATTACATTAATGATGCCCACACCGCGAATTTCCAGCAAATGCCGGATCAGTTCCGGCGCATTCCCGATGAGCGTGTTGTCCGCGGTCTGGCGAATCTCGACAGCGTCGTCGGCGATCAGGCGATGCCCCCGCTTGACCAGCTCCAGCGCCGTTTCGCTTTTGCCGATGCCGCTTCCGCCGGTAATCAGCATGCCTACGCCGTACACATCGACCAGCACGCCGTGAATGGTTGTCGAAGGGGCCAGCTTGTTTTCCAAGAAGCCGGTGATCCGGCTGGCCAGAATCGTTGTCGCAATTTGGCTGCGGAGAACGGGAATCATCCGCTCGCCGGAAATTTCAATCAATTCCTCGGGGACGTCGAGCCCTCTGGAAATGCAAATACACGGAATTTCTTCGCTGCACAGCCGGTTTATCCGATCCCTTCGCACCGAATCGGGCAACGTTTCAAAGAAAGCCAATTCCGTCCGTCCCAAAATCTGAATTCTGTCTTTCGGATGATAAGTAAAGTAGCCTGCCATCTCCAACCCGGGCCGGTAAAGGTCAGCCACATTGATCATTCGTTTCATCCCGTCTTCCCCGCTGATTACCTCGAGATCGAATCGCTGCGCCAATTCCGCAACCTTCAACTTTTTCGGCATCCCTCAACTTGTCTCCTTCATTCAACTTCAATTTAGCAAAATGTTCCCAATGCTATCATCGTAATTGAATTAAGAGCGGAAATCAACCGTATCGATGAAAAAGCTGCCTGTCGGCCCGCCCGCGCAAACATGAAAAAGGCCGGCCCGAAGGCTGGCCTTGAAGCGATATGCAATTATTCGTAAAACAACGCATTTTCAGACTCAAGGTCAAACAGATGAATCTTGTTCATATCCACGGCAAGCTGGACGTTCGTGCCCTCTTTCAGGCCGGCGCGTCCATCGACGCGGGCAATAATCGAATCCGCTCCGATTCCGTTGATGTAAAGGAACATTTCATGGCCCAGGTTTTCGGCCACTTCAATGTGCGCATTGAAGATGCTGTTCGGGGAAGCCTCAAGGAAAATCGGCTCCTGGTGGATGTCCTCCGGCCGAATGCCGAGCATGACTTCCTTGTTGGTATATCCTTTGTCGCGAATGGTTTTAGCCCTGCCTTCGGGAATGGCCACGTTGATGCCGGTCGCCCTGAACATGACGTTTCCGCCTTCTTCAACCAATTGCCCTTTGATGAAGTTCATCGAAGGCGAACCGATGAAACCGGCCACGAACATGTTGATCGGATTGTTGTACACTTCTTCCGGCGATGCCGCTTGCTGAATAAAGCCGTCTTTCATGATAACGATTCGATCGCCCATCGTCATGGCTTCGGTCTGGTCGTGGGTTACATAGATGATGGTCGTTTCCAGACGCTTGTGAAGCTTGCTGATTTCCGCGCGCATTTGTACGCGAAGCTTGGCATCCAGGTTGGACAACGGTTCGTCCATCAGGAACACCTGCGGCTCGCGCACGATGGCGCGTCCCAAGGCAACGCGCTGGCGCTGACCGCCGGATAACGCTTTCGGCTTGCGGTCCAGCAGGTGCTCGATATCGAGGATTCGGGCGTTTTCGCGAACGCGGGTGTCGATATCGGCTTTTTTGAACTTGCGCAGTTTAAGACCAAAGGCCATGTTCTGATATACGTTCATGTGGGGATACAGCGCGTAAGACTGGAACACCATGGCGATATCGCGGTCCTTCGGAGCCACATCGTTCACCATGCGGTCGCCAATGTACAATTCCCCTTTGGAAATTTCCTCCAGCCCGGCAATCATCCGCAATGTTGTCGATTTACCGCAACCGGAAGGGCCAACCAGCACCAGGAATTCCTTATCCTTGATCTCCATGTCGAAATCGGAAACGGAAGGTTTGTCACTGCCTGAATAGTACTTGAAAATATGACTTAATCGAACGCCTGCCATGTCATTTCCCCCTATGTGCATAAATAAGATCAGATTCATCTTACCTTACATCCCGGTGAATGACTATGCACAATCCTCACAAAAAATTTACTTTCTTTTCGTTACTTTGTACAATTGCAACGCGATCTTGACCAACACGGCCTGGTTGAAGGCGCGCACGTCCATTCCGGTTTCCTGCCTGAATTTATCCAGCCGGTACAGCAGCGTGTTGCGGTGAATGAACAATTCCTTGGCCGATTCGCTGACGTTGCAGTCCAGGTCGAAAAACTTTTCCAGCGTATAAAGCATCTCCGCCTCGAAGACGTCCATTCGCTTCAAAATCCGTTCCATAAACAGATTTTTTTCCTGTTCGGGGAGGGCCTGCAGCAACTTGTCCAAATGCAATTGCCAGGGCAAGTGAATATTCTGCTCCAGATGAAACGTCCGGCCGAGGTGGATCGACTCTTTCAATTGAACGAGGGAGGACAGCAGGTATTTGGCCGGCACCATCGGGTACGTCACGGACAAATGGCACTCGCCGATCCATTCGCTGGTCATCATCTCGTAAAGGCCGGAACCGATCGAAGCCAACGCGTCCTCCAGGCTTTCCTCGCCTTCGGCCCCTTCTTCCGCAATGTCCAGAATGAGCGATTCCGGGGCCAGAATCAGCCATTCCCTGTCCGTCACCGGGATCAGAATAATCTCCGTTTCAAAAAAGGATTCCAGCAGCTTCCCCAGCTCGCTGTAGCTAACATTCGGGTGATTCGAATCGTTGTAAAGCAAAAGCGGTATTTTATTCGAATACAGCGCGGACCAGGAGGAAAAGGACTCCGGAAGCTCCTTCGACTGTATCCCTTCCGCCTGTTGGTTTTGCAGCCAATTATGCAGCGCCAGGGCTCTTCCCTCCTCGTTCATGCTTTGGGAGGATGCCCTGGGGCCCTGCGATTGCGACCGGTTCAGATCGACCGCCATCTCCGCCAGCTTGCGTTCGGCAGGGGTCAGCAGGGCCGCCTCCACATTCAGCGTGTGCACGCTGGAACCTTCCTGGTATAGAAAGAAGCGCAGCTTCCCGCCCGATAAAAAACTGCGATCCGATGATTCCGCCGAATGGTCGTTCCTGATTTCTTTGGTCCACTGCGAGTACATTATTTTTTCAAACTGAAACGGCGCCTTCAAAATCTCCTCAAGCTGCTGTTTCACCCGCTCCCATTTCATAAGCTCTCTCCTTTGCACAGGGCCGGCCTGGGGCATTTTCATCGTTCCGATATTCCCGTCCGATATTTCCGATGGCTGTTCGCTTTATTATAACACGAAAAGGGGCGTCGCCGCCCCCGAGGTTGTTGCCCTGCCTATGATTAAAATCCTTTGTATTGCGGTTCCTCCTGCTCGATCTGCTTCACTCTGCCTTCCACCTGCTGCACAACCTGACTGGTCGTCTTCGCCGCATTTTCAAAAATGGACTTGGCTTCCTGATTTTGCGTGTTGAGCGCGAACTGCTCCAAGCTGGCTTGGGCGCTTTTGAGCGAAGCCACACAGGTTTTCACTTGAGAAGCTACCGTCATTTCCTTCACCTCCTTGACTGCATTATTTCTAATTATGGCTTTAATCCAAATTCTGATTCATAACATCCGTTGAAATGACAAATAATCTTAACATGCGACAGCGGAAATCCGTTTATTCCGGGCCGGCTTCGGCGGGAAAAGCGCCGGCCGCATCTACTTTGTTTAAGGGGGGCCGGAGAATGGCCAATCAAAAAAAGAAAAATTTAACACCCGTGCAGCAGCGTTACGCCGAAATGGCGAAGCGCAAGGAGCCGAAACGGCCCATTCTGGCGAACTGTCTGCGGGCGTTTGTGACCGGAGGAGCGATTTGCCTGGTCGGGCAAGGCGTGCAGCAAATGTTTATCAGTTGGTTCGATTTCGCCAAGAAAGACGCGGGCAATCCCACGGTGGCCGTCATGATCTTCCTCGCCATCGTGTTGACCGGGTTCGGCATTTACGACAAATTCGCCCAGTGGGCCGGCGCGGGATCGGCCGTTCCGGTCACCGGGTTCGCCAACTCGATGGCCTCGGCGGCGATCGAGCATCGCAGCGAAGGATACATTCTCGGCGTCGGCGGCAAAATGTTCAAGCTGGCCGGGCCGGTCATCGTGTTCGGCACGGTCGCCGCTTTCCTCATCGGCATCCTGCATCTGATCTTCAGTCCACACGTCGGAGGGGGATCCTGATGCTGAAAGGACATCAAAGCTGGGTATTTGAAAACCGGCCCGTGCTCGTTTCCACCGCCACGGTCGTCGGCCCCTTCGAAGGGCAGGGACCGCTGGCCGACGATTTCGACATCGTTCACGGCGATTTGATGCTGGGCCAGAAAAGCTGGGAAAAGGCGGAGAAGATGCTGTTTGAGGAAGCGGCCAAGCTGGCCGTGGAAAATGCCGGGCTGACCAAGGAGCAAATCCAGTTCCATGTCGGCGGCGATCTGATGAACCAGATCATCAGCAGCAGCTTTGCCGCCAGATCGCTGACGATTCCTTTTATCGGCTTGTTCGGCGCATGCTCCACTTCGATGGAAAGCCTGGCCGTCGCCTCGCTGATCGTCAACGCCCGGGCGGCCAAATTCGCGCTCTGCGGAACGTGCAGCCATAACGCTACGGCCGAAAAGCAATTCCGCTATCCGACGGAGTACGGCTCGCAAAAGCCGCCGACGGCGCAATGGACCGTCACCGGAGCCGGGGCCGCCGTCGTGGCCCAAAAGGGGCGCGGCCCAGTCGTCACCTCGGCGACCATCGGCCGGGTGGTCGATATGGGCATCAAGGACCCGTTCAATATGGGAGCGGCGATGGCTCCCGCGGCGGTGGACACGATCCAGGCCCATTTCCGCGACAGGCAGCTTGAACCCGCCTACTACGATCTGATTGTAACGGGGGACCTCTCCAAGGTGGGGTATGAGATTGCGAACGAGCTGTTTGAAAAGCACGATTTCCCGATCCATCAAACCGACTACCGGGATTGCGGGATGATGATCTACGATTACGAAAAACAGCAGGTGCTTGCCGGCGCGAGCGGATGCGCCTGCTCGGCCGTGGTGACGTACGGGCACCTGCTGAAAAAGCTGCGGGCGGGAGAATACCGCCGCATTCTGGTGGTGGCGACCGGCGCGCTGCTTTCCACGCTCTCTTTTCAGCAAGGCGAAACGATTCCCTGCATCGCTCACGCGGTTTCAATCGAATATACGGGGGACGAAACGGGGGGCGAACAATGATGGACTATGTATGGGCTTTTGTCGTTGGCGGCGGCATCTGCGTGCTGGGGCAACTCTGTTTTGACCTGTTCAAGATGACGCCGGCCAACACCATGGTGCTGCTCGTCGTGCTCGGGGCGATTTTCGACGGGATCGGTTTGTACGATCCGCTGATCGAATTCGCCGGGGCGGGGGCGACCGTGCCGATTACCAGCTTCGGCAACGCACTGGTGCACGGGGCCTTGCAGGAGTTGAAAAACAACGGCTGGATCGGCATCATCACCGGTATTTTCGAGGTGACCAGCGCCGGTATTTCCGCGGCGATCATCTTTTCTTTTTTGGCCGCCCTGGTGTTCAAGCCGAAAGGCTGAACACGGGCAACGCCCGGGCGGGCCGAGCGGCTGTGCATGAGGCGGCGGCACGGTGCGCCGCCGGATGGCGCGCGGGCGGCCCCGGACGCGGCGGACCGCAGGGCGGCCCCGGGC
>CAYYCV010000168.1:0-9981 GCA_964470405.1 uncultured Caryophanales bacterium
GACAAGCGCTCACCTCCCCCGTCCACGTTCCCCTCCTCCGACGCTTTCGCCAATCGCGCGCACGAGCCGTAGTCACGGCAAACACAATGCCCGAAACCGATCGTATGCCTGGCCAGATCGCCGACGCAACACGTGCGGATCGCCCTTGCCTATTTGCGCAAAGACGGTCTTTTTCATTTATCCGACCGGCAACAGCCGAATCCGCCCTTTGTGCGACCAATACATGCGATCGGATACCGGATGCGGCATGACCGAATAGCTTCTGCGGACCAACGCGGCGAATTGAGCCTGCTTTGCCGACTCCCGCGCCGCTTCCGCCGTTTCCATCGCCTCGGTCGAGCGCATGACCAGCGTGGTCGAACGGTTGGGGAAAGCGATCAGATACGTATCCGGCATATGGACCTTGGTCAGGTCGGAATTCAAAAACTGGCACTCGACGGGATAAGGAGGATCCAAATACACATCAAAGACGCATGACTCCCGGCGGGTATCGGACAATGTCATGTTCGGCCGCATCCAGCCTTTCCATTGCAAATTCCGGGAGGCGATCTCCTTCAATTTCTCCTCCGTTACATGGCGCTGATTTCCCAGCAAAGGGCGGCTCATCATCTTCGAGAAGCCCGGTTTCAACTCCAGATATATCTTGTCCAAACCGGGCAGACCCGGCTCGGCGATCAAATCCGCTTCCTTTCCCGCCTCCTCCACAAATCGCGCGGCCCGCAGCGCCGGATAAACGCACGAGAGATCGATTTGCGCCATCTCCCGTTCGTTCCGGCAGGCGGCGGCACTGTCGACGATCCCGTTCAAATAACGGACGGCCGTATTCCAATCGCCGGAATTCCGGTACGTTCGAAACGCATGATGGAGGCTGATTCGGGATTTCCCCCCGCCTTTGCCGCCCAATTCGAGTTCAAGCAGCAACGGATCCTTCCCATCCCGTCCCATCTTAATTTTCAACGTTTGCGACAAATGCCGCCGGATCATTTCCGCAAACTCTTCCGGCGTGCTGTGCCGCCCCGCCTGTTTCAACATGCTCACTTCTCCTTTCGGCCAAAAAGCAAACACCCCCGACCGCCGCGCATTCGCGACTTGTCAGGGGTGTGCTTCACCGCCGTTTTGTTTTATTAAAATAAGTATACCATAGCGGACCGCAAACGGGAAGAAAAATCGATCGTCGACGAGCCGACGACCGACCCGCAGCCGTCAAAGCAAGCTGATCCGCGGAAGCGCGGCGGAAATCGGCGGAGCCGTCGATCGGAGCGGCGACCGGACTGCAGACCGGTTCGCGGACCGAACCGTCGGCCGATCCGCGAGCCGGGCCATGGGCTGGACCTTCGAGCAGACTGCGGGCCAGCCCGCGGAATCATCGCGCCAGCGCGGATGCCGCTCGATCTGGAAGCGGATCGGTTCCCGACCTTCCGGGCCAAAATTCCTGCAAAAGTGCATCTATTTTTCCCCATGGGCGATATGCCGGGGGCAATTACTGCAAAAGTGCAGGTATTCCGCGATCAGTGCCCCGTTTACGACGATCGGCCCGAAAACACCTGCACTTTTGCAGCTATTTCCCCCCGGCGCCCGAGACAGGGCATAAATAGATGCACTTTTGCAGGTGTTTGCATCCAACTACCTTGTGATGCTGACGTCAATGGCCGGGAAACGCAAAAGGGGCATTTTCACCGGTTGCCCCATCGTCAACCGTTTCAAGCCGACTTCATCTACGAATATTGCCGAGCACCCGGGGCGTTCCGCCGACGAATATTCGTATATCCGCTTCTTGAACGACGGCGGTGGCTACAATTTCTTTATTGACAACAGCCTCCGCCCGCACTAAAATATAATTGAACAGTGGTCAAAAAGGGAGGGAATCATGTCGCCCAGAAAATCCGTGCCACAGGCATTGACAAGGGAAATGATCATGGATGCGGCCCGGGATTTATTCGCCCAAAAAGGCTACCGATACGTATCGATGAGGCAAATTGCCAAGGAATTGGACTACAGCCACGGTGCGATTTACTACCATTTCAAAAACAAAGCGGAGCTATTTTACGCTTTGGTGGAGAAACATTTTCACATGCTGGATCAAGCGTTGGACCACATTATGTCGCAGCCGTCGGGCCCCCGGGAGAAACTGGAAAAGATTATGCTGGGGTATATCGAATTCGGATTGAACCATCAAAGCCACTACGAGATTATGTTTTTAATCAAGGACCGGGAAGTGATCCAGTTTATCAACCAGGGCCCGAATCGAAGCTACGAAAAATTCGCCCAAAGCGTTTCTTCATTATACGAGAGCCAAATCTCACCGCGGGAAATATGGTCCTTGTTTTTATCCTTGCACGGGTTTGTTACCCACTATCTTCGATATGTCCATAACTATGAAGAGGCGAAGGAAGCCGCCCTCGGGCACGTCCATTTTTTATTGAAATTGACAACATAGGACAACATTATTTTTTTAAATTCATTTGAACAGTGGTTAATAAATTTCAGGAGGTATGATCAGATGAAAAAAGCACTGGTACTTGGAGCGTCCGGCGGTATGGGATACGCGATTGTCAACGAATTAACGAGCCGGGGAACGGCCGTCACCGCCTTTGCACGAACCCGGGAAAAATTGGAGCGGCTTTTTCGGAACCAACCCCTTGTGAATATCGTTGCGGGCGATGTTTTTCGCATGGACGATCTGCTTGAAGCCGCGGCTGATGCGGAGGTCATTTTTCAGGCAGTGAACATCCCGTATGCGGAATGGGAGAGCCGATTGCCCGCGCTCATGCGCAACGTGGTTCAGACAGCGGAAAAGCGGGGAGCCAAACTGGCCATCGTTGACAATATTTATGCTTACGGCCGCAGCACGGGAGAGGAAGTGAGCGAAACGACGCCGAAGCATCCCCATACCAAAAAAGGGGCGATTCGGTTGCGGAACGAACAAATGGTGAAGGAGTCGCATGCCGCGGCGGTCATCGCGCACTTTCCGGACTTCTACGGGCCCAATGCCCACAGCACGCTGCTGTACTACACTCTGCAAAAAATCCTACGAAATAAAAAATCCGGTTTCGTGGGAGACCAAACCATCGCGCGGGAATTTATTTTTACTCCGGACGGGGCGAAAGCGATCGTGAATCTGGCTATGACCGACCGGGCCTACGGGCAAAATTGGAATATTCCCGGGTGCGGCACGATTACGGGCGAGGCATTGATCGAGGCGATTCGCAACATCACGGGCTACGATAAGCCGGTATCCACGATTTCGAAAGGCATGATCCAGTTCCTGGGCCTATTCAACAAGACCATGCGCGAAGCGGTCGAAATGTACTACTTAAACGAACAGCCCCTGGTGCTGAACGGAGCCAAATACGAGCGCGAGATCGGTCCGCTTCCGCGCACATCGTACCAGGAAGGTCTGAAGCAAACGTTGGCCTATATGCGCTCCAATGGCGGCTGATCGAGCCGCTGACGATCCACCCCGGGCGATCGCCGAACGATCCGCTGACGAGCCGCCCTGGACGAGCCGCCGAACAACCCGCTGATCGAGCCGCCAAACGATCCGGTACAACGCGGCACGGCGGCCGAAAGCGGGGACTCTTATTCGCGTCGGGATGCTCGAAGGCGGCCGGATGTATTGGCGGCTTCACGCAGCAGGTATTCGATTTGGGCGTTTACGCTGCGAAATTCGTCGGAGGCCCATTTTTCCAACGCTTGATACAATTCGGGATCGAGCCGAAGCGGAAAAGCTTTCTTCTCTTTGGGCATCGCGCAACCCTAATTGTAAAGCGTTCCGGTATTGATCACCGGTGTCGCTCCCCTGTCGGAAACGATCGCTACCATCAGATTGTTTACCATGGCCGCCCGACGCTCGCTGTCCAACTCGATCCCTTTGTCCGCCAAGCTGGACAGGGCCATATCCACCATGCCGACGGCGCCTTCAACGATAATTTGCCGCGCCGACACGATGGCCGAAGCCTGTTGGCGCTGCAGCATGGCATTCGCAATCTCCGGAGCATAGGCCAAATGGGTGAGCCGCGTCTCCATGATTTCGACGCCGGCCGTCAAGAGGCGGCTTTGCAGCTCTTTCATCAGCTCCGACGCCACCTCATCCGCATTTCCCCGCAAAGAATGGCGCTCCATATCGGCGTAAATGTCGTAAGGATATTGAGCCGCGATATGCCGGACGGCGGTTTCGCTCTGAATTTCAACAAATTTTTCATATTGATCCACTTCAAACTTTGCCTTCGCCGTATCGACCACCCTGAACACGACGACAGCGCCGATTTCAACCGGATTTCCCGCAGCGTCATTCACCTTCAGCGTCTGACTGTTGAAATTGCGCACCCTCAAGGACACCCGCATTTTTCTAGTAAAGGGAACGACCGTCCATATGCCGCTGTCCAATACGGTCCCCATATATTTGCCGAAAAACGTAAGCACCTTCGCTTCGTTAGGCTGGACAATCGTGAGCGAAGACAGCGCAACGATGAACAAAACAATCAAAACGACGCCCAATGCGATCAGCCATCCATTCGGAGCGGTTTCCGATCCTCCGACGACAAAACTTGCGATGGAGCCTGCGAACATAGCGAGCGCGAGCAACAAAACCAAAAAACCGTTGATATGCCATGCATGGCGTTCTTTCATATTTTACGGGCCTCCAAATATAAATTTGATATTTTTATGATATCATAATTATATTATAACGGCAATCAAATCATCCCCGCCGCACCGGGCGCATCACACCATACGGCAGCCTGCGGAAACTGACGAATGAATCCAACCGATGCCGACTCGACCCGGGCAAGGCGGATGAATGCCAAACTCAATCTGGCACGGCGAACGGATGCCACACTCGATCTGGGCAAGGCGGACGGATGCCACACTCGATCTGGGCAAGGCGGACGGATGCCACACTCGATCCGGGTACGGCGATAGTTTACGGAGTTAAAAGAATTTGCAAAAAAAGGAGGAACATCGCGATTTACGGTTCTCAAACGGGTGGGACTCCGGTGGGTTGAATCCGGGAAGAATGCGTTGGAGTGGAGGTCTCGCACGAGGAATGGCATTGGAAGCCGCTGATTCGCATGCCGGATTTCGTTGGCCTGGAGATCGTTGCCAACGCCCGCGCGGATTCCTCAACTAAGAGGCTTAAACCAATGAAACGGGCGGTATTCGAAAGCCGGACAAAGGCTCTTGCGTACAGATCACGCGCAAGGTAGGCCGCATCTCGAAATTCACTGGTCCGGTCCGCGAGAAGTCAAGCCTTCTAAAAGAACGGTGAAAAAGCGGCGCCGCGCTTCGGCCTGAATGGGAGAAACGCCGGCAGTCGCCTTTGTTCGTGAACGTCTCCCCCAACATGCCGTACAATCGGGAAATCGACGGACCGACCACGGCGGTCGGAAATCCGGACCTGAGCCGGCGCCGCCTGCTTTTCACCGCATTTTCAAAACAAAAACCATTCTTTTATTCCCTGTAAAAAGACAATACGCGAACATGGCCGCGCATTCCCTTTCAGCTTGCGGCAATCGCTCGAATTTCGGCCATCACCGCTTCATCCAGCTTCACATCGACGGCAGGCAGAACGCCCGTCATATGGCTTGGTTTGCGAATGCCCACGATGGCGCTGGTAATGGCCGGATGCTGGAGAATATACGCAACGGCCAACTGCGGCAGGGTGATCTCCAATCGATCTGCGATGGCGCGCAGCTTCTCAACGCGATCCACGTTGCTTTTCAAGTCTGTCGTGTGGGCTTTGTTCCGCGAGCGCCAGTCATTTTCGTCGAACTTGGTGTCATAGGTGTAATTTCCCGACAGAATTCCCGAGGTCAGCGCGCTGTAGGATACGACCCCGATGCCCTTTTCCAGACAAAAAGGTAAAATTTCTTTCTCAATGGCGGGCCTCAGAATCGAATAGGGCGGCTGCAAAGAGTCCACGTGGCGCACGGCGAGGGATTTCTCCAACAGCGGAACGCTGTAATTGCTTACGCCGACGTAGCGCACTTTGCCGTCCTGCACCAGCTTCTCCATCGCGCGCATGGTTTCTTCGGCGGGAGCGTTCGTGTCGGTATCCGGCCAATGCATTTGGTAAAGATCGATATAGTCCGTGCCGAGACGGCGCAAGGAATTTTCCGCTTCGCGCAGGATGGAATCATAGGAGCCGTTTCTGGTCCTTTGCTTGTTCTCATCCCATACGATCCCGCATTTGGTTGCAAGCACCACCTTGCCGCGATCGCCTTTCAACGCTTTGCCGATCACTTCTTCCGAACGCCCCAATCCATACACCGGCGCCGTGTCGAAAAACGTCACCCCCGCATCCAAAGCGGCGCGAACGCTTTCCATCGTCAGTTGATCGTCCTGACCGCCCCAATCTCCGCCGGCTGCCCACGAACCGAAACCAATGGCCGATATGTCCGGACCCTGCTTGCCCAATTTGCGATATTGCATCGGATTCATCTCTCCCCATATGATTTGATATTTTCATTATGTTCCTGACCGCCCCGTGGATCAAGGCCGTTCCAGCCATTTGCCCGACGATTCAGTCGATCAACCGATGGCGATACCATTTTTTACCCAAAAACCGCCACAGAAAGATCGAGCCGCGCACGCCCCACTCCACATTCATCGCCACCCAGATGCCGACGATGCCATAATGAAGCACAATGCCCAGAATATAACCGAGCACAATGCGAACCAGCCACATCGACAGCATCGCAACCACGGAGGTGAATTTCGAATCGCCCGCCGCTCTGAACGTGGATGGCAGCAAAAAACTGATCGTCCACAGCAGCGTTTGCATCATCATCGTGATGAAGATGATCGTGGAAATATCTTTTACGATTTCCGCGGGGGGATGAAACATCCCGACCAACGGTTGGAAAAAAAGACAGATCAGCAATCCCATGATCAAAAAAAAGGCGGAGGATACCCACACAAACGATTTTGTGATTTTGCGGGCATCTTCCACATTTCGGCTTCCCATACAAAGGCCTACCAGGGTAATCAGCGTGATCGACAGCGCGCTCGAAGGGATCTGCGACACGCCGGCCAGCGAAACGGCAATGGCGTTCGTCGCGATGGCGTTTGTGCCGAGACTGACGATAAACACCTGGGTGACCATTTTCCCGCCATTGAAAAACATCTGCTCCAAAGCAAAGGGCAGGCCGATAAACATAATCCTCCTCAGCATGGACACATGGAGACGAATCGCATCCCGGATTTGAAAACGCAGATGGATATCTATTTTCACCAAATAGAAAATTGCGAAGACGGCGGCCGAATACCGGGCAATATTCACGGCGATCACCATGCCCTGCACGCCCATATCCAGCCAGTTGATAAACACAACGTTCAGCAGAACGTAAACCATATTCATATATAAGGAAAGCACCAGCGTCGGTCTGGTTTTCCCAATTCCTCTCAGCGCGGCGCAAACCGCTCCCACGATCGCAATGCCGACATAGGACATGCCGCTCCCAAACAGGTACACTTTGGCGTTGGCCATAACATCCGGCGAGGCGGCCCCAAACAGCATTTGGATAGCGGGCTGATGAAACAGGATCACCAAAAGGCTGGTGCACAGCGAGAGCAGGAAAACAGAAGAAACGGTGTTGGCCGCAGCTCTGGAAACCATCGCCTCGTTGCCGTTCCCTTTATACTGCGCGACCACCACCGTGCCTCCGGTCGCCACAGCGACAAAGACACCGATCAGAAACATATTCAGCGAATCGATCATATTCACCGCACTGACCGCCGCCACACCCGACGAACTGATCATGGCCGTATTCACCATATTCATCGAGAGCAGGAATGCCTGATCGATCAGGATGGGATAAAAAATGGCAAGCATGTAGCGGTAGTCGATCGATGATGTGGAAAAATATTTGTTCAGCACATATTGCCGACTGAATCTCATTTGGAGTTTAAGCATCATTCGTCACATTCTTGTTCTTGGATTTGCGGTCACTGAAAATGAGGATCAATTAATGAATAATACCATTGAATGTCCGGATGGGCAAGACCAAAATCGGGCGTTTCGGTACATGCGGATGTGCCGGCCCGGGCATTTTTATGCATGGCGAAGATGGCCCTGCCGGGCCACGTAGACTTGGGGCAGCCCCTTTTCAACATTCATTGCATCAAGCCCCGATGGGTCTCGGCATCTGTTTGCAATTCCACTGTGGTAAAAGAAAACCCGCTCCATGAGCGGGTCTATCTGCAATGCGTTTCCTCAACCATTTACCAGATCGGCCGACATCCATACAGGTTGAACCAATAACTAGCCGCAGGCGAACGCTTCGCTTCTCCAGCATCATTTCACACGCTGACCTGCAGCTTACCTTTCTTTGGTTCAACCATATAGAGTTTTATTCTTTCCCTGCCACCGTTTCGAATAAATCTTGGTTGTTCTATTTATTGGCAATGAATTCTGCAATTGAATACAATCGATCTAATAACTTTGGGACATTCATTGAAATATAAAGCAAGCTTACAGAGATTATTATTAAACAAACCGTATTCATAATCTTCAGTACTTTTTCCACGGAAATCACCCTTTGTATCAAAATGTACCCCGCATCAAACTCCCGGAATCAAAAGGAAAAGATGTTTTCTACATGAAGAATCAACTTGCATCATCCGGTCAATTTCAAGTACGCCAAATCGCTATTGCGTCTGCAAAACAAATTCCAAGTTCGTTCGTACGACGTGCTTGTAAGTCACACGACCATTGTGTTTTTCGCATCAGGGCTTATCTGCCTATTTCATGCTTCAAAAGTTGAGTTAGTAAATTGAAAAAGCTTAGATAGATCGCAGGTTCGAAATCTAAGCCCATTCATTCTTTGGCGTAAACTTAATTATTAAATTGATATTTTACTGCAACTTTATTATAAAGTCGTACATATTCTTGATTGTTATTATGGATATCCATATCTTTAACTGCCACATCCATCCCTTTTTTCCCTGGTGGAATCACGAATTTGCCCTGATGATTTCCGATTATTTCATAAGTATCTGGCGGTTGAGTGGGGCCGTGGTATAAGAACAGAAGATACTTCTTTCCCTTTGACAGCGGGAGATACGTCTCGTTTGGCATTTGCACGTAAGAACCATAGAGGTCATGCCACTTAGCGTAGTACTCAACAACCGAAAGCGTATCGCCTGCATTCATATTTCCTTTATAAACTTTTTCCACGCTTACTTCAGAAAAAGTTTTGGTCTCCAAGGGAAAACGATCTTTTTTATCTAACTTGACTACGGATGACTTTTCCTTCACATACTCAACTTCTACGATAGCCGTCGCCAGGTTCTCCATCTCATTTAACGAATAACTGTAATAATCGGCATCAGGGCGAATAACTTGCGGGTTCAAATGTTTATATGAAAATAAACCGACGATAAGCAGAAATAAAACGATCAGACTCAACAAACCTATTTTTTTCAATATGGTTCCCTCCTAATTTCCATATTTACTTATGAGCGTATCCTCATCGTGCTGTTGAATCGTATAATAACCATTATCTCCTTGCTTCATAATAGCTGCCTCCGACGTATCAGCCGGATGTTTTAACCCACAAGAATGCCCAAGTTCATGGAGAAAAACCTTTTTTCTAAGACTGCTGCTTAGGAACGAATAACCTTTCTGAGCAGTTGAATCCGCATTTATATTGATTTTAACAATTGAGTCTTTCCATGAACCATTCCAATCACAAGAATAACCCCAAATGATGCTATAGGTGTAATTACAGGTCTGAGCCCAATTTCCGGTTGAGCCCAAATCTAATCCTATGATATTAATTCTTGCAATGTGAGGCGTGTCATCGAGGTAATCTTGATAATAGGGTTCATCTAAACCAACTTCTGAGGATATTCCATTCCAATCTGAATACCAAGTTTGAAATGAACTTAAATAACTGGATACACTGGGGCCAACGGCCACTTCAAGACTTGTTGTGGGAGTATTCCAAGACCACTATAGACATCTGTGCTGTGAGCATACAC
>CAYYCV010000169.1:0-9932 GCA_964470405.1 uncultured Caryophanales bacterium
ACGTTGGTCCCATCCGCGGTGCCCGCGCCGGTCACATCCAGCGCCTTCCCGCTGTGCGAATCGATCAGCTTGTACAAACCGCCGCCGACGCTGGTGATGATCCAATGCTGATTGGAACCGCCGTTGTCCGCCCAAATTTCCACATTGGTCCCGTTCGCGGTGCCCGCGCCGGTCACATCCAGCGCCTTCCCGCTGTTCGTGTTGATCAGCTTGTACGTCGCTCCGGACACGATGCCGCTGCCCGAAGCGCCGAGATCCAGGCTGCCGTAAGTGACCGAATTGTGGGAGCCGCCGAGCGGGCCGGCATTCATAATGAATACGCTGTGGTTATCCGACAGCGGCACCAAGGTCCGGCTGTAGCCCCTCGACACCACCGTGCCCATTTGCACCCAACTGTTGGAAGCCCCGTTCTGGGTGTTGACAAACACATCCTGGGACGAGTTGCCGGACACGACGATCGTGCCGTTCGCGCCGGTTCCCGACAGCCAGACCACATACGGCGAGCTCGTCGGAATCGTGCCGGCGGTGGACTGGAGCACCGTGCCGGGGTCGGACGCGGACCCGAAGTTTTCCGGGTTGGACGATATTTTGTAATACACGGCAAAACCGCCCTGCGGCGACCCGCCGTACTCGTACGTCATGATGTAGTTGCCGTTGCCCAATTTGGCCACGGTCGGCATGCCCGGCCTTTTGGAGGACGACAGCGCAATGTCGTTAACGAGGGAGCTCCAATTCACCCCGTCGGTCGAGGTTTGGTGCACCAGTTTTTGATTGTGGCTCGCATCCCGCTCATCGGAATAGTACACGATCAGCTTGTTGTTGGCCACCAGCAGGAACGGTTCCCATACCGGGTCGTACGCTCCGGAAGGGTCGGCTCGGCCGCCGGACGCAATATGGCTGACGAAGGACCACGTGTTGCCGTGATCGGTGCTTTTGTAAAGATCGATCCGGGTTTGGGACAGATCGCCGGGAATCGAGTTGCCGGCGCACAGAATCGTTCCCGCGGGCATATTGCCGATTTGCTGCGGCAGCTCGTACAGGAACGGCTGATACCTCATGCCCCAGCCGTTCTGCGTATCCGTCACCTCGGAAAGGTGCGACCACGATACCCCGCCGTTCGTGCTCTGATAAATCGGGAAAGACGGGGTGCCGTTCACGTAATGCTCGAATGTCGCCAGCATGCGGCCATTATAGCTGCCGCTGTGCTGCAGCAGCAGCGCCCTCGGGTACAGCGTCCCCGGGTTGGGGTCGCCGGAAGGCGACGAATACATCGTGCTTGGCCCGTAAGCGCTTACGCTTCCGGCCAGCATGGAGAGAACCAATACCACCGTACACACGACCGATAACAAGCTTTTTTTGACGCTCTTTTTCATCTTGCATCTCCTCCATCTTCATATTTTTGCGGCATGACAACGAAGCCAGGCCGCTGTTGCGTTGCGGTCAGGCTGCTCACGCACCCCCTTTACGCCCGTTTTTATAGACAAGGCCGAAGCCCCGGCTATCGTCAAAAAGCGGCTTGAACGTGCGGTGAAAAAAGCTGGCTCCGCGCTTAAGTCCGGGGCTCCGACCGCTGCCGTGCATCCGGCACCGGAACGCCGAAATCGGGAAACCCGTCCCCTCTCCATTTCAACTCCTGAACCCGGGTGTGGCGGTTCGGATCGTAGAGGGGATCGCCCTCAATTTCCCTGTAATTGCGCGCATGATATACTATCAGATCGCCGCGGCCATCCTGCGATGTCGTCACGCAGCAATGACCGGGACCGTACTGGCCTGTCGCTTCGCTGCTCCGAAAGACGGGAGACGGCCATTTCTGCCAGGCGTCCGGCCGCAGCAAACCCCCGTCCTCGCGGGCGTACAGCAGGCCCATGCAGTAACGGTGATCGGTCGCGCTGGCCGAGTAAACGATGAAAATATGCCCGTTGCGGCGCAGGACAGCCGGGCCCTCGTTCACCAGGAAGCCTTCCGTCTCCCAGGCGTATTCCGGCCGGGACAGCATGATCTGGGGGCCGCGCAGCGTCCAGGGATTGTCCATGGCGGCCAGGTACAGGTTGGAATTGCCCGGGATCTGCGGATCGTGCTGCGCCCAGACCAGATAGCGGACGCCTTGGTGTTCGAACGTGGTCGCATCCAGCGAAAAAGTGTCCCAAGCCGTGCGAATCGGGCCTTTTTCCACCCATTGGCCCGCAAACGGATCGACCGCGGCATTCTCCAGCACGAACATGCGGTGGTTGAACATGCCGTTTACGGTTTCTCCCGACGGCGCCGCGGCGAAATAAACGTACCATTTCCCCTGAATATGGTGAATTTCGGGCGCCCAAATATGCGAGCTCATCGGCCCGCGCTGATGCTTCGTCCATATATCGACCGGCTCGGCGGAAGCCAATCCTTGAATGCTTCGGGCCCTTCTCAGTTCAATTCGGTCATATTCCGGCACGGAGGCCGTGAAATAGTAAAACCCGTCTGAATGCCGATAAATCCAAGGGTCGGCCCGCTGCAAAATCACCGGATTAGCGAAAGTATTCATAGCCACGTTCCTCTCTCTTTTTCGTTAAATGCTGGTTATCCTTTGACCGCCCCGGCCGTAATGCCGCTCGTGATATATTTCTGGGCATACAGATAGAACAGCAGGATCGGGATCATCGAGATGATCACCGTGGCGAACGCCAGGTTGATTTGCGAAGTGTACTGTCCGAAAAACCGAAACTGCATCAGCGGCAACGTGCTGACGGATTGCTTTTGAACGAGGATCAACGAAACGATAAAATCATTCCAGGCCCCCAGCGCGCTGAGCACCATGATCGTCGTATTGACGGGCTTGAGCAAAGGAAAGATGATGGAAAAAAAGGTGCGGTACCTGGAAGCGCCGTCGATCATCGCGGACTCCTCCAGCTCGCGCGGAACCGTTTTGATAAAGCCGACGTACAGAAAGCAGAAATACCCGATTTGGACGCCGGTCAGCGCGATGATCAAGCCGTGCAGCGTGTTCAGAAGATGAAGATCGACCCATGTTTTGTACAGCGGGAACATCAGGACCGGAAACGGCAGCATAATCGAAGACATGAACAGAAAATAAAAGAAATGGTAAAAGCGGTTGTTGTTTCTGGCAATCACATACGCGGCCAGGCAGCATACGAAAATGGTCAAGGCCACCGTGCCCACCGTGGCGACCACGCTGTTTCGGAAGGTCAGCAAAAAGTCGGAAACCCGGATCGCCTCGACATAATTGCTCCAGTGCAGATCGCTCGGAAAACCAAGCGGGTTTTTCGCCGTTTCCACGGGCGTTTTGAGCGAATAAACCACGGCGATGTAGAACGGAAACAAAATGAGCAGCGAAGCCAGGTACAGCGCGAAGACCCGCAAGCCATGAATCGTTTTCAATATTCCACCTCTCTTCTCCGCAACTGCCGCGTCACCAGCACCGTGATGACCAGAATAAAGGCGAACAGGACCAGCGACGCCATCTGGCCGTATCCCGCTTTATAGTAGGGAAAGACGTAATTGTACACGTACATGGCCATCGTTTCCGAGGAAATGCCCGGCCCGCCCTTGGTGGCCACCATCGGATAGTCGAACTGCCGCAGCCCGGTTCCGAGCCACAGCGGAATGCAATAGGTGAACGCCGGCATCAGCAGCGGAACCGTGATTTTATAAAATCGCATCAGCGCTCCCGCCCCGTCGATCCGGGACGATTCGTAGATTTCTCTCGGAATGGTTTGCAGGCCCGCGAAATAAATGACCATCGCCAACCCGGTCTCCTTCCAGACGCAAATGATCGAGATGCCGAGCATCACGGTCGCGGGGTCCCCCAACAGGCCGCTGCCCGTATGGAAAAGGACCGGATAGATGTCGCTGTATACGTACTCCCAAATGATCGCGGCCAGCACCAAACTGATGACCATGGGCATGAAAATAACGCTTTTCAATATTTGGGCGCCTCTGAATTTCTTATTTAATCCGACGGCCAGCATCAGCCCGAACCCATTCACAAAAAAAGTCGTAAAAGCGGCAAAGAACAGCGTATTCTCCATCGCCGTCACGATCTCGCGGTCGTGAAAGATCAGAAACAGATTGTGCAGGCCGACATAATCGTAATGGGGGTTGATCCCGTTCCAGTTCGTAAAGGCAATATTGACCCCGCGCAGGAACGGATACACCACGACGAGCGCAAAAAACAAAAGAGCCGGGATGAGGAACGTAAACTTGACGAGTTCTTCCTTATGCTTCTTTCTCATGGGTTCACCACCGAATCTTCCCGTAGAATCCCCGAACAGCCGACGGCCATCCGGGGGCGTACGCATCATTGCATTTTATGAATTTTGGCAAACTCGTCATCCAGCTTCTTCAGCGTATCGTCCATGCTTCGGGTCTTGGGGTCCGAGACGAGGAAGAAGGTCATCACATTCTGGAACGTGCTGTCATACTGGCCGTACCATAACGGCTTCACCTGGTTGTTGACCACCCGGCCCGACTTGAAGACGGCCTGAAAATCCGCGGCGATCGGGTCCTGCTGCTTGGGCTGAATATCATTCGAGATCGTGCTGATGGTCTGAACGCCATCGGCCCAAATTTGAGCGCCTTCATCCGATGCCATGAAAGCGAAAAATTGCTTGGCCGCATCGATATGCTTGGATTTGGAGCCGATCATCCAGGTATCGTCGGTCGAGTAGGTCAGGTAATTCTCATCCGGGTTGTCGTAGGAGGGGAACATGAACACGCCGAAATGGCCGTCCGGGTTGTATCCGCGAATGGTGCCGATGGCAAAACTGCCCATAATGTCCATCGCCGCTTTTCCTTGCGCGAAATATTGCAGCGACCGGTCGTAGCTGATATCCTTCGCATCCTCATTGCTCAATGCGCTAAGCTGATTCAGCCGTTCCAGAAAGCCTTTGTAATCCGGGAAATCGGAGAACGTCTTCTCCCCCGACATAATCTGTCCCGCATAATCCGGGTTTTTCACCAGCATGCCGCCCCACATGTCCGGCCACATGAAGCTCATATACGAGGCTCCGTCTTTCCACGATGCGGCGAACGGCGTGATGCCTTTGGATTTCAGCGTATGGGCCGCGTCGATAAATGCGGAGAACGTCTGCGGAACTTCCACATTCGCTTGCTCGAACAGGTCCTTGTTGTAAATCACCCCGTTGGTCATCAGGTCGATCGGCAAACCATACACCTTGCCGCCGTACGAAACGTTCGGAAGATAATCCTTGTTCACCCGTTGAATGAAATCCTCGTTGGTCAAATCGAGGAACACGCCCGCTTCGGTCATATCCACCATGTTCTGCGGGCGACCGAAGATGATATCCGGGGCGATGCCGCCGGCCACCTCCATCTTGATCGTGTCGTTAAATTTGTCGACCGGCATCACCTGCACGTCGAACGTGACATTCGGATGAAGCTCGGTGAACCGATCGGTCAATTGCTTGAAGGTATCCACCTTCGGCTTCTCCACCATGTAGTGGGCGACGGTCAAGGTGATGGCTTCGTCGTTATGCGTTGCGCCGCTGTCCCCCTGATTGGCCGAATCGGACTTGGCATGATTCGATCCCCCATCCGCCGCATCGTTGCCGGCCGACGAGTTGCTGCCGCAGCCTGCAAGGACGGTCAGGCCCATCAGCAAAACCAGTAATAAGTAAGCCGTTCTTTTCATTCTAAACCCTCCATTTTTTGAGATTGTAAACGCTTAACATTTTTCATTATAATAGGGGATGAGTGATATTAATATATCCAATTGATTATAAAATTCTATTTGTACATGTTTATATCATTTAATTATATTTAACTCTTTTCTTTTCGTATTTTTCTGATATGATAGAAGGAGGAAAGGGTGCGGAAAATGGATAAAACACCTTTATACAAACAAATCCAGCAAGCGATCAAGACCAAGATTTCCTCCGGGGAACTGCGCCCCAAAGACCGAATTCCCTCCGAGCAAGAGCTCATGGATGAGTTTATGGTCAGCAAAATTACGGTGAAGAACGCTCTGGCGGCGCTGGTGGATGAAAGATTGGTCGTCCGCATTCAAGGCAAGGGCACCTTCGTCGCCGCGGAGCCGCATACCGCCCTCCCCGCTTCGGGTCCGGCCTTCCGGCCATCGCGCACAGGCAACCTGATCGGCTTCATCATTCCGACCATGAAAACCCGGGTGATCCAAAAGCTGGTCGATCATGTGGAATATTTCGTCAAGGAAGCGGGCTATCAGCTTGTGCTGCATATCACGCGCGAATCCTCCGCGGAGGAAACCCGCGCCGTCCATGACCTGACCGAGTCGGACAACGTGAAGGGGATGATCGTTTTCCCCACGGAAGACGAAACGTATAACGAATCGCTGCTTCGCCTCTCCCTCGACAAATTCCCGTTCGTCTTTATTGACCGTTACCTGCGCAATATCGATACGTACCGCGTCACCTCCGACAATTTTGGCGGGGCCTACGAGGCGGTAGCCATGCTGTTGAATCAGGGGCATCGCCGCATCGCTCTGATCTCGCCGGACAAGACGAACACAACGATTGAAGATCGCACCGCCGGCTTTGAGAAAGCTTTTATCGACCATGGCATTTTAATAGATAAAGGGTTGTGGTGCCACGTTCCGATTCGCGTGCTAAGGCAGGAAGGCACCCTGGAATACATTACGGAATTCCTGAACGCGCACCGGGATATCACGGCGGCTTTTACGTTTACGGCGGAAATGGCCAATCTGACCCATCGGGCGATCCGCCATTCGGATCATCTGAATCAGGAGATCGGCATGGTGTCCTTTGACGACCCGGAGATTCCGAATATCCCCCACCTCCTGCAGGACGAACACCAGATGGCTAAATTCGCCGTACAACTGTTGATCCAGCAATTTGAGGGGGATTACCAGCCGCAAAAAATCGAAATTCCCGTATCTTTCCCGTGAAATTGGTGGCATAATGGAGGGGACTTCCTTTTCGAATGTCTCACCCGCATGAATAGCGAGGAATTTGCAATACAGGAGACTGCCCTTTCTTCGGAAGCGGCGGTCTTCTTTATGATTCAGGAGGTGAATCCGTCATGCGCGCCCATTCGTCCGACCGTCAAACAGGCAAGGCCCCGACGCATTCCGACACGCGCGCCGAACAAGCCGGGGCGTTCCGCCCACCGCCGCAAGACGCCGGGAAAGCGCCTCATCCCGGGACCTTTTCCCCCGCTCACCTATTGCAGCTTCAACAAACGATGGGGAACCGGGCGGTCGCCCGATCGCTGAACGCCCTCGTCCGGCGCTCCGATCCCGTCATTCAGCGGGTGCTCGATGAAACCGGGGAGGCCCTCCCCATCGATTGGGACACTTTGAGCCCGCTTATGGCCATGAATGTGATGAACCAGATCACGAATGGCGGCTGGATCGCGGAGGAAGGAGATCTGGCCAGACTGAACGCCATTATAGAAGGCGGACCGTCGACCGAAACGAAGATGGAAATAGAAGAAGGCTCGGACGAGGAAGACGAAGATTTTGTGCCGGGGCTGAACCCGGATCAGGAGGAGCTTTTCGCGTCGATCGAACCCGGCTTTGTGGAGAAAATGAACGCCAGAAAGGGACGCAAGCTGCCCGGCAAAATGGTGCAAGGCGGCATGCTGGAGCACTACGTTTCCACGTTTTCCGGCGACATGGGCATCGAGGAAATGGACGCCAACCGCTTCTCCATGAACATTCCCGGCATCGATCATATGGTGGACAGCAGCACGCATCCTTTCATCCAGGACAAGATGCACTTGTCCGAGCATACGGCCAGGACCGAGACGTATCGCGCCCATTACGCCAACCGCCACCGAATGGCGGAAAACCTGCTGAAGTCCATGGCGACTGCCGGCAAGAAGGGCGCCGACATCCGCAGCATGTTCGAATCGGCGCTGACCGTCGATACCTGGCTGCACAAGAGCGTCATTCAACGAATTTCGGACGCTGTGAAGGCGCACATGCGCGCTTATGAGGAAGCCTTGGATAGCGAGGTGGCCGTGGAGTTGCCGAACATTCTGGACGACGAGGAACTGGTTGCCCTGGTCGGCAATTGCATCGCCTTCGCCGTTCCCGCCGATATATGGGAAGCGTTGTACCAAGGTTACGAAAACGGCGAGATCCCGGGGGAGGAGATGGGGGCATATCAACGCCTGGATTTGGATACGGGGGAATTCATGCAGGTGTTTGCCATGCTGAACCACGTGGCCGCCCCTTATAACGAGCGAAAACCGAAGGAGGGCGACGAAGACTATGAGGGGGATGGATGATCAGGAACGAGACGCTGGGGGCGTCAGCTTTCGTTATATTTCGTCAACCCGCCGTCCAGCGAAACGGCCGAGTACCCCAGCCCGCGCAGATAGGCCGCCGCTTTGCCCGCCTTGTTGCCCGTCGTGCAGACGGTGACGATTTCGGCTCCGGGCGGGATCGCGGCAAGCCGTTCCCCGGCCTTGCCGTTTTCGTCGATCATTTCGACATACGGCCAATTCTCCGCAGACGCACGGGGATGGGTCAAGCTGCCCTGGGCGTACTTCTCCGGATCGCGCACATCCAGCAGCAAAAGGCGATCGCCTTGCTCCAGCCTTTGTCTCAAACGCTCCGCCGTTATCTTCTCATCGTCCATCACGCATCCGCCTCTCCGATTGAAGTTCATCTCCAATACTACCACACCAAAAGACCGATGAAAAATGCAGCGTAGGGGTGGGGCATCGGCTGGAGAAACGAAAAAGGTCGCCGTTGTCCGCCGATCCCCGATTTCTCCCCAAAAGGCCGCTGAAATCGGGAATCTG
This sequence comes from uncultured Caryophanales bacterium, assembly GCA_964470405.1. Classification (GTDB taxonomy): domain Bacteria; phylum Bacillota; class Bacilli; order Paenibacillales; family CAYYCV01; genus CAYYCV01. The sequence goes on from CAYYCV010000169.1 coordinate 8,767, forward strand.
CGGACAACGGCGATCGGAAACCTGGTCCCAAGCGCGAAGCCGCCCTTTTTTTTCGCCACACTTTTAAATCAATAAGACAATAGCGAGCAGATCAAACAACACCAAAGGCAATATAAACGGGAAGAACGAGGTATGAACTTCCTGGCCGGAGCGCACGGATTTCACTTTCAAATACACCTTTTTCCCGTCCAGCTTCACAATCTTGCCGACATACGTATTCCCATTTCTGGACTTGACTTTAACCGTTCGCCCAAAATACATCTTGCATCTGGCATAATTGGACAAGGCTGACAAGCCGCTCACCCCCTTTATATTGAGGTTGTCCATTATATGCTTCGCCTTGCATTTTTGTGCGCAAACACTAAGCGCAACGTTATCCATTGTATCGATGACGGTGGAGCTTTAGAGCAGGGGACAGGACTCTTCTTTTCAAGCGCCAACCTTTTGGGTACCCTCCTCCTCTACTAGCGTTATTACCAACGTGGCGGCTCATATTCTCCCAATTAACATGCAACGGCTCTTTGTTTATTCCTCTTTCCGCCAAAATTTCGCTCTCTGAATACTCTATTTCAGTCTTACTTATCATGTAATGAATTAAATTAACCGTATGGATATACTTCCGACCCCCCATCTTTGAAATAAATTCATCAATGTATTTCTGCCAATCTTCTATTCGTTGTACAGAATCCGTAACCAGTGATTCAAAATCTGCCCCTTGCTTTTCGATTGTGATTTCATGTATGTGAAACTTCACCTTTCCATATCCATAGGACTTTACTCCTCCAACCGTTTCGTAGGCATTTCGCAGTTTTTCTGCATACTCCAGCAAATCATTATGAAGCACTTTTGACTTCAAAAGTTGCTTCAAATCAATACAGAGAATTAACAACCCCAGTTCTTCCCGTTTTATATTATGGAAACGTATTGAGCCTTCCAAATACAAGTTGTGGGGCCTTAAAACCATTTTACAGCTTAGTATGTCACTCTCCAGATCTTTTGGGTGCACCTTGACCTGTTGTTTTCGCACATGATAATACTTGTAGCCATTTAATTTGCAATTTTCATGTTTTTCCTCTTCATAGGTTCTAAGCCTATCGCCTTGCTGAGGGTACATGCCTTGCTGAAGGTACATAGCCGAAGCTGATGCATAAGGTGCTGTCAATACA
>CAYYCV010000170.1:0-267 GCA_964470405.1 uncultured Caryophanales bacterium
ATATGACGAGGTGAAGTATGAACAGAAAATCGTTATCATTGCTGCTTTCGTTTTGTTTATTGCTTAATATGGTGATGGCGGTCGGCGGCACGGCGCGCGCGGATGACGCCAATCTCGTGGCGGATGGCGGATTTGAGCTGGGCGGCGACTGGGAAGATTGGGGCGCGACGACGATCGTGACCGACGAGGCGCACAGCGGCGGCCATGCGGCACGCATCGGAACGGGCGATCCCGACAGCGAAGGGGGGATGGCCTGGTATGTGGACG
>CAYYCV010000170.1:367-9930 GCA_964470405.1 uncultured Caryophanales bacterium
GTGCGGCCATTGCCGGAAGCACGGCGACGCTTTTTTTCACGGAACAAACCTACGAGCAAAAATCGATGTCCTATACCGCGGCGGCGGGAGCGAACCAACTGCTGATTTATATTTATAAAAACGGGGGAGCGGGCTATGCGTATATCGACGATATCAGCGTGGTTTTGGAACCGGATACAACGCCCGTACCGCCGGGGCCGGGGCCGAATCTCGTAGCGGACGGCGGGTTTGAACTCGGCGCGGCCGATTGGGAGGATTGGGGAGCCGCAACGGTCGTCACCGATGAGGTCTACAGCGGCAGCTACGCGATCCGCATCGGAACGGGCGATCCCGACAGCGAAGGGGGGATGGCCTGGTATGTGGACGGCGTGAGCGGCGGCCAGACTTTTGCGATTTCGGGCTGGGGAAAAGCAACGCCCGGCGAAACGGCGATCATCGGCGTAAAAAGCATGAACGGTGCGGCCATTGCCGGAAGCACGGCGACGCTTTTTTTCACGGAACAAACCTACGAACAGAAGTCGATGTCGTATACTGCGGCGGCGGGAGCGAATCAACTGCTCATTTATGTTTATAAAAATGGGGGAGCGGGCTATGCGTACATCGACGATATCAGCGTGAATCTGGTATCGGAATCCGGATCGACGCCGACACCAACGCCGACACCGACGCCAACGCCGACGTTAACGCCAACTCCGGAACCGACGCCGACGCCCGTAAATCCGCACAACCATGCGTATTTGCCGGAGGATTGGTTTTTCAACCCTCAGTCGGATCAAGCGATTGCGAACCGGGTGAATCAATTGAAATACTATGCGATAGAATATCAGTTTGCCAACATCGGAAGCTTGAAAGCGGACGGCACGTTGGACAGCTCGCAAAGCGACGAATTGGGCCATTGGATCAAAGTGTCGCGCGAGACGGACCCGGATCAGAAGATCATCGCCTGGATTAACGGAAACACGGAGACGCATTTGCATGTCGGCACGCCGGAGCAAAAAGCGGCCATGCATGAGACGATCATCGATTCGCTGAAACATATGATCGATACGGGCTACCTGTACGAGGGCACGTATTACAAGGTGGACGGCATTCAATTCGATATCGAGCCGCTGCGCCCCACCTGGAAGGATGACCCGGATTTGATAGATTTGCTGCAAGGCATCAGGGATGCGGTCGGCCCGGATGTCCACCTGTCGATTGCGGCGCCGGCCTGGGATACCGTCTGGTCCGACGAATATATTACGCAGATCGCCAATATCATGGATATGCTGAATCCGATGGTATACGATGCCGTGGGCCCGGACAGTTGGAAGCCTTATGTGGTGCAGTCTGCGGAGGAATACCAGGCTTTGTGGAGGGACACGGCGCTTCGCTACAGCGCGGCCATCGCCGCCAGCGACAATCCCGATTGTCAGTATGCGCCGATTATGGCGGCCTACGATACGAAAGGGTACACTGAAACGAAACCGGATGATCCGGAGTACGGCAAGTTCATCATCTATCACGACCCGTTTATCGAGAACATTTATAATGCGGCCAAAGGTTTGAAGCAGGCGATTGCCGAGGGCGCTCATGTGTATGGGTCCGGCATTTTCTGGTGGGGGACGTTCATCATGACCAACCCCGACCCGCGGGACAATCAGGATTACTCCCACGCCCGGGAATGGTGGGTTACGGAATGGCTGCAAAATGGGGAATCTGTCGATCTTCCCGCGCCGATTCCCACTCCCGCCCCGGCGGAGCTGAGCGCGAACGTTGTGCAAAACGGCAGCTTTGAATCCGGTACGTCGATCTGGGAAGATTGGGGATTTGTCAATATCGTGCCCACGGAAGTCCAAGGGGCGGGAGCCAATGCCGCCAAGATCGGGCTTGAGGAAGGCGGTATGGGACAGGTTATCGCGGGGATCGGCGAAGGGATTCATTTTACGCTGTCGGGATGGGGAAAAATCGACAATATCGGCGATGAGGCCATTATTGGGGTCGATTGTTTAAACGACAATGTCGGAACCGGCGGCGCCAACAAAATTGCGGGCGGGAAGTTCGTCATCAAGTTTACCGGCACGGAATACGAATTCAAAACGCTGGAATTCACCACAGTTCCCGGCACGACCAAAATTCAGGTTTACATTTATAAAGAATCCACGGCCGGCGGGCATGCTTATGTGGATGAAATCAGCGTCGAGCAGGTCCAATCGACCGCGCCCGAGGCCGATCAGATTTCGGTGACGAATCATCTTTCAAGCATGGACTATATCCGTGTAACCGGGCTGACGGCGAACGATGTGGTCAAAGTTTACAATGCAAGCGGGGAATTGCTGGGGACTTCCGCTCCGGTGGCCGACGGGGAAACGACCGCTACCGTCGTCATCGCTCAATTGGGCGCATTGGCGGGAAGCGTGCAGGTCACTGTAACGAGCGAAGGCAAAGCCGAAAGCGCGAAGACGGCGCAGCATTATTCGGCCGAGCCGTGGTCTCCGATCGTGACGATCGCGCCGCCGGCTTCGCCCGAGCCTGTGGCTGCTCCTTCGCCGACGCCCAAGGTGGTGGAGGTCGACCCATCCTCCATGTCCATAACGAAGGAAACGGACAGTGACGGACAAGCCACGACAAGAGTAGTGTTGGATGCGGAGAAGCTGGGCGATGCTTTCGCACAGTTGAAAAATCAAAGCGGGGAACGGGAAACCCAACCGGCCGCGCCGATCATTTCCATCCAATTGGAAAAAACGGAAGGCGCCCTGGAAGTGGAATGGCCTGCTTCGGTGTTGGCAGATGCCGGAAGCGAGGCGTCCCGCGCGGTGATGTTCATCCATTCCGACCAAGGGAGCTATGCTCTTCCGCTCAGCGTATTGGATGTGGATTCGCTTGCGGAGAGCCTGGGCACGACGGCGGACAATGTAGTGATCAGCGTGCGCATCCGGCCGGTCAGCCCGGAGGTGGCTGAGCAAATGGATCAAAGCGCCCGACAGGCCGATGTCGTTCCGTTGACCGTGGCCGTCGATTTCAAAGTTGGCGCCAATGCGGGCGACAAGGTCGTGGAGTTGCACGATTTCGGCGCGACGTATGCGGAAAAGGGCGTGGTTGCGGACAAGTCCATCGACCCGGATCATGCCACGGGGGTGTTGTACGATCCGTCCACGGGCCAGTTTACTTTTGTGCCGACGCTGTTCCATGCGCGGGCCGACGGCGGCACCGACATTGTGTTCAAGCGCAACGGGAACAGCATCTACACGGTGGTTTCCGCGCAGAGATCGTTCGACGATGTCGCCGGGAATTGGGCGGCTGCGGAGATCGAGTTGCTGGCCTCGAAGCTGATCGTCAGCGGGGTTGACGAGGCGAGGTTCGCTCCGGACCGCGCGATCACAAGAGCGGAGTTCGCCGCGCTGCTTGTCCGCTCGCTGGGCCTGACCGAATCCGCGCCTGCGGCGGCGTTTTCGGATGTGAGCGGCAGCGAGTGGTTTGCCGGCGCGGTCGGCGCGGCGGTCAAGGCCGGGTTGGTCAGCGGCTACGAGGACCGCACCTTCCGGCCGAACGACAGCATAACCCGCGAGCAAATGGCGGTTATGTTGTCCGCGGCTTTGGCCGCAGCCAGCCATGCGGCGGGACCGGCGGAGCCGGCAGGGGCAGCAGGGCCGGTGGAGTCGGCCGAGCTGGCAGGGCCGGTGGAAGCGCCGGGAACAGCAGGGCTGGTGGAACCGGCGGAGCCGGTGGAGTCGGCCGAGTTGGCAGAGCCGATGGAAGCGTCGGGAACAGCGGGGCCAGTGGAGTCGGGCGAGCTGGCAGAGCCGATGGAAGCGTCGGGAACAGCAGGGCTGGTGGAACCGACGGAGCCGACAGAGTCAGCAGAATCGGCCGAGCAGACGAAATCGGTCGAAACGGCAAGATCGATAGAGCTGGCGGAGCCGACAGATGATGAGCGGCTGCTGGAAGTCTTCGAGGACCGGGCTGCGATCGACGGTTGGGCTCAAGCGTCAGTGGCGCAATCCGTTCGGATTGGATTGATGACGGGGACGACCGACCATTTGTTTGCTCCGGCGGACGATGTGAGCCGTGCTCAGGGAGTGGTTGCGCTGAAACGTTTGCTGCAATTCATCCAATTTATCAACTGATCGGACTGTTTTAATCGCGGGCTGTTTCTCAAGCAGGCAAATTGGCTTGAGGGGCGGCCCCATTTTTTTGTTTTGAGCGGAGATCTTTTGCGATCCGTTGTTTTAACGAACCAGAGAATCGTTATCCCCGCCCAAAGTGCGTGTTTTGGATTCTTACGAACACCAGAAGCGCTATTTCCCTCCATCCCCTCCATTTTTCATTGATTTGAGGCAAATAGCGTGTCTCGGATTCGTTACGTTATTTGAAGCGGGAAAAAGCAGGAAATAGCGACATCTCGGTTCGTTACAAAGTTTAAACAGGAACATGCATGCAGTTTCCGTTGCAAACTTGGGCTTGAACGATGTTTGCGGGGTGGGTTATTATTGGCAGGCGGAAGCTGCCCCTTCTTTATATCGGATTTATACCGGACTGCCAGAAGCGGGGGAGTGGCGGGGCTGCTTGAATTCCTGAATTCCTGAATTCCTGTAAAAGTACATCTATTCGCGGGCTTCAACGGGTATACTTGGAAAATACCTGCTTTTATGCAGGTATTTCAAAGTATTTCTCTTCATTTCGGAGTGAGGGCAAAAAATACATGTATTTTTGCAGGAATTCGGTCTTCCGGGCATCGGTGAGCTTAAAAAGATGCACTATTGCAGGTGTTTCAGTCGGAAGGGGGACGGCCGTCCCCCGAATCGTGAAAAATATTTGGTGCTGCCTAACGGAATAACAATTTCTATAAATATCCTGCAAAGCAGGGGTCGGACGCCCGTCGGGGAAGCCGCTAGCCCGGCCAGGCGGAACGGCCGTTGCCCGCCAAGCGGAGGCGCTAGCCCGGCCAGGCGGAACGGCCGTTGCCCGCCAAGCGGAGGCGCTAGCCCGGCCAGGCGGAACGGCCGTTGCCCGCTAGGCGGAGGCGCTAGCCCGGCCAGGCGGAACGGCCGTTGCCCGCCAAGCGGAGCCGCTAGCCCGGCTAGGGCGGAACGGCCGTTGCCCGCTAGGCCCGCCGTATGGCCCTGCCACCGCTCGGGCCCCGTGCGGGGCCACTGTCCCGGCCAGGGCGGGCCCGCCCAAAGCGCAGCTTCACCTATTCGTGGGCTGCGATAATTTCGTCCAGGCGTTCGAGCAAATCGTCGGCGTCCAGCGCCCTGATGTCTTCCCCCGATTCCACTGTGTCGGAAAAGTGCCCTTTTCCCTCGGGCTCAATCCATTGCTGGGCGTTTTCAATTTTGTCTCTGTTTTTCCAGATCGTCTCGTCATCGTAGTCCAGATCGTCCAAAAAGTTTTGCCGGCGCTGGTCTTCCGTGGGAAATTCTTCCCCTTCGTAAAGATATTCAAAGGTTCCCCGCGAATTCAACTGGGGATCGTTGGCATAATCCTCGCGGGCCTCCGCCTCCGTCATATGTTGTTCTCTATATTGTAACCATCGGCTTAGTACGGAGGATAGGCGGCTCTGCGCCTCGTGAATCACGGCAATTTGGTCGTGGATGGAGTCCAATTGTTCTTTGTCGGGCACCGCTTGCGCGCTATCCGAATCCTCCTCCGCCTCCTGAAGCCACTGCGTGAGATTGAACCCGCCGTGCAGCTCTTTTTCGCCAATGGCGGCAAGCACCTGAAGCGGCGAATGTGCCAATTTTTTGCCGCCGGCCGAATGATAGATGAGAAAAACCGCCGCGGTGGACACACGCGTATTGCCGTTTTGGAAAAACTGTCCGCTCTTTATGGAGGCTGCCAAACTGCTCGCTTGCTCGGAAAGACTGGATTTGGAATGGGCCACTTCAATCGCCCGGGCAAAGGCCGCCCTGTTTACTTCATCGCGCAACTCGTCGTCCGCCACTTCCAATAACGATTGCTGCATTTCGTCGATCTCCCAACGCTGGATGACGGCGGAATCGGAGGTTGGCGGCCCTTTTGGCCGTTCGGCAGGCTTTTCCTGCAACGCACCGGATTTCAACCATTGCGTCGTCGCGCGGTTGCCGATTGTTTTTTGAAGCTGCAGGATGTGGGAGGGAAGGGATGGCGCATAGGATGCTGCCGTCTGCTGTGCCATTTCGTGGAGCGGGGGCGTCTCTGTTTTTGGGGGAGGCGATTTTGCGTTGTTTTTGGATTGGGCGGATTACATGGATCAACTAACTTTTCATCTTAATTTTGTATAAAATTATACAGGCATCTACGTGTTTTTGGAAGAGTCGGTGAGAGATGGGAGGTAGGAGGTGGGAGATTCATATGATGGAAGGATACTCTCGCACCCTCGCTCGCGGTTGTCCCTGGATCCCGATTTCGCAGCCATATCGACGGTAGCGCTCTGTATTGAACGGGCGTGCGTGAACAAGGGCGGCGCGGAGGCACGACCAGAAATTCCCTTTATTTATTGAAAATTCTGTTTTATAGTGATAAAGTCTCAATTAAGCAAAGAGCAGGACAAGTACGGATAAATGGGAGGCGGCCAAGTGGATTATATTGCGAGACCGGAAAGATATGAGGCGATGATCTATCATCGTTCAGGCAAAAGCGGCTTGAAATTGCCGGCTATTTCGTTGGGATTGTGGCATAATTTTGGCGGGATCAATGTCCTTGAGAATAATAGGGCTATGGTGGCCAGAGCTTTTGACCTAGGCATCACCCATTTTGATTTGGCCAATAACTACGGGCCCCCTGCCGGGTCTGCGGAAGAGACGTTTGGCCGTATTCTCCGACAGGATTTGTCGGCTTACCGCGACGAGATGATTATTTCGACGAAGGCCGGTTATTACATGTGGCCCGGGCCCTATGGCGATTGGGGATCGAAAAAATATTTGACCGCCAGTCTGGACCAAAGCCTGAAACGGTTGCAATTGGATTACGTCGATATTTTTTACCATCATCGTCCCGATCCGAATACGCCTTTGGAGGAAACCATGTCGGCGCTGGATCTGATCGTCCGCCAGGGCAAGGCGCTTTACGTCGGCCTTTCCAACTACAGGCCGGAGGAGACGCGCGAGGCGTCGAAGATCCTCAAACGGCTAGGCACGCCCTGCCTGATCCATCAGCCGAATTACTCGATGTTTTCGCGTTGGATCGAAGACGGGCTTCTGGATGTGCTGGATGAGGAAGGGATCGGCTCGATTGTGTTCAGCCCGCTTCAAGGCGGCCTGCTGACGGATCGCTATTTGAACGGGATTCCGGCGGATTCCCGCGCGGCGGGTCCGAGCGTTTTCCTCCGCCCCGATCAAATCGACGAGGGGAAATTGAACAAAGTCAGACAATTGAACGAGTTGGCCCGCGAACGCGGGCAGAAGCTCTCTCAAATGGCGCTGGCCTGGGTGCTTCGGAGCGACAGGGTGACGTCGGCGTTGATCGGCGCGAGCAAGGTGTCCCAGATCGAGGATGCGGTGGATTCGCTTCGGCTGCTGGCTTTTACGAATGAGGAATTGGCCCGAATTGAAGAAATTTTGAAGTAGGCGAGCGCGGGTGTATCAAGGGGAAGCCGATTCAGGCTTCCCCTTGAACCATTTTGGTCCCAATGTTGGCCGGGGCCGTCAGTGCAAAACCCGCAGGCGGACAGAACCGGTGAGTCCCCGTACGCGTATGCTCACTTGGCATGAATTTGCGTTGATGTCCGGCCTCGTTTCCGGATGCCAGACCGCGCTCCCGCGCTCGGCGTAGATGGAATGGGTGACGACATCGGATCGTTTTCCCGATTATGGTGCCGGGTCTGGTTTTCGTGGCGATTTACGGATTCGTGTGGGCCTGGAACGATTTGCTGTATTCCTTGACGCTGGTCACTTCTCCCGAGAAGCGCACGCTGGCTCCGGGATTGATTTTAAATTATATGGGCGAGTTTCAGAGCAACTGGAGCCAGATGATGGCCGCTTCGGTTGTCGCTTCCGTTCCGGTGGCGATCATCTTTATTTATTTGCAGCGTTTTTTCATCCAGGGCCTGGCTTCGGGCGCGTTGAAGGAGTAGCTTCGGCGATCTGCCGATCTTCGGGCTTTGCATCCGTTCCCGGGCATGTTGCGGGAATCGTCGGCTTGCGGGCCGTCCCCGAATCATCAATTCCGCTCCTGTACCATATAATGTACCGTGCAGGATAACGGAGGGATCGAATAGATGAGAGTCTATGTTCGAAATGGCGATTCGCTGTGGAGTTACAGCCGGTTGTTTCAGCTTCCTTTGAATTTGATTGTCGATTCGAACCCGGGAATCGATCCGGGCAATATGACGGTCGGCCAGGCTGTCGAAATCCCGGGATACGTCGCCGCCGATTACCGCGTCGCGCCGGGGGATTCGCTGTGGCTCATCGCCCGCAGAAGGAACGTTCCTCTGGATGCCTTGTTGCTGGCGAACCCATCGATCGATCCGAATGCGCTGACCGTGGGGCAGACCGTTCGCGTGCCGACGCGCGTCACCTGGTTTGTCGTGCAGGGCGAGCGCCTGTACGACGATACGGCGCTCGCGGAAGACATGAACCGGCTGACGGCGATCTATCCTTTCCTGCGCAGGCGATCGATCGGCGCTTCGGCGGCGGGGAGAACGCTCACGGAGCTTCGCGTGGGCACGGGCGCGAAGCGGGTTCACGCCAACGGATCGTTCCACGCCAATGAATGGATCACGACGCCGGTGCTCATGCGCTTCCTGAACGAGTACCTGCTCGCCCTGACGAACAACGGCGATATTCGCGGCCTGGTCATGCAGCCTTATTACCAACTGACGACCTTATCCGTGGTGCCGATGGTGAACCCGGACGGGGTGAACCTGGTGATTCGCGGATTGCCCGAGGAGGAGCCGTATCGAAGCTCCGTGCTGCGCATCAACGGGGGGAGCACCGATTTCTCCGGGTGGAAAGCCAATATTCGCGGCGTGGATTTGAACGATCAGTTTCCCGCGCTATGGGAAAGGGAGGCGGAGCGAAGGCCGGCGGAGCCGTCGCCGCGGGACTATCCCGGCCCGGCCCCCCTGACGGAGCCGGAGTCGATCGCCATGGCGAATTTGACCAGGGAGAGCGATTTCGGGCGGGTGTTGGCGTTTCATACCCAGGGAAGGGTGATTTATTGGGGATTTATGAACCTGGAGCCGCCGGAGTCGGAAGGATTGGCCGCCGAGTTCGCGCGGGTGAGCGGGTATACGCCGATCCGGTACGTGGACAGTTACGCCGGATACAAGGATTGGTTTATCCAGGATTGGCGGCGTCCCGGTTTTACCCTGGAGTTGGGCCTGGGGACCAATCCGCTGCCGCTGTCGCAATTCGAGGAGATTTACCAGCAAAGCCTCGGCATTTTGTTGGCAAGCTTGTACGCCTGAGCTCTCGTATTCGAGAGCTCTTTTGCATGTTCCCGTGTTTGGAAACTTTTTTGCACACTTTCGTGTTTGAAAGCTCTTTTGCATGCGTTCTCTTTTATCGCGGGGGGCTTTTAGTATATGATTAGTAGTAGTAGAAATTTGAAAGTGTGGTGAAAAAAGCGGTGCAGGGATGGGGCATGGGTTGGAGAAACGCCAG
>CAYYCV010000171.1:0-9809 GCA_964470405.1 uncultured Caryophanales bacterium
CACCGTATCTCCGTGCAATTCGATGCGCGACATCCTGTTTTCCACCCTCCGACACTATTTGATCCGAGCGAAACACGGTCGTTGATTCAGTAGGGGCAGGGTGCAAGCGGGATACCGCCGTATCGGATCCATTTCCCTCATTTTAGCACAAGTCGTACAGGAAATGTTACGATTTGGAAAAGAATCGATGACCAGATACGCTGCGATTTTTCCCATTTCCATCGGCAATCCGTTCACTTTCCTTATCCACGGTCCGGTCCGTTGCGCCTTCATTCCGGCCGCCGACCGCACAAAAAAACCGACACCCGCGCAAAATCGGTCATGGTGTCGGCACAATGCCATCAGCCTGTTCGTTTTTTCGTTAAAAGCGCGGTGAAAAACGAGCGGCTCCGCACTTAGATATCGGTTTCCGATCCTGCGCCGCTTTTTCACCGCACTTGCAAAGCCCCGCTGCACGCAAGCCGCGCCACCGCCCGGTTCGCTACCCGTCCGAGCGGCCGAATAAGGACAGCAAATCCCCGTATCCCTCGCGTTCCATCTCTTCCTTGGGGATGAACCGCAGCGCCGCCGAATTAATGCAGTATCGCAGCCCGGCAGGCTGCGGCCCATCGTTGAATACGTGGCCCAGATGCGAATCCGCCTTCTTGCTGCGAACCTCGGTGCGGGTCATGCCATGGGTAAGGTCGACCTTTTCCTTGACCTGGCTGGAAAAGAGCGGCTTGGTAAAGCTGGGCCAGCCGCAACTGCTGTCGAATTTGTCCAGCGAGCTGAACAAGGGCTCGCCTGAAACCACATCGACGTACAGCCCCTCGCCGTGATGGTCCCAATACTCGTTCTGAAACGGCGGCTCCGTCCCGTTCTCCTGAGTGACATAATACTGCATTTCGTTCAATTTTTGCTTCAATTCCGACCGGTCCTTGGGCCAATGCTTTTGAATAAAAGCGTCGCGCCCGGAACCCTTTCGATACAAACTGTATCGAAAGGCGTTTTTTCGATGATAGCCCTGGTGGTATTCTTCCGCCGGATAAAATTCGGAGGCGGGAACAATCCGGGTTGCGACCGGTTTGTCGAAACGCCCGCTGGCGTCCAGTGCCTGCTTGGAAGCTTCCGCTTGGCGCCGCTGCTCCTCATTATGATAAAAAATCGCCGTTCGGTAGGACGAACCGCGGTCGTGAAACTGCCCGTCGGGATCGGTGGGGTCGATTTGCTGCCAATAAATTTGCAGCAGGTCTTCGTAGGGAAACCGCTCGGGATCAAACTCAATCTGCACGGCCTCGTAATGACCGGTCGTTTCGGAGCACACTTCCCGGTAGGTCGGGTTAGGCTGATGCCCGCCGGTGTAGCCGGACACGACCTGAAGGATGCCGTCCATTTCCTCAAACGGCGAAACCATGCACCAGAAACAGCCTCCGGCGAACGTGGCCAGCTCGGACTTCGGATCGGTTTGTTCTATACTCATGTTCTCACCTCATTGACATCTTCGAATGCCCCTTCATTATACCACTTCTTCTCCACATCCCAAAAAGCGCGGAACATCAACCGCTTTTAAGCGCGAGAGGAAACGCTTTAGAAAATATGGTGAAAAAAGCGGCGTGAGCGTGGGGCATGGGTTGGAGAAACGCCAGTGGTCGCCTTTGCCCGCAGATTTCTCCCTAACAAATGCGATCGGAAACCCATGCCCCATCTCGGAGCCGCCTGTTTTTCACCACATTTTCAGGCGCGAATGAAGACGCTCCCCGGCCGCCCGGCGCGGCAATGCGGCCCGATCAAGCCTCGACCTGCCCCTCCCGAATCACTTCCCTGTACCAGTCAAAGCTGTCCTTCTTCGTTCTCTCCAGCGTGTTGAAATCGACAAACACCAGCCCGAACCGCCGCCCGTATCCTTCCGCCCATTCGAAATTATCGAGCAGCGACCAGGCCATGTAGCCTTTGACGCGGATTCCGTCCGTCATGGCGCGCTGCAGCGAGATCAAATGCCGACGGAAATAGGAAATGCGGCGAAGATCGCGGACCCGCCCATTCTCCGGCGCATCATCGACGCAAACTCCGTTTTCCGTAATATAGATCTCGATATCCCCGTATTTCTCCCTGATATAATGCAGGCAGTCGTAAAAACCGACCGGATCGACCGGCCAGCCGTTATCGGTCGTCTCATAGCCCATTTTCAGCTTCTCGCTCTCGAAAATGCCCGCGCCGGGCTTGGAGCGGATCACGTCCGCGGAATAATAGTTGACGCCGAGAAAATCGATCGGCCGGCGGATCGCTTCCATATCCCCGTCCCTGATCGGCAAGGTCACGCCCGCTTTGGCATAACAATCGACGATCGGCTGCGGGTAGGTCCCGAAATAGATCGGATCCATGAAGTAATCGCCTGTGCACATAATCGCCCGCAAACCGGCATCGCGATCCGCCCGGCTTTTGCTGAACGGAACCGCCCAACTGATGTTCGGAGCGATGCCGATCTGCCCCGCGACCCCCATCTCCCTGAACCTGGCTACCGTTTTCCCGTGCGCAAGCAAAATATGGTGGGCCACGTTCGCCGCCAGTTGCAAATCCCTGTATCCGGGGGCATGAACGCCCAGGGAATGGGCCAAAAATGAGCTGCACCACGGTTCGTTGAACGTCACCCACCGCTTGATCTTTCCGGCGAATTCCTTGAACATCGTCTCGGCATAGCCGACAAACGCGTCGATCGTGGCCCGATTGTCCCAGCCGCCCTCATCCTGCAAAGCCTGGGGCAAGTCCCAATGATACAGCGTGCAAAACGGCTCAATCCCCTGCTCCAGCAGCCGGTCCACGAACCGATGATAGAAATCGAGGCCTTTGCGGTTGACCGCCCCCCGCCCGGATGGGAAAATTCTCGGCCACGACACGGAAAAGCGATGCACGCGGACGCCGAGCTCCTTCATCAAACGGATATCCTCTTCGTAGCGGTGATAGCTGTCGCAGGCCACATCGCCGTTATCCCCGTTCAGCACTTTGCCCGGCGTGTGCGAGAAGGTGTCCCAAATGGACGGTCCCCTGCCGTCCTCCCGGCTGGCGCCCTCTATTTGGTACGCCGCCGTGGCGGTTCCCCACAAAAAATCCGGCGGGAACGCGTATATCGTCATGTTCTCTCCTCCATACGAATGATCATCTCGCGCGCATCCGCCTCCGGAATCACACGGACGCCCAGCGGCGAAGCCTCCACGGCGGCGGCTCCCTCCACGGACAGCACGGCGGAAACGCCCCTCAACAGCAGGGACCATCGCTTATCCGAGTGCCCTCTGCGCACGATCATGACGTTCTCCTGACGCACGATGGTGACGACCAGCTCCGTTTCTCCATCGACGCCGCTCACCGCGGCGGATATCTGCTTGCCGTCCCCCACCTCGAACACCTGAAACTCGACCCCATCGGCAAAATCGTAGTCCGGTCGATTCTCCTCGCGTCCGATCGGGATAATCGAGCTCGGCCGCGCATACAAGGGAAGGCTCATGTAATCATAGCTTTCCTCCAGCCACCTCCCGCCCTCCACGACCCGGCCGGACAGGAAATGCGTCCATCTGCCTTCCGGCAAATAGAAGGAAACGCTCCCCTCCTCGCCGAACACCGGCGCGACGAGCAGCGATTCTCCCAGCATGTATTGGCGATCGAGGAAGCAGGCCGTCGGATCGTCCGGGAATTCCAGCAGCATCGCCCTCATCATCGGCCAACCCTTCTGCATCGCTTCCACCGCTTTTTGAAACAAATAAGGCATGAGCCGACACTTCAATTTGGTGAAGAAACGAAGCACGTCCACCGCCTCTTCGCCGAAAAGCCACGGCACGCGATAGGATTCATTCCCGTGCAGCCGGCTGTGCGAGGAAAGCATGCCGAAAGCGACCCAGCGCTTATAAATATCCGGCGGGGCCGTCCGTTCAAAACCGCTGATATCGTGGCTCCAAAAGCCGAAGCCGGACAGCCCGAGCGACAAGCCCCCGCGCAGCGTTTCGGCCATCGAATCGTAATTCGCGGAGCAATCGCCGCCCCAGTGAACCGGAAACTTCTGGCTTCCCGCTGTCGCCGACCGCGCGAACAGCATCGCTTCGTTTTTCCCGAGATTCGCTTCCAGCACCTCAAACACCGCTTTGTTGTACAAATACGCATAAAAGTTGTGCATCTTCAGCGGATCGGACCCGTCGCGATACACCACATCCGTCGGGATCCGCTCGCCGAAATCGGTTTTAAAACAGTCTACGCCCATGTCGATCAACCGCTTCAACTTTGCTTGATACCAGGCCGTTGCGTCCGGGTTCGTGAAATCGACAAGCCCCATGCCCGCTTGCCATTGATCCCATTGCCACACGTCGCCGTTCGGACGCATCGCCAAATATCCGTTCGCCATACCTTCATCGAACAACGGCGATTTCTGGGCGATATACGGATTGATCCAGACGCAGATTTTCAGTCCCTTTTTCTTCAAGCGCCGCAGCATGCCTTCCGGGTCCGGAAACATGTCCTTGTCCCACTCGAAATCGCACCACCGGTATTCCTTCATCCAGAAACAGTCAAAGTGGAACACGCGCAACGGCACATCCCGCTCGGCCATGCCGTCCACAAAACGGTTGACCGTCGCTTCATCATAGCTGGTCGTAAACGAGGTGGTGAGCCACAGACCGAACGACCAGGCGGGGGGCAGCGCCGGTTTCCCGGTGAGCGCCGTATAGTTTTCCAGCACCGCCTTCACCGACGGGCCCCCGATCACGAAATAGTCCAGCGTCTCCCCGGGCACGCTGAACTGCGCCGCCGATACTTTCTCCGAAGCGATTTCGAACGAGACGCGCTCCGCATGGCGGACGAAAATGCCGTACCCGCGATTGGACAAATAGAACGGCACGTTTTTATAGGCCTGCTCACTGCTCGTTCCGCCATCCGCGTTCCAGATGTCCACCGCCTGACCATTTTTAACGAAAGGGGTGAAACGCTCGCCCAAGCCGTACACATACTCCCCCACGCCCAAATCCAACTGTTCCCGGAAAAAGGTTTGCCCTTCGCGGTTCTCAATGTGCGCCGCCGCGTTCGGCCCGCTTCCCGTCAATCGCTTTCCATGGAAGGTGTACTCCATCCGCCAGCTTTCGCCCTTCCCGATGCTGACGCGCAGGCCGCCGCTTTGCAGAAAAACCTCGTCGGCGTCGTTCCCGACCTCCACCTTGGTCTCCGCCGCAAACAGCGGGAAATGCGGGCCCGTTTGCCGCCCTCCCTGATGGCGGACATACTGCACGCGGATGACATCCGGCATCGGGGAACTGCACCGCACCGTCAGCAGCGCGGCGTTGAGCGTGTCGCCCTTGTGCCGCACCTTGCGGGTGGCCGCATACAGCGTCACGGCATCCGCCTCCACGCGGATATCGCGAATATCCGCCGGGCTTTGAATCCGGTATCCTTCCCTGGCTTGCCAATAACCGTCCGTGAATTTCATAGCATCCCTCTTTCCCAGCGGAAGAAGCCCGTTAGGAATCCGTCCGACGAAAGAATCGAAGTGAATTTTGATTCGTCGGACACACTCCCGGGAACGGGCCTTTTCCTGATCTCCTTATGCGGGGCAACGCTTATTCATTCCAGAATGCAACCCGATCCTGAACCAGCTTCGTATACTCCGTGTTCATTCGATCCACACCGGCATCTTTTAACTTTTTCATATATTCCTCCCAAACCATATCAAATTTCTCCGGTTTTGCCAATATCGCTTTGGGAATATACGCCCAGGTAATATCCTGCATTTTCTTTTGCAGCACGGCGGTTTCCGAATCGGTCGGCACCGTGATGTTCCACGCCGCGCCCCAGGGCTTCACGGGAAACTCCTCCTCTTTCGGGAACAGGTCCTTCCACATCGTGGCGTCATAGTGCGACAGCGTCTCCTTCTCCACGTCGCTGTAATCCGTCATAACCTGCTCGGGGAAGCGGGTCGTGAAATAGTTGCCTGTCGAATCCTTGACCCCGTCGCCGAAATGCGGTCCGAACAAAGTGTACAGCCCGATCCCGGTCTGCTTCTGGAAATTGGCCCAGTCATTCAATTTCCTGTCGTTCACATCCTGCGGAATGACGCGCTTCCCGTCCTGCATCACATATTCCTGGCCCTCTATGCCGTAATTGATCATAATTTGCGCTTCCTCCGTGGCCAGGTAATCCAGAAACCGGATCGCCCGCACGGGGTCTTTGCAATCCTTGGTGATGCCGACGCCGAAGCCCGCCATAAATCCGGTCGGCTGGAAGGAATGATCCTTATATTCGGCCGTCAGGGTGACCGGAAAATGCGCATACGTGCGATCGTATTGCCCCGCCGATTTCAGCGCCTTCTCCCCGTCCTGATAATCCCAATCCTGGTCGATCAGACCGAGGACGCGGCCGGTGGCGACCTTCGCCTTATATTGATCGTATTTCTGCACGAAGCTTTCCTGGTCCAACAGGCCGATGGCATTCATGTGATTCAGCCATTGGAAATATTGCTTCTCCTCGGGGCGCAAAAAGTGATACGTCGCCTCATACGTCTTCTGATCGATATAGAATTCACCGTCATCCGATCCTCCCGTGGTAAAGAAAGCCGGATTGGTCACAGAGATGAACATGTGCCAGTCATCCGCGTTCAGGCTCAGCCCGATCGTCGGCTTCCCATCGATGGTCGGATGCTTCTCCTTATACGTCTTGATCGCGTTCTCGAAATCCTGCACCGTGCGGATATCCGGGTAACCCTGCTCCTTCAGGACGGCATGCTGCAGCTCGAACCCGCCGCCCGCCACAAAATTGACCTGATCCACGCCGGCATAGGTGGGAAGCGCATAAATCGCATGGTCGTCCGCGCTGTAGCGCAGCCGCTTCATGTAATCCCCGTACACTTGCTTGATATGGGGCCCATATTGGTCGATCAAAGGCGCAAGATCGATCATGGCGCCCGCATCGACCATCTTATTCAGGTCGCCTTTCGCGCTGATCAGATCCGGGTAGTGGTTGCTCGCCGCGATCAACGCCACTTTCTGCACAGGGTCGCCGACGGCAAACTCCACATCGAGCGTCACCCCGGTTTTGGCCGTAATCGCTTTTCCGATTTCATCCTGCATGTTGTTCCAGTTCGGGCTTGGATCTTCGCTGAAAAAAGTAAACGTGATCGGGCTTGCATCGTTCTGCTCCGCCGCAGGCGCCGAATCGCCGCCCGGGCTGTCCGTCGCGCCCGGCAGCGCGTCGGTCGACGCGTCGTTGCCGCCGTTGCCCCCGCACGCCGCAATGGAGCACGCCATGGCCAAAACCATGAGCCATGCGCCGAGTATTTTCCATTTTTTACCTGACATTACATGGACCCTCCTCTTATAGTCAAAAATTTGGTTATATACAACAGGCCGCCCTGTGTATATCGGCAGGAATCAGGCTTTGACCGCGCCCAGCGTCATGCCTTTGACGAAATAGCGTTGCAGGAACGGATAAACGAACAGGATCGGGACGGTCACGACGATGGTAATCGCCATCTTGATCGATTCCGGCGACACCTTGTTCATCTGCGCCACGCTTGGCGAATGCACATCGACATAATTGCCGGTTTGCGTGCTTTGCAGCACCTTCATCAGTTCAAACTGGAGCGTGGTCCATTGTTCGCTGGAGCCGTTGTACAGGTATGTATCGAACCAGGCGTTCCATTGGCCGACGGCGATAAACAGCGCAATGGTGGCCAGCACGGGCTTGCTCAGCGGCAGGACGAGCCGCCAGTAGATCGTGAAATCGTTGGCCCCGTCCAGCTTGGCCGATTCCTGCAAAGCGTAGGGAATCCCGTCGATGAACGAACGGATGACGAACACGTTGAACGCCGCCACCATCCCCGGCAGAACATACACCCAGAAGGTGCCCATCATCTGGAGATCGCGGATCAGCATATAGACGGGAATGAGGCCGCCGGAAACATACATCGTCACGGCGAGGAAAACGGATACGAATTTTCTCGCCTGAAACTCTTTGCGGCTTAGCGTATACGCCAGCATGGACGAGCTCATCAGCCCCAGGATCGTCCCGACCGCGGTTCGCAAAACCGATACGTTCAAGCCGGTAAGCAGCCCGCCGAACCGGAAAATCGCCCTGTAATTCTCCAGCGTGAATTGACGCGGCCAAACATAAATGCCCCCTCGCACCGTATCGGTCGAATCGTTCAAAGAGACGGCGAGGACGTTCAGGAACGGATAGAGCGTCACGCAGGCGACCAGCAGCAGAAAAGCGATGTTGAACCAATCGAACAGCCGATCCGACCGCGAGGCGTTCACAGCGGCATTTCTCCCGCCCATACGGCGCTCCCTCCTCACATGACGCTTTCTTTGGCCACCCGTTTGAAAATGCCGTTCGCGGCAAACAGCAAAAGGAGACTGACAACCGAATTAAACACGTTGATCGCCGTGCCGAAGGAAAAACGGCTCATTTCCAAACCGTAATTCAAGGCGTACAGTTCAAGCACGTCGGAATACTCCTTCACCAGCGAGTTCCCCAGCAGAAACTGCTTTTCGAATCCGATGCCGATCAAATGGCCGATGGACAGGATCAACAGCACAACCATCGTCGTCCGGATGCAAGGGAGGGTAATGTGCCAATTTTGCCGCCACCGGCCGGCGCCGTCCACTCTGGACGCCTCGTACAGCTCCGGATCGACCCCCGTGATGGCCGCCAAATAAATGATCGTGTTCCAGCCGGTTTCTTTCCACACATCGGACGCGGTTACAATCCCCCAAAACCAAGGGCCTTGCGCCATAAACTGGATCGGTTCCTTGACGAGATGCAGCCGCAGGAGCAAATCATTCACGATGCCGCCGTCAATCGACAGCATTTTGTAAACCAACCCGGCCACCACCACCCACGAAACGAAATGCGGCAAATAGGAGATGGTTTGAACCACTCTTTTGAACAACTGGTTCCGAAGCTCGTTCAGCAGGATCGCCAGCAAGATCGGGACGGCAAATCCGGCAAGGATGCCCATCACGCTCATGGCCAACGTATTTCGCAGCACCAGATAGAAATGCTCATCCCCAAACAGCTCGACAAAATGCTGCAGGCCGACCCATTGCTGTTCGCCGATGCGCCGGCCGGGACGGTAATTCTGGAAGGCCATCGTCCATCCCCACAGCGGGAGATAGCTGAACACCAGCACCCAGACGACAAAAGGAACGGACATGAAATACAAATATTTCTGCCGGAGCATGACGGCCCAGAAGCGCCGGGATTTTCTCTTCGGCCGCAGCGGGCTTTGCGCGGTCACCGCTTCCATGGCGTACCTCCCCGAATTCATGATTTTATCATAAATCACATTCCGCCAAGGGGATACCCGAAGGATTGCAAGATATTTCATATAAAAATTGGAGATTCCTGAAGCGGGGCGGGAAACGAGTCGCTCCAAGACGGGGCATCGGTTTCCGATCGCGGTTGCCCGCCGATTTCCCGGTCTCCAACACTTTCCAAACCATGCCCGATCCCTGCGCCAATTTGCCCATCCCGCTTCCGGGACAGTCCCGAGTTCGATGCGCAAGGGCTCAACCGCAAAAAAAAAGAACTGCCCCAAAAGTAAGCTTTAGCTCACTTTGTGACAGCTCGATTTGGGAAAAATCGTGCACTATCGTACACAGTTGAAAAATGACGGTGTGGGAAGGCTGCTATCGTCGTCAGACGATGCCCTAGGCTGCCGTCGTCGGACGATGTCCCGGGCTGCCGTCATCAGACGACGGGGCGTGCGTTGAGGCATCGCATTTGCAGGATGCGCGGCGAAGGTTTCCTTTTATATGATAAAACATACAAGGAGCCCTGGTTAGGACCCGGCTGGAAGTCAT
>CAYYCV010000172.1:0-1650 GCA_964470405.1 uncultured Caryophanales bacterium
CGGGCTGACGGGATGCGCGGCATTGCGCCAGCGGACACGCGGCAGCGTACTGGCGGGACGCGCGGCAATGCGCCGGCGGGACGCGCGGCATTGCACTGGCAGCGGCACAGCGTTGTCGGGTTAGGATCATCCGGACGGGACACTCTTGTGCTGAAGTGCTTTCGACAACCTGTACAGGGCGGCGCCTCGGCGCGGAGCGCGCCCGCGTCTGCCCGTGCCGCTCGCCTCTTCCGGTGCCATCATCAGGCGATGGCCAAGGGCCGGCATCGGCGAAAACTCCCGTTTTGTACGATAAAACATATAAAAGATCTTGGCGGGGCCCCGGTAAAAAGCACGTTGTGCGATTTTTCGTACAACATGTGGCGGGCCGCCCCCCGAAACCGCGGGTTTGTACGAAGAATCATACAAACCAGCTCGATGGGGAGAAAAACCGTTCCGCGTTATACGATATTTCACACAATGTGCCGAAGAAGACTAGCGCAAAGCGCCGCAACGTACTGAAAATTGGTACAAAGTATTGCAAGGCGGCCCGAACTGACGCGTGCCAGCCCGAACTGGCGTAAACCGACGACAACCGGCGAGGCCCGTTTCGAAACTGCGCCGCGCAGAGGGAATGGGCCGTTTTCAGGCGAACAGCCAAGGCTTCCCAAACGAACAGCGAGATCAGGATGCACGCGGACGGCCTCCAACAAACCACTTCCGCCATGTTCGCCAAGGTTCATTACCGCCGCATTTCTGTCGCCGCCAGGTCGGATCTTTCAGTTCTCTCTTCCAATCGATCGGATCGGTATGCTTAACCTGACGACAACATTAACTCGTATCCGCCCGCGGCCTGTCTACGTCCGCCCACGCTCGTTCGCACTCGTTTGCGGCCTGCCTAACCGTACACGTTCGCACTCGTCCTCCCCACGCTCATTCGCACTCGTTTGCGGCCTGGCCTGCCCGGCCGTGTTCGTTCGCACTTGTTCACGCCTGCCCGACCGCGTTTCGTTCGCACTTGCCCACACTCGCCGGAGGCGGGCTCAAACGCGCCTCCTCCGGCGTCTGTCACTTGCCAAGCTGGTTATTGAACGATTCGGCGACCTTGATCATTTCTTCCTCCGGCAGATCGTCGCTCGACATTCGGAGTTCCACCCCGTCATAAGTCCAGGCCAACGACTTCTGTTCATCCCCGAGCAGAATGCCCATCGTGTACCCCAAGTCCATCAGTTTCCCTTTCTCCGCCCATACCGTTTGCGCTTCGGGCCGGGCTTCCATGATCGAGAAATGATAGTCTCCCGCATAGCGAAGCAGCACGCCTTTCTCCTCGCCCAGCCGGATATCCCTCATCTCGGGTCGACCCACGCCCGACGGAAGATAGGACGGCTCCAACACGCCGAAGCCTTCTTGCTTCGCATGGCCGGCAGCACTATCCGTCGCCTGCGCGCCATCCGGGTTCGAGCCCGCCGAATCCGCTGAGCCTGCCGCGTTCGCCGGATCCGTCGAGCCCGCCGAATCTGCTGAGCTTGCCGAGTCTGCCGAATTTGTCGAATTCGTCAAATCTGCTGAGCTTGCCGAGTCTGCCGAATTTGTCGAGTTCGTCAAATCTGCTGAGCTTGCCGAATCTGCCGAATTCGCCGAGTTCGTCGAGTTCGTCGCATCCGTCGAGCC
>CAYYCV010000172.1:1660-9298 GCA_964470405.1 uncultured Caryophanales bacterium
CCGGCCTGCTTCGAATCATCGAGATCGGGAATCGCGGTCGGCGGCAGCGCGGGCAGGCTCGACGTTTTCATATTGCGCTTCATATCGAAGGAATCGCCGTCAAACGTGGCGCCAAACTTAAATTGCGAGAAGTTCATTTCCACCATCATATTCGCGCTGTTATCCAGCACTTCGACCCGTTGCGGCGCATAGCTTTTCTTGTCGAGCCAAATTTTTTGCCGGGTGAGCGAACGGTTCTGATAATTGGCTGCACAATCGAACACATAGGCTTTATTTTCAACGGCGAACTGCCTGTTGTTGTCGGCGATAATGCTTTGGGCCAACGATTGGTAAAGATAGATTTGCCCCTGTTTTTCCGGCCAGTCGCTTTGGAAACGAAAGCTTTTGTTTAAATTCGGCGTAAGCACGAATACCCCTTCATCGTTTTTCAAGACGATTTGCGTGATGTCCTTGTCCTCGTTCGTTAAGGCGATCCGGTAAAAATGAGGATTTTGGTACCATACTTCCACCTGATATTCCAGAGGCTGCTGCCCCGCGTGAATCACCATGGTCCCCGTTGCCTGATAACTGTCCAGCTTGCCGACCACCTGATTCAAATCCTTGACAACCGCTGCTTCATCCTTTTTGCCGCACCCCCCGAGTAATACGACGATACTCATCACGATGGCCACCATCCATGTGATTCGACGCATTGCATCATCCCCTCCAAGAAATAATATCCAACTGTTACATGTCTATGAGGGTACTTGGACATTTATGCGGACTGGTTTGACGAGCCGGCGGAGCCGATTTCAGGCCGGAGAAAAGCGGAGTCGATTTCGGGCCAAAGAAAATTGAAAGCAGGGCGCCCTTCGGCGCCCCGCGATGTATCGACCCGGCCTATTCACGATGTTGAAAAGAAGGAGTCCGGCGTTTAACCGCTTCTGACCCCGGAGAATTCAAATGATCCGTGCGATACCTACACGCTTTCCAGGCGGACGTTCATTCTCCGCGCTCCTCCATTCCCTCGCTGATCGTGCCGTGCCGCTGTCCGCTATGCCCATTTTATAATGGTCGGTGGGAAACCACGCGGGAGGTGCGGCGGAGAAACGGAAGCGGTCGCCTTTGTCCATGGATCTCTTTCCCAAATACCGTAAAATCGGGAAACCGGCGGACAACGACGACCGAAAATACGGGCCTAAGCGCGGCACCGCCTATTTTTCACCACACTCCTAAAGGCGCGGTAAAAACATCCTTGCTTGATTCTTCATCCAACAAGCTCCAATACTTCAGGCTTCGAGCCTTCCGACCGCGCTTCCCGCAATAAGGTTGCGCATATCGGCCCCCGTTGGATTTTGGAATATGCGCAGGCCAAACTTCGGCGCTACCGCCAGAATATGATCGAAGATATCCGCCTGGATCGATTCGTATGCCGTCCATCTGATATCGCTGGTGAAGGCGTAAATTTCCAGGGGCAATCCATGTTCTCCCGGAGCAAGCTGTCTGACCATGGATGTCAAGTTTTTATGGATATGCGGATGTTGCGCCAAATAATTTTGAATGTACATTCTGAATGTCCCGACATTCGTTAGTTTTCTGCTATTGATTTTGTTCGCGAGGTCGACCGGCATTTCCCGATTGTAAGCTTCAATTTCTTTCTCTTTGCTTTCGATGTATCCCGTCAGATGGCGGATTTTCTTGAATTCCGCGACCATTTCTTTCGTGCAAAATTGAATGCTGGATATGTCGATGAAGATGGAACGTTTAATCCGCCGCCCGCCCGTATCCTGCATTCCTCTCCAATTTTTAAATGAGTCGGATATAAAAGCATGGCTTGGAACCATGGTAACGGTTTTATCCCAATTCTTGATCTTCACCGTATTCAAAGTAATGTCAATCACATCGCCGTCGGCGTTGTACTTGGGCATTTCGATCCAGTCCCCCACGCGCACCATATCATTGGCGGATAATTGAACGCCGGCGACCAGACCCAGAATCGAATCTTTGAAAATCAACATCAGCACGGCGGATAACGCGCCCAAACCGCTCAGAAGAATAAGGGGATTTTGACCGATCAGCGTGGCTACAAGCACAATAGCCCCAACGATAAAAACAATGATTTTTACAACCTGAATATAGCCCTTAATCGGCCTGACCTTCGACACTTCATAGGTTAAATAAATATCATTCAACGCATTTAAGAAAGCGTTCAACGCCATGATCGCGACGACAAATATATAGGCGAAGGCACCCATCTCTATCAGCTCCCGATAATCGGGAAAAGTCGATGCAAAGTAATAGATAATGATGGCCGGGACGATATGAGAAAATTTCTGAAATACTTTTCGTTCCAATAGCACATTATCCCAAGTGTACTTGTTTTTCGTGACAACATGGGTAATCACCCGAAGTACGATCTTTTTCGTCACGAAATTAGCCGCGACACAAAGCAAGATGATCAATGCAGCCATAATAATGTGCGCAAGATACGCCGCAACTTCCTGATTCAGCTTATTGTCAACGAGCAGTTCTTTAAGAAATTCCATACCCATCTCCTGTTCTATATCGTAATTATATTAAAACATTTCGTAGAGCTTGCTTGATGATTCCAATCCCCCTTCCATCCCGCATCGCGCCCCAGGGGCAAAGGCCGGCAGTCGGGGACGGCGGAAAAACGCCGCTTGAAAACCGAACCATGCGTTGGGGGCCCCGGATTTTTTTGCGAAAGTCTGCGCCGGGACCGACAATGATGGCGCGCCGCACGCCTTTATCGGCTCGGGTCTGGCCCGTTGCTGCTCAGGTCTGTTGCCGGTGGACTTGCTTCTTCATATTATTCTTCATACTCCAGGCCCCATTGCTTGCGCAGCGCATCCAGCGTTTTCATGATCTCCAGCGTCTCATCCAGCGGCATGACCGCGCTTTCGGTGCGGCCCTCGCGCAAGCAGTTCATGACCTCCTCCGCCTCAAAAATATATCCGTTCGACTTGCGGCGATCCTGGAAATCCACTTCAATCCCGTCGCTGCGGCGCAAAAAAGCGGACGGTCCGAACAGGAAATCGGGGAGATGAATATATCCTTCCGTTCCATAGACAAACGCGTCGTTGGACAGGCGCAATCGCACGCCCGCGCCGAGGAGGGCCGTTTGGCCGCCCGAATATTCAAAGAGCGCGGAAAATCGCTCATCCACGCCGGTCGGGCCGATATGCGCGCTGCTCGCGATGCGGTCCGGCTGCCGCCCAAAGATCATCGAAGCGAAGGAAACCGGGTAGATGCCGGCATCCAGCAGCGCACCGCCGCCAAGCTTCTTGTCCAGCAAACGATGCCCGGGGTTCCACCCGATATCGAAGCCAAAGTTGGCGGTCAACGACTTCACCTCCCCGATCCGCCCTTCCTCGATCCATTTTCTCGCCTGTACAACCGGCGGCAAATAGCGCGTCCACATCGCTTCCATCGCAAACGTTTTGTTTGCCCTGGCGGCTTCCACGATCTCCGCGGCCTCCTGCGCATTCATGGCAAACGGCTTTTCGCACAATACGGCTTTACCCGCCCGCAAACACAGCAGTGCGCCTTCCCTGTGCATCGGATGCAGCGTCCCGATATAGACGACCTCCACCTCCCGATCCTGCGCCAGCTCCTCGTAGCTGTCATAGCAACGCGAGACGCGAAAATCCCGCGCGAACGCCTCCGCCCGCTCCCGCGATTTGGAAGCCACCGCGACGATTTCCGCACGATCGGAGTGCTGCAAATCGGCGGCAAATTTACGCGAAATACCACCCGGTCCCATAATGCCCCACTTGATTTTTCCGTCGGTCATGCTTTCGTTTCTCCTCTCCCATTGGCCTGGATCATACCGTGTTTTCCTTTCGATGCATGGACTGGGTCAATTCCCCCGACCCGCGGTCAAGCCGGGTGCTTTTTTCGGTGGACGGCCAAGCCGAGTTCTTCTCCCGGTGGACGGCCAAGCCGAGTTCTTCTCCCGGTGGACGACCAAACCGGGTGCTTCTTTCGATGGACGACCAAGCCGAGTTCTTCTCCCGGCGGATGGTCAAGCCGACTGCTTCTTGCGGTGCACGATCCACGCGGCGATCCCCAAACCCAGTAACGACGCGCCAAAAACCGCGACATAGATCAGCGCTCCCACGACTTGAGCGATGCCGTCCCGTTCGTTGGCAAACCATATGAGGATGCAAAGCGCGCAAAAAGCGACGCTGATCAGCGCAGAGTAGGAAAAGGCCTTAAGCAAGCCTATTCTTTTGTACAACTCCGCAGAAACAAAAAACAAAACCAGGAGCCAGACCACCATCATCACGAAAAAATCTGCCATCCGCGCCACCCCCCAACTTAAACTATTCGCCGCCATGGCGCGCATTCCTTCTCGATATTCGCATTGGCCGGGAGGGCGGCTCTCTATTTTACCATGCCGACAAGGTCCGTGTTATCCTCGCTTTCGATCAACTGCACGGCGTCCGGCGCAACCTTGTACTTCCAGTGGCCGACCAACTCCTTGCCGTTAAAAATCAGATCCCACCGTTTGGTTAACGTGACGATGTACGTGTCCGGCTCCGAAGACGGCTCCACTTTCGAAGTCAGCGTGCCTTTCACTTTCGATCCGGGCGGCGGCCCGCCCGTCATGATTTCGATGTCCCTGGTTTCCCCCGCCCGCGGGTATTCCGCGTGATCCTGGAGCACCAACGCCATCGCCTGATCCGGCCCGAACGAATCCGCTCCGGACGGCAGAGCGTCCTCTTCAAGCGGCGGGACATTCCCTGCGAGCAACGCGTCGGTCACAGCCAAAATATCCCGGACCGCCGCCGTTTGATCATAGCCGCGATGCCAGGCCGATTTCGTTCTCGGCGTATACTCTTTCCACATCCACACGCTAAAACCGGGAGCAACCCGCTGTTTGCTCCAATCCACTCTCGGTCCCTCGATATAAAAAGCGCCGAGCGTTTCCCGAAACGCGTACAGCGTATCGTGATAGCCGACCACCACAATCGGGACCGATATTTGCGG
This sequence comes from uncultured Caryophanales bacterium, assembly GCA_964470405.1. Taxonomy (GTDB): domain Bacteria; phylum Bacillota; class Bacilli; order Paenibacillales; family CAYYCV01; genus CAYYCV01. Next base: position 6,653 of record CAYYCV010000172.1, read on the forward strand.
CGAGGCGTCAAGCCAGTCCCTGTCGACCTGATCGGCAACGTCTTTGTCGATCCAGATGGCGATCCCTTGCCCGGACGCCTCTTTCAAATCGTCAAAGTGGTGAACGACTTTGACCTCGGGATGCCGACGCAAATCGGCCGCGTCGATTTCCGCGCCATCCTTGGGCGCGAAATACACCGCTTTGATCGGGCCCGGCCCGTTCTTGGCCGCCGCCGCTGCGCCGATGGGCGGGGCGGCCGCCGGGCCGGAGCCCGGGGCGGCCTTCGGGCCGGCCCACGGAGCGGAAACCGCCGCATCGGCGCCCGAAGCAGCCTCCGGGCCGACCCACGGAGCGGAAACCGCCGCATCGGCGCCCGAAGCGGAAGGAACGACGGCTGCCGGATTCGTCGTTTCCGCCGATTCGGGGAGGGCCGGGCTTCCCTGGCAGCTCGCCAGCACGCCGATCAAGCCGAATAAAATGATGATGCGTCTCCACATAAGCTTCGCCTCCACAACCATTTGCATTCCTGACGTGTCGTGGAATGAAAATGTTGCTTCCGGCGTGGCGGCGGCCCGCCGGCGAACACGAAGCTGCCCGGCGAAGCATGAGGGCCCGCGATCACGGGCAACCTCCGGGCGAGCGCTAGCGTTTGCCGACCCGGACGCATTTCACGGCCCGGACGGCCTCCGGTTGCGTCTCCCCGAGCGGGTACCTCTCGCCGCCGCGTCTCCCGGGCGAAGAGGACAAACCGGATTTCACGCAAAAATCCGGAGCAGCACGACGATGCCAAAAATCACAACAACCCACAACAGCACGCCAAACAGGATGCCGAACACGATTCCCCTTCCCACGTTCAACGTGTCTTCTTTGAAAAAGGAATTTTTCCGATCGCGCATTCGATCATCCCCCCCTGATTTTACCATTGCCAACTTTTCTACTATTATAGGAAAGCAAAGTGGGGAATATACGCGGCGAGAGCGGGCGGGGTCGTTGGACTCAGCCGTACGCCTTCGCGCAAGCCTAACCATGATGCGGTTTTATCCGAGCAGATCCAGCCTCTGCATCATTTCCAAACACAAAAGCCCAGCCTAGACGAAAGCATTGCACGGATCTCGCCGCTAAAACGAGCCTCTGCAACGCACCTTTGCAACTTGCCTCTGCGGAATGAAGCCCCGGTTGAAATCGACAACGTTTGGCCGATTCGCACAACTCGAATAAATACATTCAATGTATCTATTTAGCTTGTTTTATGAAAAAATACGAATATAGCGGATTTATTTGTACTTATTTTGACCATTCACCACTATTTCTTGATTAATCCCATCAAATAAGTACACCCAATGTATCTATTTGAGGAATAGCTCCTCCAATTCACAGAATAAATACATCTAGTGTATCTATTTTAAATTCCCGTTCATAGCAACCCCAGCTCCACTTTCCGATTCAATTCGTATTTGCGAATTCGCCGGGTCGTGCCGGACGGCTTCATCCACCCTTTCTCCACCATTTGGTGCAGCAGATTGCGCGCGGTTCGGACATCCATTTGAAAATGATCGGCCGCATCCTTCGGAGTGATCGGCCGCACAAGGCGGACGGCGAGGCGTATCAATTCTTTTTGCAACAAATCGGCTTTTGAGGTGACGCGCTCTTCTCCGAGAAATTTTCCCATGAGCAGTTGCAGCATATGCCGACAGTTTTCCGGTTGATCCTGCACCTCGTCATAGGAGAAACGCAGAACATGCCACCCCATGGCTACCAAATAATTTTGCCGATTCAATTGATCCGCAAATTTCCATCTGGACATCTGCCGGATATGCGGCCCGAACCCGTCCACCTCGACGGCCGCCCGAAAGTGCGGGTGAATGTAAGCGAAATCGATAAATCGGCTGCCATGCTTCAAATCGAAAATGTGGTACTCCGGGTGCAGATAATCGAAGTTTCCAAAAAGCGGCCACCACACGTTTTTCAAAAGTAACTTTTCGGCATGGCCGTGGCCTTCGGATAACCTGCTTTTTCGTTCCCCCTCCCTGCTTGCCATGTGATGGTGAATAAACAACTCATGCGCTTCCTCAAAATGCATTATTTTCCTCCTTTTATTTAATGTTGCGTCCCATTGCGGGACCATGCGGAGCCATGCAAGACCATGCAGCGCCAGGCCGCTTTAAAAATCGGATTCGTCCAAAAATCGCAGCTTCACATCCGGCGTAGGGATCATGCAGCTTTCCCGCCGACCAAACCACCGATAGCGGCGCGAGGCAATGAGGCGATATACGGCGTCCCGAATCGGGCGGGGAATGAGGATCAGCCCGTACAACAGCGACCACGGCGCCTTCAGCCTTCGGGCGATCCGGAGCGCCGCCGTTGACCGCTGGGCACACCGATTCCGATCCATCAGCAGGATCGTATCGATTCGGTCGCCCGGAGCGCCGCACCGGGCCATAAGCCGTCGGCCGACTTCGGATTGGAGCGGGGCAAAGCGAAAAATCGCCCGCGGATCGCGGCGAATAATAAACGCCACGGCTGCGTTGCACAGGTTGCACACCCCGTCAAACAACACGACGGGCTGGTTCTCCCACTCCCGCGCCGCCGGCGTTTCCTGCAGCGCGGTACGGCCCGCCGGCCCCGCGGCCTCCCGCCCGTCGCTTCGCTCCGTCGCACCGCCGCCC
>CAYYCV010000173.1:0-9252 GCA_964470405.1 uncultured Caryophanales bacterium
ATCGTATTCCGCGCTTTTCCCGGTGCTGGCTTCCACCTCGTAGCCCAGACGGTGCAGCATCGCAACCGCCATGCTGCCGACTCCGCCGGTAGCGCCCGTTACCAGAACCGGACCGCTCGCCGGCGTCAGGCCGTTCTCCTCCATCCGCTGGATTGACAGCGCGGCGGTGATTCCGGCGGTGCCGTAAATCATCGCTTCCCGCAGGCTTAATCCCGCAGGGAGCGGCACGATCCAGTCCGCGGGAACGCGGGCGTATTCGCCGAACCCGCCGAAACGGGAAACGCCCAATTCGTAGCTTGTGGCGATCACCTCGTCCCCTTCATGGAAACGGGGGTCTTCCGAAGCGGCCACCGTCCCGGCCAGGTCGATCCCGGGAATCATGGGATAGGCCCGAACGACTTTTCCGTCGGGCGCGGCGGCCAGGCCGTCCTTGTAATTGACGCCGGAATAACGAACGCGGATCAGCACCCCGTCCGGCGGCAGATCGTCCGAAGACCATCTGCCGACCGAGACATGAGAGGACTGATCCGTCCGGTTTACCGTGAGAGCGCGGAAACGAAGCATGGTTTTAATTTCCTTTCGATCCTTCGATACTTGTTCCGTCAACCGACGGCTCAGAACGCAAACTGAACGGTGACGGTGGTGCTGATTTTCAGTTGTCCGCTGGAGATGGAAGTGGAGGCCGGCGCAGCGGAATCCGCCATTTTCCTGAGTTCATTGTTGAAGTTGGCATAAACGATCGGGCTGCCGCCCCCCGAAATCTGGCTGATGTTGATGGTGTCCGTGATCGTTTTGCCCACGAACTTGGCCAGCACGTCGCCTTTGGCTTTGGCGTTTTCCATCGCTTTGTTCAATACCTGCAATTCGTATTCCTGATTTTTTTCCGTGCCGAACTGGATGCCGTTCACCCGGTTAGCCCCCGCCGCGGACACGTCGTCCAGCAGTTTTCCGATGTTCTCCAGATCGCGGTATGTCACTTGGATGTTGTGCATGGCCGTATACCCGACGATTTTCGGCTTTTCGCCATCTTTGTATTGATATTGCGGTTGTACCGAGAAATCCGTGCTTCGGATGTCTTTGTCGTCCACTTTATACTTTTCCGTCAGGACGCGCTTGATCTGGTCGAACGTTTTCGCGTTGGCGGCCTGAGCATCGCTGGCGGCGACGGCCTCGCTCTGTACGCCGAAGGTGATATAGGCGACGTCGGGATCGACGGTCATTTCACCCTGGCCGCTCACTGTGATAACGTGCTGCTGCTCCGCTCCTCCGTCCGCATCCGCCGCATAAGCCGAGTCGCCGTGAAGCAAATCTTTGACCGCGTTGCCCCACAAGGGCAAGGTGAACACGGCCAATCCCAAAACGAATGCCGCTGTGGCGTAACGCCATTTTTTAGCCATTTTCATAAATAAAAACTCCCTTCATTCTTTTTCAACATACCAGACGGAGCGGGTACGGAAAATGTTGCATGTGAAATGGAAGGGAGAATTTTAAATAAAAGAGAGGGCGGCGGGCACGGCTGCATTTTATTTTTTCATGTCGTGGTCGACGTAGCGTTCCCCGTTGATTTCGCTTAGAAGGTTGATGGCAACCTTTGCTCCGTCGCCGGCTGTAATGATGGTGTGGACGCTCACTCCGGCGCACGTTCCTGCTCCCCATATGCCGGGGATGTTGGTTTTCCCCTCGGGGGTCAGTTCCAAAATATGTTTAATCCGCGGTTCGGTTCCTTCTTTCGTCTTGACGCCGATTCGTTCTGCCAACTCGACGGAAACGCCGGTCGCCAGAATGACGTGTTTTCCTTGAAAATGAGCGTCCTCCTCCGTATGGATATTGAACCCGTCCGGGGTTTTCTCGATTTGCACCACTTTGCCGGGGACGATGTCCGCGCCGAACTTTTGCGCGTGTTGTTTTCCTTTTTCCACCAAATCTTCGCCGGAGATTTCTTCTATTCCATAATGATTGGCTACCCAAGCGCGTTTTGTAATGCTTTTTCCGTCGTCGATGATCAGGGTTTTCTTGCCGGCTTTGGCGCAAAACAGCGCCGCGCGGCCGCCCGCCGGACCCGCACCGACCACAACGATATCATAGTTCATCTCCATTACCTCCTGCGCAATCGATTTTAATCACTTCAGAGTTAATTTTACCCCTTCTATGGGGTGGAAGCAAATGGGACGATTTATCAGTATAATTTAAAGCTGTGGAAGCTAATTTGAGAAACAAATATTAACTTTTTTTATTTAAAAAGTATTTACAAATTATTCAACTATATGTATTGTTATGTATGTTAAAAATGGAGAATCTTTCGACCCTAATCAAGGGGTGTATTTTAGACAAGTGGTTCTGTAATGTGATCTTATTTAGCGGGAGGCCGTTATGGGGAGAAGAATAACAGGCTTGGTATTTATCGCAATCGCGGCATTTTTATTCAGTGTTCGATATCTTGCCGCCGCTATCTATGGCGCGGGCGTAACCGTAAACAACCAACTCAGCGGTGAGACGTTCAAATTGTCCCTCTCTCACATAGGAGAACCTGTACGAATATTAAGTATAATCTCTCTTGTTATCGGAGTCATTTATTTGGCATGGGCGGAATTGAAGGAAAATAAGTAGTCGGGAAGTAAAATGAAGAAATGACGGTGTGGGGGAGATTGCCCTTGCACCGTCTTTTTCGGTGTGTGACCCCGAAAGGCAAAGGCGGCTCCAACAAAAAAACCGCGCAGCCATCGGCTGAGCGGTAGAAAATACAGGTACCCGCTTGCGCAGGTACCTCATGGGAGAGGAGAAACCGGACGAAGAACTTATGGGGAAACGTAAGTCTTCTCCGCGGTTGTCTACGACATTTTGTGATGTCGATAATTTAAGGATTGCCTTTTTGATGCGAAATATACATGCGATTTGCGAAAAATTTCCGGTCTTTTTCCTATTTTTCTTGCGCGCCGGAATATGGTACGATGGAAAATGATTCACGAAAAACCTCAAAGCGGGGGAACCGTATTGCGCGTCATTTCTGGTTCGGCCAAGGGAAGAATACTGAAAGCGGTGCCCGGCAGGGGGACAAGGCCGACGACGGATAAAGTGAAAGAGGCGATCTTCAGCATGATCGGCCCGTATTTTGAGGGCGGGACGGTGCTGGATCTGTTCGCGGGAACCGGCGCGTTGGCGATCGAATCGTTGAGCCGCGGAGCGGACAAGGCCGTTCTGGTCGACCTGGAGGCCAAAAGCATTGCCGTCATCAAGCAAAATTTGCGGCAGATTGGGTTTGAAGATCGGGCGGAGGTGTATCGGTCCGACGCGGCCAGAGCGCTGAAAGCGCTAAATAAAAGGCAGCTTGCTTTCGATCTGGTATTTCTGGATCCGCCGTACCGGAATACCGGAATGGAAGAGATGATTCGCTTGCTGGATCAGTATGAATTGCTGCATCCCGGCGCCTGGATTGTCGTGGAACACGATGCCGAGCATACATATCCCGAAACGGTGGAGCGGACAAGCAGGAACCGCCGGACCGTTTACGGCGAAACGGCGTTATCCATATACCGAATGGGAGGAGTGGACAGATGAAAATTGCAGTGTACCCGGGGAGCTTCGATCCGGTGACTTTAGGCCATCTGGATATCATTTATCGGGCGTCCAAAGTATTCGATAAACTGATTGTGGCCGTGCTGAACAACCTGAGCAAGCGGTCCCTGTTCAGCCTGGAGGAGCGCATGGTGCTGTTGCACGACGTGACCCGGCATATCCCCAACGTGGAAATCGACGGCTTCCGCGATCTGTTGATCAATTATATGAAATCCAAAAATGCACAGGTGATTGTCAGGGCGTTGCGTTCGGTTTCCGATTACGAATACGAGCTTCAATTGGCATCGACCAACCGGCAATTGAACGAGGGTGTGGAAACGTTGTTCATGACTTCGAATCCGATATATTCTTATTTAAGTTCAAGCATCGTCAAGGAGATCGCCCAGTTTCACGGTCCGGTCGAAAGCCTGGTGCCGCAGCAAGTGGAAAAGGCGCTCAAGCTCAAATTTCTCGACAGCGCGGACCAATAAACGAGCGCGGGCCAATAAACGGCGGCGCTCCGCGGCGGCGTTCCCTTTATTTTTTTGCCATGAACCCGGCCACAACGCCAAGAACGGCCATCAGGCAAAGGAGAACAAGCATGTACGCCGCAATCCAGGGGACGTATGTCCATATCGAATAGAATGGCTCTGCCTGGCCTGATATATCTCCGTTTTTCAGCGGAGGGAGAAAAGGGGCAATGGTGTGGACGGCTCCGATCCAGCGCCCGACGGGCGGCCAAAGCGCGAACGTCAGAAGGGCGGCCAAAAGCCCGTGGAGCAGGCGCGCGGCTACAAACGGAGCAAAGCGAAGATCGGTGGATTTGATCAGGCTTTTGACTTGCAATTGCATGCAAATCCCGCTCCATCCCAGGATCGCGCCGGCGGTCGCCATCGCCAGCATGGGGCTGGATGTCAGGGCTTGCCCGGCGTGATAGGCCCCCAGAGTGACCTCCAGCAATCCCGGAAGCAGCTTTTCCACCCATGGGGAAACGGGAAAGATGGAAGCCGCATGGATGACGACGGAGAAAATCATGATATATCCGCCGATGACAAGCAGGGTTTGGATGGACTGAAGCACGGCATCCCCGAGCAATTGCCCCAGGCCCCTTCCGTCTTCCTCGCGGCCTTTCCGCCAGGCGCGCAGGCAGCGGCGCGGCAAGGCGGCGCGTCGATCCGGGCCGGAGTTGGGGCCGGCCGCGGCGAGCGGTTCCTCGTTGGCGCCGTGGAACCGCATCAACCATCCGGCCGCCCAGGCGGACAAGTAGTGAATGCCAAGCAGGAAGGCGGCCAAGTCGGGGCGATGAAGAAATCCGATCGCCACGACGGTAACGACAAATACGGGATTGCCGATATGGGATGCGGCCAGGAGGCGCTCCGCTTCGCAGCGGCCGATCAGCCCTTTGTTTCTTAGATCGGCGGTGATTTTCGCTCCGGCGGGATACCCAGCGACCATGCCCATCGCCACGGCCCAACCGCCGACGCCCGACACCCGGTAAAACAGACGGGTGAACGGGTCGGCCAAAACGCCGAGGGCATGAACCGCTCCGCGGGCGATGAGCATCTCCGAGATAACGAGAAAAGGAAACAAGGCGGGGAACACCAGATTCCACCAGATGGACAGACCTTGCAGGGAGGCCTGAAAAGCCGATTCCGGGTAAAGCACGATGCCCAAAACCACCCAGGCCGCAATGACGGCCAGCACGAACGTAATCGATTGCGGAGCGAAGCGGAATGTCAACGGTGCGCCTCCCGTTCTTGCACGCCGGCAACCGGCGTACATGCCAAGGATTGGAATGGTACATGTTTACGCGGGCCCTCCGATGATTAGACCAACGACTCCGCAAAATTGGAAGGAGTGATCTTCTTTTGAGCGATCGGAATGCATTCAGCAAATCCCGCTATGTTTTATGGGCAGTGAGCATCGTCATTTTGGCGTATGTGTTTATTTTTATGCCGACGCCTTACGTCGTGTATAAGCCGGGAAGCGCGGAATCGGTGAAGCCGTTCGTTTCGGTGCAGGATGGCTACAGCGAGGAACAGGGGGCGCTGATGCTGACGACGGTGAGTTCCAGCTACCCCAATTACTTGCAATATATGCTCGATCTGATCGATCCCAATGCGGAGGTCATGAAGAAGAAAGATCTTCTTGGCGAAGGCGAAACGACGAACGATTATTACCATAAAGAGAAGTTCATGATGCGAACGTCGCAAGGCAATGCGATCCAGACCGTCTATCGCAAATTGGGCATTCCGTATCACATTCAGGACCAGGGCGTCCTGCTGATTCAAACGGATAAAGAAACGCCGGCGGGCCGGGCGCTGCAAGCGGGGGATGAGCTGATTTCCCTGGATGACGTTCCGGTGCATAACCGGGACGACGTTTTCGCATTCATGGAGGGCAAAAAAGTCGGTCAAAGCGTCTCGATTGCGTTTAAAAGGAGCGGAAAAGAGCAGACGGTGACCGTGCCTTTGGTGGATTTGAACGAAGCGGCGGAAGACGGCAGCGAAACGGAAAGCGGCGGCGACGGAGCGCAGGCAGAGCCGCGTCCGGGCCTGGGCGTGGTCCCGGTGACCTTGCAGGACATCGAAGTGGATCAGGAGGGCAAGGCGATCCAGGTGGAGATCAACAACATCATCGGGCCGTCGGCCGGTTTGATGATCGCTTTGGAAATTTACAATCAACTGACCCCGGAGGATTTGACCAAAGGGTATCGCATCGCCGGCACCGGGGAGATCGACCCGGAGGGGAACGTCAGCGTCATCGGAGGGATCGGGCATAAAGTGGTGGCAGCCAACCGGGAAAAAGCCGACATCTTCTTCTCGCCCGCGGATTTCCATTATGACGACGACCGGTATCCGCCGATTGCGAATTATACCGACGCGGCAAAGAAAGCCAAGGCCATCGGCGCCGACATTCAGGTGGTTCCGGTGAAAACGTTCGACGACGCGCTGAACTACTTGCAGTCGCTTCCGCCAAAAGAGGCCCGGGAGCCGTAGCGTCTATTCGATATACAGCGGGGGCTGGTAATAGTCCTGCAGCAGGTCGTGCGGGGTGGGGCGCCGGTAGGCCAAAGCGTAGGCGGATGTCGCCCGAATGTCCATTTCCAGCATTGTGGAATGCGCACGGGACACTTTTTGAACGATGGGCACTTTGCATGTTTTTTTCATTTGCTTCAGCAATTCGCGCCCCCGACGGTTAAACCCTAATATGCGCAAATAGTCCGGGCCCTGGCTCATCGTGCCGGGGTTCAGCATTTGTTTGTCGTGGTTGAGCAAAATGCGGAGCAGCATTCGCTGTAGTTTGGTGCGGGTGTACCTTTTCGTTTTCAAACGTTGCAGCAGCGCTTCCACGGTGATGGGGCCTTTGCGTGCAAGCTGGGCTATGGCTTGTTGAAGCCGATATTCAAGCCCTTCTTCGACCTCGTGAATGCGGGCCAGATCGGCCGGAGTGCGGCTCATGACCGCGTGAAACAAGGGAAGCGCCAGGGATTCCCAGCCGATCGGGGTTTTGCCTTCGCGCCATTCCCTCCGCAAAATCTCGATGGTATACGGCGGCACGAAAGGGGCGGCCGCTTCCAGGCTGTTTTGTTCGAACAGAAGACGCCGAATCGCGGTAGCGCTGGCGATCTGTCCGTCCGTAATATCCCGCTGATGGTAACCGGCCTTGTTTCTTGCGATGGTCAACGGCCGGATGCGGCTGTTTAATCGTTCCAGCGCAATCAGATAATGCAGCCCGAGGATGTTGTTCGGCTGGGTCAGCGGATTGGCCGATTCGGATGCGGAGTCGCCGTTCCGGTTCCCGTCTCCGTTTTTGTTTCTGTCTCCGTTCCTGTTTTCGCTTTCGCTTCTGTCTTCGTTCCCGTTTTCGCCTTTGTCTTTACCTCTGTCTTGGCTTCTGTCTTCGTCCCCGTCTCCGTTTCTGTCTTTGTCCCTGTCCCTGTCCCTGTCTCTGTCCTCGCCTTTGTCCTCGCCTTTGTCGGTGAGGCTCCCCATATAGCTTTGGATCGCGCCGCTGTATGCCGTTGGGAAGTTGACGCCCTGTTTCAGCCGCGATTTGACCAGCCGCTGAAAGCCGGCAGGCTCCTTCGCGAGCTGCTTGGCCAGATGCTGCAGCCCTTCGATTCCCCCGAGCTCGCTGCCGAAGCATAAGTCGTCCACCATGCCGGTCGATTCCAGAACCGACACCGCGCCGAAGGCGAACCATTCGGCGGGGGCGGACGCGTAGGCCGCCGGCAGCTCGATCACCAGATCGACGCCCATGCGTAACGCCATCTCGGCGCGCGCCCATTTATGGACCAGCGCCGGCTCGCCGCGCTGCAAAAAATGGCCGCTGATCACGGCGATGGCGGCGTCGGCGTTCGACGCGATTTTCGATTGACGGAAATGATACACGTGCCCGTTGTGAAGGGGATTGTATTCCACGATAATACCGACGGTTCTCACAAATTCACGCACCTTATACGGTTGATAGTGAAGTTACGGGGACGACCCGGTGATACGGCGGCCCTCCATCGATGAGGGCCGCCGCTCGGAAGTGGCCGCCGCCGCTCGATGGGAATGGACAAACGGCCAAGCTCGCTGACGGACAACTCCAAATTTTGCGCCGGAGAAGGCGAGGGCCTCGTTCTGATTTTCGCTTCGAGCTTATTGAGCGGCAGACCGCCGCCGGCCAAAAGCGCCCCGGACAAAATAATTTGATGCGGATTGAACAAATGGATAACGTAGTTTAAACAAATGGATAACGTAGCTTAAACGAATGGATAACGTAGCTTAAACGAATGGATAACGTAGCTTAAACGAATGGATAGCGTAGCTTAAACAAATGGGTAACGTAGATTAAACGAAAGGATAGCATAGTTTAAATGAATGAATGGCGTAGCTTAATAGAGCTGATACCACGATTCTTGGTTCATGTCAAATTGGTTCATGCCAAAATGGAGCTGATCGCGATCCTCGTGGTGTTTTCATGCGCTTGTATTTTTTTGAATACCGAATCTTTCTGAACAGGCCTCGCGGTTCTTTTGTGCTCCATCGCTCCATTCACCGGCCTTCGTGGTTTAGTGTGATATGGCAGCGAATGCATACGATTTTTGGAGAAAACCGACTTTTTGTAATTTCTATTATAAATATGATTGACAGGCTTCGTCAAAGCGGGGGTTTACAACGGTTTCGTTAAAAATGGTTTCGTTAAAGGGTCAGACCTTTTAAAACCGATAATATTTTTTATATTATTTAAGCGGTACGTTCTCAGGGAAGGACTGGCTTGATTGGCCTCCAGGAGGGGGCTGGCTTGACTGGCCCCAGGAAGAGCTGGCTTGACTGACCGTCCAAGAAGGGCTGGTTGAAGGGCTGGTTTGACTGAGCTCCGGAAAGCGTTGGTTGTTTCCACTTTGCGTTTCCACTTTGCGTTTCCATTTTGCATTTCCGTTTTGCGTTTCCGTTCTGCCATTCTGCCGTTCTGCTGTTCTGCTTCCCTGTTCGTCCGGATGTTTTTGGCATTTTTAAAGACGAAGGACCGGATTTTAACCTTTCAGTTTAAAATACCTGCAAAAGTACATTTATTTTCTCTGTTGACGAGTTGATGGAGCAAATACCTGCAAACGTACAGGTATTTTACGCTCCTCCCTCCATTTACGGCGATCAGCCTTGAAATACCTGCATTATCGCAGGTATTTTCCCACGACGCCCGAAACATGCC
>CAYYCV010000174.1:0-9118 GCA_964470405.1 uncultured Caryophanales bacterium
CTGTCCCTGCAAATATCCAGCAGCGCGGGAATGGTCCGCAGCGCCTTCATCAGCCCGCCCGGCCCCGTCGTTTCCTGCCCGATCACATGATGCCGGTTCGGTATATGCTCATCCCATTTTCTCGCTTCCAATAAGCCCACGCGCATTTGAGTAGTTACGAAATCGGCCCCGTCGATCGCCTCCCTGCGGTCAAGCGTCAGCTTGACGTCGATCGGCAAACCGGACTGCTCGACCATTCGCTTCGCCAAATTCCCCACGATTTCCAGTTTGCGCTCGCCCGCCGCGATATCGACAAGCCACAGCTCGCGCACAGGCAGCCGCTCATACTTCGCCAGCAAGCCCTCCACCAGCTCCGGCGTGTAGGACGAGCCCCCTCCGATCACCGCAATTTTCAATGCTCCCGCCATATATGACATCTCCTCATACTTGTATGATCCGATAGTCGGACACCGCCCGCAGCCGATCGTAGGCCTCCCGGGACACCGGTTCCCCGGCGGATTCCATCGCCATCCATACCGCGCCGACAACGGGCTCCACGTTCAATTTGACGATCTTCGCGCCAGGGGCCGTCCGACGCACGGCTTGCTCGATAAAGGCGTTCACGAACGGGCCCTCCCCCCGCGCCAAAATGCTGCCCGCCAGCACAACGTCAAAGCTTTCCCGCTCCATTCCAAGGCGCCGAATGACCGCGCAAGCGGATTTCCCCATCTCTTCTCCCTGCTTTTGCAAAATGTCCATCGCCGCCGCATCGCCCTTGGCCGCAGCTTGAAACAGCAGCTTGGTCGCGTGAATCGGCACGCTTTTCTGATGATCCATATAGTCGTCGAACATCTCCCGAACGGAGGCGTATCCCAAATAGTCGAGCAGCAGATTCGTCAGCAGCGTCGGGCGCTCCCGGCCGTCGTCGGCCCGAATCACGGTGCGGAACACTTCGCCCGCCAGCATGCCGCCGCCGCCGAAATCCCCGAACGGATAAGAATATCCCCCGCACTGAAACGTGTCGCCCCGCCTGTTCCTTCCCGCGCTGTTCGTGCCGCTGCCGCAGATCAGCACGACGCCGTACGGGCGATCCGTGCCGGCCCTCAGCGCGATCATCGTGTCGCAGACGATGTCGTGGCGGGGAAACCCGAACGACCGCACCATCGGGCGCAGCTTGCTGTAGTCGATCTCGCGGTCCGCTCCGGCCAAGCCGAAAAGGGCGAAATCGATCTCGCCGCGTTCCAGCCCCGCTTGCCGCAGCGCCATATCCGTCGATTCGTCGATATTGCGCCTCGCCTGTTCCAAATTCACCTGATAATTGCCGTTGCCGCTCTGCCCCTTGCCCCTGATGACCCCGCGCTGGTCGGTGATCAACGTATAGGTTTTAGTGCCGCCGGCATCCACGCCCAAAAAATATTTCGTTTGGTCCATCCCTTGCGTCTCACCTCCGGAGCTGCTTTCTCGACGTCGATTCCCTTACAATCAATTCCGGGTCCAACTGCAAGGTCGTATTGCGTCTGGACGAACCGTTAATCAACTTCAGCAAAATATCCACGCCATGCTTGCCTATTTGATCCGCAGGCTGCCGAACCGTCGTCAGCTTCGGATGAAACTCGGTCGCGAAGAAATGATCGTCGAAGCCGACCACCGAAACATCCTGCGGAATGCGAATCCCCTTCGTTTTGAATGCGTCCATGACTCCGAATGCCGTCAAATCATCCGCGGCGAAAACAGCGTCGGGCAGCCGGCCCGAATCAATCCAGCGGCTGGCGATCACGTACCCGGACGAGATGCTGAAACCGCCCTTCTCCACATGGAAGGGCCGCAATCCCGCTTCCTCCAGCGCCGACAAAAACCCGCGCTCCCTTTCCCTGCTGCTCAGAAAAGGCTCGGGGCCGCTGATGTGCGCAATCTCCGTATGACCAAGCTCAATCAAATGCTTCGTTGCCTCATATCCGCCTTTATAATTGTCCACGATCACGGACGGCGCGGCCGTGGAGCGCTGCTGGTTATCCAGAAGCACAAACGGAATCTGCTTTTTCTTCAACTCCAGGATGTGCTGGTCCTCCTGGATGGGCGAAAGCAGGATCAGGCCGTCAACCCTGTCTTCCTGAAACAGCGAACCGTTGAAATTGTCTTCTTCCTCCGTCGAGACAGAAAGCGCCAGGAAATAGCCCTTCTCCGCCAACCGGTCGTTGATGACCTTCACCACGGTGTCCAGAAACGAATCGTGCAAGGTGGTGATGGTCAAACCGATAATGCCCGTTTTCCCGCGAGCCAGACTGCGAGCGGCCGCATTCGGGCGATAATCCAGCTCCTTCATCGCTTGCAGCACCTTGATTCGATTTTTCTCGCGCACCGTGCCCGAGTTGTTCAACACCCTCGAAACGGTCACAACCGACAGCCCGGATTTCTTGGCTACATCAAATATGCTTAATTTCATGGCAAAATCGCTCCTAATAGAGAAAGAATAATGTTTGGAAAGTCGATGCACTTTTAGTACCATTTAAAATTACCATATTTCTGCACAAATACACAGGGGGAATGAATATTCATTCCCCCTGCGCCTGCGCGGAGGAGCACGCTATTCATTGACGCGCTTCAGCAACTCCGTCAATTTGTCCTGTATTCCCGGCAAAACGTCCTCTACCTTCCGATTCCCATTTTCCACACTATTTAATTCATTGATAAACAGTTCGTTGATTTGCGAGTAGTTCGAAATCAAATGGTTGTAAGATTCAAATCCATACTTGTAGGCTCCCTCATATACCTGTTTGATCTTTTGCGGATCCACGCCGTCAAAGCTTTTGTAGTAATCCTCGGCGGCTTCCTGATTCACCGGGGGATTCCCGCCGCTCAACCCGATCGATTCCTTCTGAATGTCGGTCGAAATCAGGAACTTGATCCATTCCAGCGCTTCCTTCGGATGCTTGGAATCCTTCAGGATAAACAGCGGGTCCACGTAAAGCACGCTTCTCACTTTCCCGTTCGGGCCTTGCGGGACAGCGGCCACACCCACTTTGAAATTGAATTGGCTCGAAGCGGCCAAGCTCCAGGAACCGACGACGGACATCCCGATTTTGCCGGAAAGGAACGGATCGCCGAATTGGCCTGCAACGGTTTTCGTGAAAGCCGCCGTGGGAGACACCCTTTTATCGTAAATCAATCCGTAAATGGTTTTGTAGGCGTCGATGACCTCCGGTTGATCCAGATGGACTTTGGACGGCTTTCCGCCGTTGGTCCATGTATCCTCGGAATACACGTCCGCCCCGAAGTATTGCGGCCTTTGATCGCGCTCGCCCCAGCCGAAGTCCAGGCCGTATTGCGCCTTGGCAATGTCCTGCGAATCGACGGTCATGGCGGCGGCATCCTCCACCATTTTATCGAAAGTCCAGCTCTTGTCTTCATAATCCGAAGGCGGATAAGCGAGCTTCGCCGCATCGAACATATCCTTGTTGTACAGCAAAACGGTCACATAGCTGTTGAGCGGAATGCCGTACGTTTTGCCGTCGACTTTATAGATGTTCATGACATCCTCCGGGATGTTGTAATCGGATGCTTTAAAACCGTCCGCCTCCAATAAAGCGGACATATCCATCAGCATGCCCTTGTTGTAATACTCCATAAATCCGCCATACCCGTAATGAGAGGTGACATCCGGAGAATGATTCGCGGAAATGGAGGATTGCAGCTTGGAATCAAATTGCTCATAAGGCGCTTTCGTGACCTTCACCTTGATATTCGGGTGCTGTTTCTCAAATTCGGGTATCAGCTTCTCGACGAAGGTTCGGTCGGGCGAATCAATGGTGTAATGGGTGATCGTGACCGCATCTCCGGCTTCCCCCGCCGACGGGTCGGCATTGCATCCGGATAAAACCACCGTGAACATCAACAGGAGGCCCAGCCCCACGGCTGCCAGCTTCTTGCCGTACTTCATTGCCATCATTTGTTCATCCCCTTAAAAATGAAATTTATAATACCAAGTAATCGGTGAGAATTACTTAATACCCGAAAAAACAATGCCTTCCACAAACCGCTTTTGCGCAACAGCGAACAAGGCGATGATCGGTAAAACGGACAGGATCGAAGCGACCATCAGCAAATTCCACGGCGCGATCCGAAATTTGGACGAAAGCATGGAAGCCATCCCGATCGGCAGCGTGAAATTTTCCTGTGAATCCAAATATAAAACGGGGGTCAGCAAATCCGTCCACGACCAGATAAACGTGAAAATCGATACCGTCGCCAGCACCGGACCGGACAAAGTAAGCGCGACATTCCAGTACAGCCTGAATTCGCTGCAGCCGTCGATCTTGCCGGCGTCGAACAATTCGTTGGGCAGCGTGATGAAAAACTGCCGCAACAGAAAAATCATATAGGGCGTCCCGAAAAAGGCCGGCAGCACGAGCGGAGCAATCGAATCATGCAAGCCGAGCTTCGTAAACAGCAAAAATTGCGGGATCATGATCGCCGGATACGGAAGCATCAAGGTGCTCAGCATCAGCAGGAACAGGAGGTTCTTGCCCTTGACCGCGTATCGCGAGAAGCCGAAGGCGACAAAGCTGGAGGACAGCACCGTTCCGATCACCGTCAGCACGCCGACCTTGATGCTGTTGACATATTGCAGTCCGAATTTGAGGTCGCTGTTTTTGAAAATATCGGCATAATTCTCAAATGCAAAGGTATGCGGAATGAAGGTGGGCGGAAACAGCAGCATTTCCTTCGATGTTTTGAACGAAGTCGAAATCATGAACCACAGCGGCGCCAGCATGATGAACGTAACAACGATCAAAACCAGGAATCCGACGATATGCATGGGGTCCAAGCCTTTCTTTTGGACGCGGACCATTCGCCGGTCGGTTTGGACGGACAATTCGCTCATTGCTCCCGCCCCCCTTCGTAATATACAAACCGATTGGACAATTTCAATATGGAAAAGGTCACCAGCATAATGACAATCAGCAGAATCCAGGCCATGGAAGACGCATAACCGTAGCGGAAGTTTTTGAAGGCGTTGATGTAAATGTTGTAGACATAAAACCAGGTCGAATAGCTCGGGCCGCCCTGCGTAATGGTATACGCCTGGGTGAACACCTGGAATGAGTCGATGATGCCGATGATGAATTGGAACAGGAACACCGGGGAAATCATCGGAAAAGTCACGTTCCAGAACGTTTTCCAGCGGCCCGCCCCATCAAGCCTCGCGGCTTCCAGCAAGCTTCCCGGAACGCCTTGCAGCCCCGCCAGGAAGATGAGCATGCCCGTTCCCATCCCCCAGAAGGACATGATGATCAATGCCGAAAGCGCATATTTGGCGTCCAGCAGCCAGTAGATCGGTTGAATGCCGACCAGCGACAGCCCGAAGTTGAACAAACCGGCTTGGGGATTAAACACCCAATACCATAACAAAGCCATCGACACGCCCGAAATCATGCTGGGGAAAAACATCGCCGTCCGGAAAAATCCGCGAAACGGCACCTTCTGGTTGATCAGCAGAGCGAACAGCAAGGACAGCAACAGGCCGAGCGGGACACTGACGAAAGTGTATTTCAAGGTGACACGGACGGATTGCCAAAATCGATCGTCATGGAACAATTCCGCATAATTTTGAAGTCCGATAAAAACGGGGGCATGGATAATATCAAACTGCGTAAAACTGTAATAACAAGATGCCAGAACGGGATACAGCGCAAAAACAATAAAACCGATGATCCACGGCGAAACGAAAATATAAAAATATTTGGCTTCGCTTCGCCTGCCTTTGCTCCATTTCAGATCGACCGCCTCCTCCGGATTCTTCGCTTCGCCTTGATGCCGATGGTTGACATAAGTTTAAACACTTTAATCTTATTATTTAAAATTTCAATTAAAGAAAGGACAAATCTATTTTTTTGATAAATAAGTTAAAGCGTTTTAATTTATAAACCAGATTATAAAACATGGTGAATCCGATTACAACAAATTTTTGAACTATTTTTTACAGGAAGACGCCATCCGCTGCATTGGCCATGGGGTTGCTTGCATCAGCCATGTTTTCAGCATAAAAATTTCAGTTGTAAATGAACGGAACAGGTGTTACAATAAAATCCTATTTCATGTCATTTTTGAGGGAGGTGTTTTTTTAGCATAGAAGTTAAAGCGCTTTAATTTTTATGCTGTGCTTGAAAAAACATAAAAAGGAGGGATATTCCGAGCTGCTTCAGGAACGTTGCGGATTCAAAAAATGATAAACGAAACGGGAGTGAAAAAAATGTTTTATAAAAAAGGAAAGCACACAAAGAAGGTTTTAGCCTTCGGGATGGTTGCCGTTTTTTTAATCGGCATGATGCCGCTTTGCTCTGCAAACGCTTTCAGTCCAATGGATGCTGCCCGCTTGGCGAACTCCGCAGCCGCTGCAACAACACAGGAATCCACCCCCAACCTTGCATTGGGCAAGACCGCTACAGCCAGTTCGATAGAGGGGACCGGATTGGAAGCATCCAAAGCCTTTGACGGCAACGCGGCGACGAGATGGGCAAGCGTTGAAGGAAGCAATGCGCAGTGGATCTACGTCGATCTGGGGGCAACGTACAGCATCCATAAGGTGGTTTTGAATTGGGAAGCCGCCTACGCTTCGGGCTATAAAATCCAGGTATCCACGGACAGCGGCACGCCGGCCAATTGGGCCGATGTTTATTCAACAACAACCGGCAACGGCAATCTCGATACGATCACTTTTACCGCGACAAATGCCAGATATGTAAGAATGAAAGGCACGGCCAGAGGAACCCCCTATGGCTATTCGCTCTATGAATTCGAAGTATACGGCGATACTTCAACGCCGACACCGACGCCGACATCAACACCTACACCGACCGCAACACCGACACCTTCACCAACACCTTCACCAACACCTTCACCAACACCGACGGCAACGCCAAATGCTCACGACGCCAATTTCTCACCAAGCACTCTCCAATTCCTGCAAGACAATACGGGCCTTGATGGCGAGCAGTGGGACAACATCATGAAGCTCGTCAATAAACCCGAGCAGGACTCGCTCGATTGGACCCAATACTATGGCTATTGCGAGAACATTCATGACGATCGCGGTTATACCATCGGCATATTCGGCGCTACTACGGGCGGCTCCAATGACACGGGTCCGGACGGCCCGGCTCTTTTCAAGGAATACGACGCTGTGAAAGGGGCGAGCAACCCCACCGTCCAGGGCGGGATGTCCCGCATCGGCGTGCATGGAACGATGCAAGGCTCGATTCTGAACATCACCGACAGCGAAAGCTACTTCTGCGGCAAAATCGGCGCATTGCAAAACGATCCCGACTGGAGGGAAGCGATCTGGCGCACTTTCTACAATGTTTATATTGAATACAGCGTGCAGCAAGCGCACCAGCGCGGGTTCTACTCGGCGCTGACCATCGGTTCCTTCGTCGATACGGCGCTGAATCAAGGCGCTGCCGGCGATTCGAACAGCCTGCAGGGAATTCTCTCAAGATCGGGCAGCAGCAGCAACGAGGTCACTTTCATGACCCATTTCTACGCCCAACGCATCCAGGTCGTGGATACCAATGACTACAATCAACCGCCCAACGGCACACATCGCGTGCAACAATGGAGCAATTTGATGAATATGGGAGAAACCGACCTGAAAGACGCCGATGCTGCGGTCATCAGCGTCACAAACTGGACCATGTACTAAACATTCTTACCCGCAAGCAGGGACTGTATCGAAGGTCTGCATACGACCCGACGAACAGTCCCCGTTTTCGTTTATGCGTCATGACCCGGATTCCATTCCGGCGCAAACCATGGAAACGTTCGATCTGCGCCCGGACGGTTTGTTTTGACAAACCCGCCCAAATTCAATACGATGAAACGGGAGACTGATCCTAATTGGAGGCGATTGAAATGAGTGCAGAACCTTTAAAAGATGGGTATTTCGGAGAGTTTGGCGGCAGTTTTGTTCCTCCCGAGTTGCAGGAAGTGTTGGATTATTTAAGCGAACAGTTTTATAAATTTAAGGACGATCCGGATTTCAATAAGGAATTTGCTTATTATTTAAAGGAATACGTGGGGCGTGAAAATCCGCTGACCTTTGCAAAACGGCTCACCGACCACTGGGGCGGTGCCAAAATTTATTTGAAGCGCGAAGACTTGAACCATACCGGCGCGCACAAAATCAACAATACGATCGGGCAAATCCTGCTGGCAACACGCATGGGCGCCAAACGGGTGATTGCCGAAACGGGAGCGGGACAACACGGCGTCGCAACCGCGACGGCCTGCGCCATGTTCAACATCGATTGCGTCATCTATATGGGCGCGGAAGATATCCGCCGACAAGCGTTGAACGTATTCAGAATGGAATTGCTCGGAGCCAAGGTCGTCCCTGTGTCCAAAGGACAAGGCCGCCTGAAAGACGCCGTGGACGAAGCGCTGGGAGATTTGGTGCAAAACTATAAGACCACGTATTACCTGCTCGGCTCCGCAGTGGGCCCGCATCCGTTCCCAACCATGGTCAAGCATTTTCAATCCGTTGTCAGCAAAGAATCCAAGCAACAAATTCTTGAAAAGGAAGGACGTTTGCCTGATGCGGTCATTGCCTGTACAGGCGGCGGCAGCAACGCGATCGGCGCTTTCGCCCATTACCTGGACGAACCTTCGGTGCGGTTGATCGGCGTAGAACCCGATCAGGCGCCAACCTTGACTCAAGGCGTGCCCGGCATCATTCACGGATTCAAATGTCTCGTCTTGCTGGACGAGCAAGGCAATCCCAAGCCTACGTATTCCATCGCGGCAGGCCTCGACTACCCCGGGATCGGGCCGGAGCACAGCCATTTGAAAACCACGGGCCGCGCGGAATATGTAACGGTGACCAATCAGGAAGTATTGGATGCATTTCAGGAACTGTCGCGCGTTGAGGGAATTATCCCCGCGCTTGAAAGCTCACACGCGTTAGCGTATGCGAAGAAGCTGGCCCCCACGATGAACCGCGATCAAATCATCATCATCAATTTGTCCGGTCGCGGAGACAAAGACGTCGAGCAAGTATCGCAGATGCTGAAATAGCAACCGTTGCCGCCGTTTTCTCTATGACACAGGTTCCTTATGCAGGGCGTGAAGAGGCGGACCCTCCCTC
>CAYYCV010000175.1:0-9092 GCA_964470405.1 uncultured Caryophanales bacterium
TATTTATATTTAGGGGATCAAACTATTTCAAATTAGACACAGATGGTGTAAAATAGTATAACAGAAACAAATTCATTTGCAACGCCATTTGTAAAATTCAATGAGTACAAATTTGAACGAGGTGAGCCGAATGAGCATCGCAACGCAATTGGAACAACGGGATCGTTACAGTATACAGTTGGCCGACATCGCCACCATGCGCGTTCTGAATCCGGACGGTACGGTAGCCGATGAGGAAATTATGCCTGGCCTTGGCGATGAACAGTTGACGGAGATGATGCGCAAGATGGTCTTCACCCGCGTATGGGACCAGCGTGCGGTTATTTTGGGCCGCCAGGGCCGGCTCGGCTTTTACGCGCCCGTATCGGGACAGGAGGCCAGCATGATCGGCAGCCAGTCCGCTTTGAATAAAGACGATTTTATTTTGCCGGGATATCGCGATATTCCGCAAATTTTTTGGCACGGTTACCCGATGTATCAAGCTTTTTTGTACTCCAAAGGCCATCAGCACGGAGGACAGATTCCGCAGGGCGTGAATGTATTGATGCCGCAAATCATTATCGGCGCGCAGTTTGTGCAAGCCGCGGGCGTGGCGATGGGGCTGAAAAAAAGAGGAAAAGGGCAAGTGGCGATCACCTATACCGGCGACGGGGGCAGCTCGCAGGGCGACTTCTACGAGGGCATGAACTTTGCCGGCGTTTTCAAATTGCCCGTCATTTTCGTTGTGCAGAACAACGGCTACGCGATCTCCGTTCCGAGGGAAAAGCAGACCGCGGCCGTTTCGATTGCACAGAAGGCCGTCGCGGCCGGCATCCGCGGAGTGCAGGTCGACGGGATGGATGTGCTGGCCGTATACAAGGCAACGGCCGACGCCGCCGAAAGAGCCCGGGCCGGGCATGGGCCGACCTTGATCGAAACGCTGACCTATCGCTTCGGCCCGCACTCGCTTTCCGGCGATGATCCCACGCGCTATCGGACCAAAGACGAGGATTCCGAGTGGGAGAAGCAAGACCCGCTGGCGCGTTTTCGCAAATTTTTGCAAAGCAGGAATCTGTGGACCGAAGAAAATGAGGAAAAAGTGATCGAGGAAGCGAAGCAGGCCGTTGCCGCGGCGATTCAAAAAGCGGAGGAAACGGAAAGCATGACCGTGCCGGGGCTGTTGGATTCCGTGTATGAGCAAAGCTTGGCCGAAGGGCAACAACGGACGGAACACGGCACAGACGCGAACGCGAAGGAGGGGTAAGCGATGGCGCAAATGACGATGATTCAAGCCATTACGGATGCGATGCGGCTGGAACTGAGACGGGATGAAAATGTGCTGCTGTTCGGCGAGGACGTGGGGAAATACGGCGGCGTATTCCGGGCCACCGCCGGGTTGCAGGAGGAGTTTGGGGAGGAGCGCGTTTTTGACACGCCCCTAGCTGAATCGGGGATCGGCGGACTGGCGATCGGGCTGTGCACGCAAGGTTTTCGCCCGATTGCGGAAATCCAGTTTATCGGCTTTATTCTGGAAGCGTTCGATTCGATTTTCGCCCAGGCCCCGCGTCTGCGCTTCCGCTCCGGCGGACGGTACAACGCGCCGATCACCTTTCGCACGCCTTTCGGCGTCGGGGTGAAGGCGGCGGAATTTCATACGGATAACCTGGAGGGGTTGTTGGCGCAGGCCGCCGGTCTGAAGGTCGTCATGCCTTCCAATCCGTACGATGCCAAAGGCTTGCTGATCTCTGCGATTCGCGACAACGATCCCGTGATCTTTTTGGAACATATGAAGCTTTACCGCTCTTTTCGCGAGGAAGTGCCGGAAGGCGAATACACCGTCCCGCTGGGCAAGGCCAAAGTTGTTCGGGAAGGCGGGGACGTCACCGTGATCGCTTACGGGGCGATGGTGCATACGGCGCTGAAAGCGGCCGAGGATTTAAAGCAGTCCCGCGGCGTCGAGGCGGAAGTGATCGACCTGCGAACGATCAGCCCGATCGACATCGACACGATCGTCGCTTCCGTGCGGAAAACCAACCGCGCCGTGGTCGTTCAGGAGGCGCAGGGCAAAGCGGGCATCGCCGCCGAGGTAGCGGCGCAAATCAACGAGCAAGCGATCCTGCATCTGGAGGCTCCCGTTCTGAGAGTGACTTCTCCCGACATTCCGTTTTCCTTCCCGGTTTTGGAGGATCAGTGGGTGCCCAATCCGCAGCGCGTGAGCGAAGGCGTTCAGCGGGTGCTTGACTTTTAAGTTGTTCGGCGATGACGCGGCCGCCGGTGTTTCTCGCGAAGCTCCTGCGGCTTGATGTTTTGGAAGCGATTTTGGAAGCGGGTTTTTCAAAAAACTTGAGGAGGTGTGGACGGTGAGCCTGTTTCAATTTAAGCTTCCCGATGTCGGCGAGGGCATGCACGAAGGGGAGATTGCCAAATGGCTGATCAAAGAAGGCGATCTGGTGGAAGAGGACCAGGTCATTCTGGAAGTGCAGAACGATAAGGCGACCGTGGAATTGCCTTCGCCGGTAAAAGGGCGGGTCAAATCGATCAAGGCGAGCGAGGGCGCGGTGTCCAAAGTCGGCGACGTGTTGGTCGAGTTCGAAGTGGAAGGCGGGACCGAAAGCGAGCCCGGACAGCCGGAATCGGCGGAGAAAACGGTTGAGCAAGGGGGCGCCTCTCCGGCCGGGGAAGCCAAGTCGGCTGCGGGCGTGCCGGAACCGACGGCAGCCGCGCGGAGCGGGGAGCAGGCGAAGCCGACGGCGAGCGTGCGGAGCGGGGAGCAGGCGAAGCCGACGGCGAGCGCCGATCCGGTGTTGGCGACGCCCAGCGTTCGCAAACTGGCCCGCGAGCAAGGGATCGACATCCGCCAAGTTGCGGGAAGCGGGAAACACGGCCAAGTCACGAGGGAGGATGTGCTTGCGTTCGTTTCCGGAGGCGGTGCGTCCGCAGGACCGGAAGCTGCCGATGCCGGCGCAGGCTCGGAACCGATGCAGCCGGGACAGGACGCGGGACAGCGTCCGGGTCGGCACGCGGAGCCTCATTCGGCGCAGCAGGCGGCCGAAGCGGCTCTCGTCACGCTGCCGGTCGTTCCGGCGGAGCCCGGAGAAGAGCGCGTTCCGCTGAAGGGAATCCGCAAAATGATTGCCGCGGCGATGGTGCAATCCGTCTATACCGCCCCGCATGTCACCGTTATGGACGAGGCCGACGTGAGCAAACTGGTGGAATTTCGCGAGCAGTTCAAACCTTTGGCCGAGCAGAAGGGCGTCAAATTGACGTACATGGCCTTCTTTGTCAAGGCGCTGGTGGCGGCGGCGCGCGAGTTTCCGATATTGAACGCGTCTTTGGACGACGAACGAAGCGAAGTGGTCTACAAAAAAAATTATCATGTGGGGATTGCGACCGATACGGAAAACGGGTTGGTCGTGCCGGTCATTCGCGACGCGGACCGCAAAAATATATGGAAGATCGCTGCGGAAATCAGCGACTTGGCCCAAAAGAGCCGGGAGGGCAAACTGTCTGCCGATGAAATGAAAGGCGGCACGATCACGCTGACCAACATCGGTTCGGCGGGCGGCATGTTTTTTACCCCGGTCATCCATTATCCCGAAGCGGCGATCCTGGGCACCGGACGAATCGCGGAAAAGCCCGTGGTCCGAAACGGAGCGATCGCGATCGGGCAAGTGCTCGCCCTGTCTTTGAGCTTCGATCATCGCATCATCGACGGCGCGACAGCCCAACATGCCGTCAACTATATCAAACAACTGCTGGAAGATCCCCGGCGGATGGTCATGGAGGTGTGAGGCGATGGTGGTAGGCGAAATCACGCAAGAGGTGGACGTGTTGATCATCGGTTCGGGTCCGGGCGGTTATGTCGCTGCGATTCGCGCCGCGCAATTGGGAAAGAAAGTCACGGTGGTCGATCGCGGCGATATCGGCGGCGTCTGTTTGAATCGCGGCTGCATTCCGTCCAAAGCCCTGATCTCTGCTTCGCACCGATTCAAAACGCTGCCGGGCTTTGCCGAAATGGGAATTCAGGCAGAGGGAGTTCGCGTCGATTTTGGAAAAGTACAGTCATGGAAAGAAGGCATCGTCCAAAAATTGACCGGGGGCGTCCGCGGCCTGTTTAAAGGAAACAAGATAGAAATAATCGGCGGCGAAGCCTTTTTCACCTCCGAGAACGAAGTGCGCGTCGCCCAACAATATGAAGGCAGCCGCTACCGCTTCAACGACTGCATCATCGCCACGGGCTCCCGGCCGATCGAATTGAAGGGTTTCCCGTTCGGAAAACGAATTCTGTCCTCGACGGAAGCGCTCCAATTGCCGGAAATCCCCCGAAGCATGGTGATCATCGGCGGCGGGTACATCGGCATCGAACTGGGGCAGGCCTACGCCGGATTTGGCACGAAGGTGACGGTGCTGGAAGGAACGGATCGCATTTTGGCCGGGTTTGACAAGGATGCGGTCCGATTTGTGCAGCGCCAATTGAAAAAAGACGGAGTTGACGTGATCACCGGCGCGACGGCAAGCGGAGCGAAGCCGACCGACGAGGACGTGACGGTGGCTTATCGCGTTGGCGACGAGGAGAATCAAATCACGGCGGACTATGTGTTGGTTACGGTCGGCCGCAGGCCGAATACGGATGAGATCGGGCTGGACGCGATCCATTTGAAAACGGACGACCACGGCCGAATTGAAGTGGACGCCCAATGCCGGACCCGCGTGCCCCACCTGTACGCGATCGGCGATGTGGTCGCCGGACCGGCTTTGGCGCATAAAGCGTCCTACGAAGGAAAAGTCGCGGCGGAAGCCATCGCCGGGCAAGCCTCGGCAGTGGATTACAAAGCCCTTCCCGCCGTGGTGTTCTCCGATCCGGAGATCGCCGCCGTCGGGCTTGGCGAGGAGCAGGCGAAGCAGCAGGGGATGGACATTGCCGTCGGCAAATTTCCTTACGCCGCCAATGGCCGCGCCCTTTCCTTGAATGCCGGCGACGGCTTTGTCAAGCTGATCGCCGATCGATCGAGCGGGCTGCTGCTGGGCGCGCAGGTCGTCGGGCCGGAGGCGTCCAACCTGATCGCCGAGATCGGGCTGGCGATCGAGATGGCGGCGACCCTGGAGGACGTCGCGCTGACCATCCACGCCCATCCGACCTTGGGCGAGATGGTGATGGAAGCGGCGGAAGGCGGGCTGGGGCAAGCGATTCATCAGATTAAATAACGGGATGGCCTCGATTCGGGCGGCAACGTCCCAAGTGATGCTCCGAGGATGTTCCGGATTTTCCGGGGAGAAGGATTCATTTTTCGGCTGCATAGGTATATAATGAAACCAGATCATGACTACTGGGGAGAGGCTCGACATGGATACATTGGAACAAAGGTATGAAAAAATGGGCGAAATCCTGGATTCGCTCGGAAAGATTATCGTCGCTTTTTCCGGGGGCGTGGACAGCACATTTCTGCTCAAAGTCGCTTTGGACCGGCTCGGGTCGGATCGCGTGCTGGCGATTACGGCGGATTCGGAAACCTACCCCGAACGGGAGAAGCTGGAGGCGATCGCGTTGGCCGCGGAAATCAACGCGCCTCATGAAGTGATCCACACCAGCGAGTTGGCGATTCCCGGCTACGCGGCGAATCCGACCAACCGCTGTTATTTTTGCAAAAATGAGCTGTTCTCCCATCTCCTTCCGATTGCCGAGCAACGCGGGTTCGACAATGTGGTTTTCGGCGCGATTGCCGACGATCTCGGCGAGCATCGGCCCGGATTGCAGGCCGCCCACGAGCGCGGGGTGCGAGCGCCGCTGCTGGAAGCGGGCATCCGAAAATCGGAAATCCGCCACTTCTCGCGGCAGTTGGGGCTTCGAACGTGGGATAAGCCCTCGTTTGCCTGTTTGTCCTCGCGGATTCCTTACGGCGAAGCGATCACGCAGCAGAAATTATCGATGATCGATCAAGCCGAAAATTTCCTCATGCAGCTCGGGTTTCGCCAGGTGCGGGTGCGCCAGCATGACAAGCTGGCAAGGATCGAAGTGTCCCCCGCCGACATTGCGGAACTGGCTTCCGTGGCCGAGACGGTCGATGCGAAGCTGAAGGAGATTGGCTACGCTTATGTCAGCCTCGATCTGAAGGGATATCGTTCGGGCAGTCTGAACGAAGTTCTGCCGGCGCAGGCCACGTAACGGCGAACGGCAGCCCGGTTTTCGTCCGAGCCCTTCGAGGCCGAAGATGCGGAAATGACCGACCCCAAGGCCGCCATTTTCGCATTTTTCCTTGTTTTCCCCTGTATTGAAGGCCCCTTTTCGATTGGATGAAAGTCCTCTTTTCGATTTGCCCGCACGATTTTCCGTTCGACAGAAAGTGAAACATATTTCCGGTTCGTTCGTATGGAATAGGGTTCAATGATTGAAAAAGTATAAAACCGTTCAGAGAGGAGTATGCAAGTGGATATTTATGAACAGCAAAGACCGAAGTCGGTTCCGCCCCAGCTTCCGCCGGGGTTGATCAAGAAAATCGTGATCGGCTTGATCGCGCTGGTCGTGGTTATTATCGGTTCATCGATGTTTTACACCGTGCAGGAGCAACAGAGAGCGGCCATTTTGACCTTTGGAAAATATACGGGGGAAACCGGAGCCGGTCTGCATTTTAAACTGCCCTATCCGTTGCAGCAAGTCATCAAGGTGGAGGCCAACCGCCGCCAGGTGGTGACGATCGGCTACCGCGAAAGCAACGGCCAGATTACCCCGGTCGAAGCGGAAGCGCTGATGATCACAGGGGATGAGAATATCGTTTCGGCCGATGCCGTGGTGGAATGGCGCATCAGCAACGTGGAAGATTATCTGTTTAACATCGACGATCCGCAGAAATTTTTGAGAAACGCGGCGACCGCTTCCATCCGTACGGTGATGGGCTCGACCAACCTGGATTTTGCCATTACCGAAGGGAAGACGGAGATTCAGGGAAAAGTGAAGGATAATTTGGTCGATTTGCTGCAAAATTCGTATCATACCGGGATTCAAATACTGGATTTTAAATTCCAGGATATCGAGCCGCCCGCCGGCGATGTGGAACAGGCGTTCCGGGAAGTGACCAATGCGCGGGAAGAAAAAAATACGAAAATCAACAATGCGAACAAATATATGAACGATCGTTTGCCCAAAGCGAGAGGGGAAGCGCAGGCCAAGCTGGAGCAGGCGGCCGGGGAAAAACAGTCGCGTATCCTGAATGCGCAAGGGGATGTGGCCAAATTTAACGCCATTTACAGCGAATATGTCAAAAGCCCGCAGGTGACGAAGGAACGTCTGGTGATTGAAACGCTGGAGAAAGTGTTGCCGGGCGCCAAAATATTCGTTACCGACGGCAGCGGCGAAACGGTGAAATATTTGCCGTTGAACGAGTTGCTGAAAGGCACGGGCTCCGCGGGTTCCGCAGGTTCCGTCGGGCAGAGCGCCGGCCAGGGAGGTGGGCAGAAATGAATAAAAAGCGCGCGATTATTTTCGGAAGCCTCATTGTGCTGATTATTTTGGTGTATAACGGACTCTTTATTGTGAAAGAAGGGGAATTCAAGGTCGTTTTGAAATTCGGTGAAGCGGTTCGGGTGCAAGCGTCCCCCGGGATGAAAATGAAAATTCCCTTCATTGAAAATGTGTATTCTTTGCCCAAACGGGAAATGATTTACGACAGCGATCCGACCCCGATTTTGACCAATGACAAGAAGCCGATTGAAGTCGACAATTACACTGTGTGGAAAATTACCGATGTCGAGAAATTCCTTCGCTCCGTGCAAACGGTGAAGGCGGGGGAGCAGGTGATCGACAACGCGGTGTACAACACGGTGCGGCGCAAACTGTCGGAAATCGAATACGGTTCGATCATTAGCGAAAATACCGCAAGGGGCAACTTGAACGATGAAATTACGGCGGAAGTGTTCAGTTTGATGAAAGACACCTACGGAATCGACATCGTGGATGTTCGAATCAAGCGGACCGATTTGCCGGAACAAAACAAAGCGAGCGTGTACAACCGGATGATCTCCGACCGGCAATCCATTGCCGCCAGGTACTTGTCCGAGGGCGACGAGGAATCGAGGAAGATCACTTCCAGCGCCGATCGGCAAGCGGTAGAGCTGTTGGCCAAGGCGGATGCGGATGCCAAGAAGATCATCGCGGAAGGGGAGCAGGAGGCGGCGCGGATTTATAACGAGGCCTACGGCAAAAACCCCGAGTTTTATAAATTGTACAGGACGCTGGACAGCTACGTCACGACGTTGGCGGGCGAGCCGGTGATCGTGATGCCGATCGATTCGCCGTATACCAGAATTCTTCTAGGAAATTAATGCAAAACGCCTCCGGAAATGTGGTAGGATAGAATAAACCCGTTTCCGGAGGTGTTTTATGTTGTACAGCCGATCCAGAGCGATTTATTATTTTCTGTGGATCGTCGGGCTTTTGATCTATCTTTTTCTCTCCCATATCGTTTTAGACCGACTAACCGAGGCGGCCCGATTATCGACGAACGACGATTATACCGCAATGGCGCAATTCGCATGCTCTTTCCTGCTCGGATTGTACGTATCGCCGCTGTTCGTAAGAAACTGGCGCTTTCGTCCCCGATTTTCGATACTCATCCTGGTCTTTTTGCCCTGTTTGATTTTGTCGCTGTTTTCGTTTCTGCCGCTCTATGTTGCGATGCACGTTCCGGCTTGGATGACGACCGGGAGCATCGAACTGACGGGCTTGTCTCTGGTCAGCGGATGTTCGCTGGTCTACGGGTTGTATCATAACAACGAGCCGCGCAACCGCTATTCCTTCTAGCGGTCATTCTGTCGCGGAGCGTGCTCTTGGGCGTGCCGGGTGCCGGGCGAGCTTTGAAGCAAAGCACTTTGCGGCGATTCCTGCGGTATTTTGCGATACCCGCGGCCATTCGCGGCATTCGCCTTCATCCGGCGGACACGGGCTTGCACCGTTGCTCCTGCGCCCAATCGCCCGATAGCCGCAGGCTTCGCCGTCGCGGTCGCGTCAATTGTCCACCAGCCGCGGTCTCGTTGCCGCAGTCGCATCCAATTGCCTGCCATTGTCTGTCAGACGAGGGCCTGCCGTTGCAGTCGCATCCAATTGTCTGTCAGACGAGGGC
>CAYYCV010000176.1:0-9071 GCA_964470405.1 uncultured Caryophanales bacterium
TGCCGTTCGACCTGCCGCAACCGTCCGTTTAATCGTTCCATCTCGTTCAAATCGACCCTGATTTGGGACACCCGTTTCGCCTCCCCGGTTTCCGTCCCGTTTACAAAAAGCTGCATATACGATCAAAACTACGCCAATATCAAAAGTCTGTGCATCATTCTGAAAGTTTCAATTCTTCAAAGGTAAGATCAAAACCGAAAAACATATCAGCGATTTCTTCCTAACGGAGGTGTTTCAATTCCTTAAAGGTAAGATCAAAACCCCAAAAAAAAGCCTTGGTAGATATAATTCTTGATTTCCTTTCGAACTCCTTTTTTCACTCCAGAAAACTTATAAAACTCCAATATCTATAGATTTCCTTCTCATATCTTTCATTTTCTCCGCCTTACTGGATCATTCAATTTGTCATCGATCCCCGGGGTTTACTACGCTATTGGAGATCGACGACAACCCCCCAAGCTGACAGTCCAAGGCTCGTCTCGATTTCACACCACTTCAAACATTCCGAACCCTTGCGAGTTGCGATCCCCCACCCCCACCTTCAAAGCAAAATCAAGCAGCTCCGGCGCGCCGGACAATTCGTATCGACCGTTCCAGCCGGTAATCATAAAGCCCTTGAAGCTGGTGACCAGCTTGTCCTTGCGCCCCACCTGAAGCGGCTGAATCATGAAATCGCCCTCCGCCTTCCGACCGTGGTAAGATTCATATTTTTTCTTGAGGTTCTCCTTGATAAAATGGGAAAATACCGCATCCTGGGGATTGAAAAACTGCGTGATTTTTTTGCCGCCTTCCTCTTCGTAAGTGCGATGGATCGTCAACGGAGACAGCATCCGGACGAGACAGCGTTCCTGCTTCACCTGCGGCTGGGTATACCGGACCTCTTCCACACGAATCGGCTGCCCGTTTAAATTCAACGTTTCAGCGGTTAGCAGGCTCTGGCCCAACTCCTGTATGAATTGCGGCACGACCGAACTGACCTGCCACTCGATCGCCCCTTGGTCGAAAACGATTTTTTTCGCCTGGCGGTCAATCGCATAGCTTCCTTCCAGCCTGCTGTATGTAAAAAGCTTAAAAGAACGCTTGCCGTCAGCGCTGTACCCTACCTCATGAACGAAATGGGAAAACGCCTTGTCTCTCATCGTGCGATAAATAAATCCCTGCAAAATTTGCTGGTAAGCGAGCGGCAATCGAAGAACTTGATCCGCTTTGAACTTGATCATAAATCTCATATTTGAACGCATCCTTCCGGAAAACTGTAAAACCCGGGACGACCGCCGCACCTCCTTGTTCGCCACACTTTTAGTGCTATCATATTCCAATTTTCCCGACATTTCAATAAAAATAGACCCCGGACGGCAGAGGGAAGTTCGTTCCTCCCCGGCATCGGAATCTGTATCGGACGCAACAAAGACGGTATGATTGAGGTTCTTGTTTAGTGGCGGAGAGGGTGGGATTCGAACCCACGGAAGGGTTGCCCCTTCGCTGGTTTTCAAGACCAGAGCCTTAAACCACTCGACCACCTCTCCAGGACGCTCATGACCCGGCTTGAACCCAACTCGCCATAGTCACATGATGCATTGTATCACATTTGCGAAAAGCGGCGCAAGCCGCAAGATCTGCCTCCGTAGCAGAGAGGCTGTCCCCCTCAGCGGATCACTTCCAGGCCCCGCATGTAAGGGCGCAGCACTTCCGGCACGACGACGCTGCCGTCCCGCTGCTGGCCGTTTTCCAAAATCGCCGCCACCGTCCGGCCGACCGCCAACCCCGAGCCGTTCAACGTGTGAACGAATTCCGGCTTGGCCTTCGCCTCCCGCCGGAAGCGAATGTTGGCCCGGCGCGCCTGGTAATCCTCAAAATTGCTGCATGAGGAAATTTCCCGATAGGTTCCGCTGCTGGGCAGCCACACTTCCAAATCATACGTTTTCGCCGAGGAAAATCCGAGATCGCCGGTGCAAAGCTCCAGCAGCCGATAGGGCAATTGAAGCAATTGAAGGATCGTCTCCGCATGGCCGGTCAGCTTCTCCAGCTCATCGTAAGAGTCCTCCGGCCGGACCAGCTTCACCAGCTCGATCTTGTTGAACTGATGCTGGCGGATCAAGCCTCTCGTATCCCTTCCGGCCGACCCGGCCTCCGAGCGAAAGCAGGCGCTGAACGCGGCGTAATACTTGGGCAAATCCTCCGCCTGCAATATTTCGTCGCGGTGGTAGTTGGTCACCGGCACTTCGGCCGTAGGAATCATGAAATATTCCGTGTTCGACAGCTTGAAAGCATCTTCCTCAAATTTGGGCAGTTGTCCCGTCCCGGTCATGCTGTCGCGGTTGACGATGTACGGCGGCAGCATCTCCGTATACCCGTGCCGTTCGGTATGGATATCCATCATGAAATTGATCAGCGCTCTCTCCAGCCGAGCTCCCGCGCCCTTGTAAAATAAAAACCGGGACCCGGTCACCTTGGCCGCCGCTTCAAAATCGAGGATGCCCAGCGATTGCCCGATTTCCCAATGGGGCTTGGCCTCGAAATCAAACGTGCGGGGCGTCGACCAGCGGCGAACCTCCACGTTCTCCTCCTCCGACCGGCCCACCGGCACGCTGGCGTGCGGAATGTTGGGGATCGCCAAAATCAGTTCGTTCATGCGCGCTTCCAATACGCGGATATCTTCATCCAGCACTTTGATCCGATCGGAAACGGCTTTCATTTCTTCGATCAGCGCCTCCGCATTTTCGCCCGATTTCTTCAGCCGGGCCACATCCTGGGAGACGACGTTGCGGCGGTTCTTCAACTGCTCGCTCTCCTGCAGCCACTCCCTGCGCCGGACATCCAGATCGGGAAACTTGCGGATCTCGTCCATCTTTTCGCCCCGTTGGACCATGGCCGTCTCAACGCGCTCAAATTCATTTCTAAACAACTTTACATCCAACAAAAGACAACGCCCCCTGAGGGAAAATTTAAACGTTCGCCCGCGCGCCGACCCGCCAAAAAAGACGCTCAATCCGCCGGGCTAAAGCCGAAACAGGCGCTAATCCATGGCCGTTTCCCGCATTTAAACCAGCGATGAACGTCTTTGTTCGACCATTTGCAAAAAGTACGCGTGCAGCCGGCAATCGTCCGTTAATTCCGGGTGAAAGGACGCGGCCAACAAATGCCCCTGCCTTGCCGCCACAATTTGCCCCCGATATCTCGCCAACACCTCGACGCCCGGACCCACTTCTTCAATCAGGGGGGCGCGGATGAAAACGGCTCGCACCGGTTCATCCACACCGGCAATGTCGAGATCGGTTTCAAAGCTTTCCTTCTGCCTGCCGAAGGCGTTGCGGGACACTTTCACATCCATCAACCGCAAATGGGCTTGCTCCTGGCCGGACATTTCCTTGGCGATCACAATCATTCCGGCGCAGGTGCCGAATATCGGCTTGCCTTGGTTGGAAAACGCGATGATCGATTCCACAAACCCATACTGCCGCATCAGTTTGCCGATCGTCGTGCTCTCCCCGCCGGGAATAATCAAACCGTCCACCTCGTCAAGCTGCTCTTTCCGCTTGACGACAATGCCTTCCGCGCCGGCCTGCTCCAACATCTCTATATGTTCAGCCACGGCTCCCTGAAGAGCCAAAACGCCGATTTTCATGGTCTTACCAACCTCGATCCTGCATGCGTTGGGAGGCGTCCAACGTTGAAATTTCAATCCCTTTCATCGGTGTGCCGAGGTTCTTGGAAAGTTCGGCGATGAGGCCGAAATCGGTATAATGGGTCGTCGCTTCGACGATCGCTTTCGCGAACTTCTCCGGGCTGTCCGATTTAAAAATGCCCGATCCGACGAACACCCCGTCCGCGCCCAAATGCATCATCAACGCGGCATCGGCCGGCGTAGCCACACCGCCCGCGGCGAAGTTCACCACCGGCAGATGCCCGGTTTGATGAACCTGCAACAGCAGTTCGTAAGGCGCTCCCAAGTTTTTGGCTTCGGCCATCAGTTCATCGGTGGACAAGCCTTGTATTTTTCGAATTTGCCCCATCACCATCCGCATGTGGCGAACCGCTTCGACGATATTGCCCGTGCCCGGCTCCCCCTTGGTGCGGATCATCGAGGCGCCTTCGCCGATCCGGCGCAGCGCTTCGCCCAAATCCCGCGCTCCGCAAACGAACGGAACGGTAAAATCTTTTTTATTAATATGGAAAACTTCATCGGCCGGGGTCAACACTTCGCTTTCGTCGATATAGTCGACTCCCATCGATTCCAGTATTTTAGCTTCGACAAAATGCCCGATTCTGGCTTTGGCCATGACCGGAATGGTGACCGATTTCATGACGTCTTCGACGATCGTCGGATCGGCCATCCGCGCCACGCCGCCGGCGGCACGAATATCCGCAGGCACCCGTTCCAGCGCCATAACGGCCGACGCGCCGGACGCTTCGGCAATCTTCGCCTGTTCCGCGTTCATGACGTCCATGATCACGCCGCCTTTTTGCATTTCAGCCATACCTCTTTTGACACGCGATGTCCCTGTCGTTTCCATGGATAATTTGCCTCCTGATCCCCGTCTCTAAAAGATTATTTTACTCCAAGCGCCCTAAATATACAACCCGACAGGTCGGAGTTTAGAATATATTTTTGATTCCGGAAAACAGCTCGCCGAAGAACTTGGAAATTCCTCTCATCAGCAGCCGAAACCAGCCTGCTTTCTCCACATCCTCCGAAGCGACCAGATGGATCGTTTCGGTCTGGCCGATCACGCCGCCGGGGTCCTTATACTCCAGCGTGATCGAACCGAGCGCGTCGCCCGTTTTGATCGGCGCCACCCGCTGTTCCTTCGGGGCCGCCACCGCCGTGATGATCACATCCTCCGGCTTCATGTCCTTTCGCACGACCAGTTCAAGCCCTTTCTCGGTGACCAGCGGCACCTCCGTACGAACCCCTTTCGTAATATCCACTTTGCTTAATTCCTCTATTTCCCTTTTCGCGGTCATGACAATTTTTTTCTCGAAATGATCAAACCCGTAATCCAGCACTTTCCTCGTTTCGGAAAATCTTCGAGTTTTCGATTTCGTATGCATGACTACGCTGATCAGCCGAAACCCGTTGCGTTCCGCCGTCCCGGTGAAGCAATATCCCGCGTTATCCGTAAACCCGGTTTTCAAGCCGTCCAGGCCCTCGTACGCGATATCGCTGAAATTGTTGTTGAATTCTTTCCATGCGCCGAGCATATAATTCCAATTGACCATTAAATAGTTATCGTTCCCGGGCTTGAGGTAGGCTTGCGGCGTGCCGGTGAATTCAAGCGCCTCGGGATGGTCGTTGACAATATGTTTGGCGATGATGGCGCAATCCTTGGCCGAGAGCAGCGTTTCGCCCGGCGTAGCGGGAACGAAATCAGCCTCGAGCAAATCGGACCGCTCCAAACCGGTGGGATCGACAAACAGCGCATGCTCGGAAAGGCCCAGCCGCTTCCCCGTTTGATTCATCAGATCGGCAAACTTGTCTACCGTGCCTCCGATGCGTTCCGCCAAAACGACCGCCGCATCGTTCGACGAATAAATCGACAGCGCCTTGAACATATCCTCCACGGTATATTGTTCCCCTTCGGCCAGCAATTGACCCGAACCGGGAATGCGGGACGCCAGCTTGCTCACCGTCACCGGATCCTCCCACTTGATCAGGCCGGATGAAATCGATTCCAACGTGATATATTCCGTCATCATTTTGGCCATGCTCGCGGGCGGCTTGGCTTCATCCGCATTTTTGGCAAACAGCACCTTGCCGGTGCTCGCTTCGATCAGGATCGCCGACTCCGCATCCAGATCGGCCAGCACTACCGGCTCGGCCGCATGGACAGGCGCGGCAAAGAAGCCCGCTCCGATGCTTTGCAGCAAAAAAACGGCGCAGGCCAGCAGGCCGACTTTTTTCCAATTCCGATGAAATAAGGCGAAAACCAAAGACTCCACTCCCTATCTATCTATTTTTTTATTTATAGTGAATAGTTGGGCGATTCCTTGGTGATTTGCACATCGTGCGGGTGGCTTTCCCTCAGGCCGGCCCCGGTAATCCGGGTAAATTGCGTGTTATGGATCAACTCGTGGATGTTCTTAGCGCCGCAATAACCCATTCCGGAACGCAATCCGCCAACCAACTGATAGATCGTATCCGCCAGCGGGCCTTTGTAAGGCACACGGCCTTCGATCCCTTCCGGCACCAGCTTGCTTTCATTTTCCTGAAAATAGCGATCCTTGCTCCCCTGTTTCATAGCGCTTAACGAGCCCATCCCGCGATATACCTTGAACTTCCTGCCTTGAAAAATTTCCGACTCGCCCGGACTTTCCTCCGTGCCCGCGAACAAGCTGCCGATCATGATCGCGCTCGCGCCGGCGGCGATCGCCTTGGTGATATCCCCGGAGTATTTAATCCCTCCATCCGCAATGATCGGAACATTGTATTGCCTTGCCACCGTGGCGGCATCGTAAATGGCGGTAATTTGCGGCACGCCGATGCCGGCGATGACCCGGGTGGTGCAGATCGATCCCGGACCAATGCCGACCTTGACGATGGAGGCCCCGGCTTCGATCAGATCCTTCGTTCCTTCCCCCGTCGCGACATTGCCCGCGCAGATGGGCAGATCGGGGTACTTGCTCCGAATATTTTTCACCGTATTCAAAATATTGATATGGTGCCCGTGCGCCGAATCCACGACGAGCAAATCGATACCGGCCTCAATGAGAGCCGCAGCCCTCTCCAGGGTATCTTTGCTCACGCCGACCGCCGCGCCCACCAGCAGGCGTCCCTGCCCGTCCTTGGCCGCATTGGGGAATTGGATCGCTTTTTCGATGTCTTTAATCGTGATGAGTCCTTTCAATTCGTTGTTGCCGTCTACCAGCGGCAATTTTTCAATTTTGTGCCGCTGCAAAATGCCCTCCGCCTGCTGCAGCGTCGTGCCTACGGGGGCGGTGACCAGGTTCTCCCGGGTCATCACTTCCTTGATTTTAATGGAATAATCATGAACAAACCGGAGATCCCGGTTCGTCAGTATACCGACCAGCTTGTTGCGATCGTCGACGATGGGAACTCCGGAAATGCGGTATTTGCTCATCAACTCTTCCGCATCGAACACGTGATGCTCCGGAGTCAGCGAGAAGGGATCGGTGATTACGCCGCTTTCCGACCTTTTGACTCGGTCCACTTCCTCCGCCTGTTCCGGTATGGAAAGATTTTTGTGAATAATGCCGATCCCGCCCTCGCGGGCGATGGCAATCGCCAATGCGGACTCCGTCACCGTATCCATGGCAGAGCTGAGAAATGGTATGTTGAGCTGCAACGATTCGCCAAGCCGGGAAGACACATCGATTTCTCGTCCAAAAACCTCCGATTTGCCAGGGATCAGCAGCACATCGTCAAAAGTCAAACCTTCTTTGGAAAATTTCGTTTCCCACATTTTTCTTCCCCCTCCTCCACGAATTTATTTATAATTGACGCTCGGATTATTATTGCCATCGTAGCAGAACGTCAAATTTACTGTCAAGCCGCAATTGGAGGATTATGGCTTATTGGATGCTGTACCTGTTCGACGCGTTCCATAAAAGGTACTGGCGAACCCCCTGTTCTTCGGCCGCCCGGATCTGCTCGCGCACCTGCGCGTTCCCGTATTGAAGATGCGGATGCACCCAGGCCGCGGTGAAATCCTGCAGCCAGGGACGGATGACCGCCGTGTGCGGGGAATAGCTTCCGACCTGTTTATTTTTGCCCAACGCATCGGCAATCGCTTTTTTCACAATCGCGTACGGATGCAAATCCGGGTGGATAATGCCGTAATTTCCGTCCGAATAATGGGAAGGATAGATCATGGGCGAAATATAATCCACCGCACGTGTAATTTCCCCCCACTGCTGTCCGATCCCCATGTCATCGGGGGTGGAAGTCGTCAGCCCGAACACATCGGCGGATATCGGGCGATCCAGCGCGTGCAGCGCATCGTGCGCCCGGTTCAAAAACCGCGCGATCAGCTCCGCTTTGCTCAGTTGCTCCGGGTTGTGAAAGCGTACCACACGGTCCACCTTTTGGCCGTTGGCCGGAAAACGCACATAGTCAAACTGAATTTCGTCGAATCCTTTTCGCGCCGCTTCCTCCGCCAACGCAATGTTATAGTCCTGCACTTCGGTACGATAAGGATCTACCCACATCGTTCCCTTGTCGTCCTTCCAAACCTGTCCGCTGCGGTTATGCATCGCCAGATCGGGCCGGTTGGAAGCGAGCGTCTGATCCTTGAAGGTAACGATTCTTCCGATCGTGTAGATGTGATGCTTTTTCAATCTGTCCATCAACTGTTGAATATCCGGAATGGAAACGTGGCGATCCGCGCCGATTTGCCGCGCCATCGGGACATCGGACGAATACGTCATCTGTCCCCAATCGTTCTTCACGTCGATGACCATCGCGTTGATTTCCGTTCGGTCCGCCAACCGGATCAAATGCTCCATCTCCGTGCCGCCCGCCGAATGCCCCGAAACATAAATGCCCTTGACTTCGATCGGGGGCTTCTTCGGGGCCGGCTGCGAAAGCGGGCGGAGCGCCGACGTCCCCCGCTGCGGCGGCTCGGCTTGCGGCGACTCGGCGGCTTCCGGCCGATCAACCGGCGGCGCCCCCGCACCCGCCCATCTGGCGGCCGTCCGGCCGGAACGCGCCGGCGACGAATGCCGCGCCGCGCCGGAACCGGTTTCCACGCCTTGCAAGGCGTCTTGCTGCGGCAAGGGCAAGCTGTGCAAGCGATGGACCTCCATTTCCGAAGCGGGCTTCGTCCGTTCTTTGGGAACACCGCATGAAGCGGCCAAACATAAGATCAAAATAATGGCGCCCATCGACAAAATCGAATGCATAACATGATGTGCCTTCACGGTCACTCCTCCTTTTGCTCAGTAGTATGAGTCAATGGAGCAGGAGGTATTTGCCGCAGAGGCAGCCAATCTCAGGAAAAGGACAAACAGCAAACGACACCTTTGAAACAAAGGTGTCGTTTGCGCAGCTTGGCAACGTCCTACTCTCCCGGAACCCTTCGGTTCAAGTACCATCGGCGCTGGAGGGCTTAACA
>CAYYCV010000177.1:0-7564 GCA_964470405.1 uncultured Caryophanales bacterium
GCATGATTATTCCGTGGCGGTTACACCCGGTAGCAATATAACCGTCACAATTGGCGCGGGAGGTGCTGGAAGTCTTGGTGGTAGCGGTAGTGTCGATAGTCAGGGAGGCGACGGAGGCGACGGTCTCCTTATTATCAAATGGTGGGAGTAGTTGCAGTGTTTATAGAGACCCTTTTATGTTGGGCGGAGGTCGCTTCGTTAAAGAATGAAGCAGCCGTATGCGGGCGTTATCTGAAAGTACGTGGCGAGAATAGAGCAAAAAATTGATAACATAACTGATGTGGGGCATATGATCTGGAAAACGAAGCGGGTCAACGACCGGGGCTCGTCTACCACGGGACAATAATAGGATTTATGGGCTCGTTATAGAAAGTATGCTATCTACGTTTCGGAAGTTGGATCGTTTTGGCGCATCTTGGATCCGCAGTAAGAGTTTCGTTGGGTCATACAGTGATCTGAAAGGATACGATGGTATTTGACCGCAAATGACTGGGCCTAAATGGATCTGAAAATGAAATAGAGAGGTGAGGGAATATGAAGTCAACCACAAACTATGGATTAAAGAAACCAGAGACCAATGACGCTTTTGACAAATCCAATGACAATGAGAACATGGATATCATCGATACGCAGATGAAGGCGAACTCAGATGCGGTAGTGGCGGCGAAGGCGTATGTAGATGCGGAGATCGCTGACATCACTCCAGCCGGCATCGGAGCAGAGACTCCCACTGGAGCGCAGACGAAAGTGGATACGCATGTCAACGACGCGATAGGCGCACATGCTGCTTCTTCAATCAGTGTGGGGGACTCTGCGGGCAACTTCGCTAGTTCCGATGTGGAAGGAGCATTGGCTGAGCTTTTTACATCAGTCAGTGATGGGAAATCAGCGGTCGCTTCCGCTATCACTGACATGGGACAATCTGCATCTGGAAGCGATACATTTTCACAATTAGCTGTGGCTATAGGAAATATTTCGGATGATGCCAATGCAGCGGTTGGAAACGTGCTGACCGGGAAGACGTTTTATCAGGGTGGGGCGAAAAAAACAGGAACCATGCCAAACAATACTGCGCCTACAGCCACAATCACCACGCAGGGCGGAACAAAGGTTGTCCCTGCAGGATATTCTCCTGGTGGGACGGTCACGGCCAGTTTTGCGAATCTCAGCGCAGCCAACGTGAAAAGCGGGGTAAATATCGGTGGGGTGGTCGGGACGCTTGCGCCTTTAACGAATGAAAAAAAATGGGCATCTGGATCGGCAACCGCTACCTGGGCAAGTAACATCTTATCTCTGAGCGTGAGCGGTCTGACTTTTACTCCTGCATACGTGATGGCCTATACAAATGCGAGGGAATTTTACGGCATTTGCACTGGTGGTCGGAACCTTTTTATGAGGATGAATCTATACACAAGTTATAATTTTGGCGACGGTACATTTGGGTATATAACGATCGTTCAAGATATCCCCTACACCCCGACGTATGGAACTTTTACGGTGAGATTGGTGCTATCCGTTTCATCAAAAACAGGTTCTTTAGACGTAAATTGGATAGCAATAGAATAGCAAGGATCGCAAATATGAATCACAAGGAAGATAAATTTCAAAGCAGCGACAGAAAATATCGCACAACATATCGATGGATAATCGGAGAGTGTCATTGAGGCGATATACAGGAGCGGTAATCAAGGTGTTCTTCGGATGTGTCAGGCATGACTTTGCGCCAATTTTTTCGACGGAAAGCGAGTATCAATCTATTGCTGGAAAGGGGTATGCGGCGGCGTAGCGTTGACCGCAGGGGTTATTTTCCGGGAGGTGAAACCGATGGACACAGCGGCGATGATGGCGGCGATCTCCGTGTTGGCTGCTCTGAGCGGGATGGTTCTGGGCTGGACAGGGAAGGCCAGAACCGTCCGTCAAGACACGATTGCGGAAGCAAAAGAAGACGCGACAATCAAGTCGGAGTTGCAGTACATTAAAAGAGGCATCGATGATGTCCGATTTGAACAGCGCGCGCAGGGAAAACGTTTTGACGAGCTCGCCGAGCGTGTGGCGCGTTTGGAGGAGTCCACCAAGCAGGCGCACCATCGGTTGAACCGTCTGGATGAATGGAAGGGTGGGTGATGACGATGAAAATTTGCATCGACGCCGGTCACGGACCGAATACGCCGGGGAAACGAACGCCGAAATTCCCGGACGGCCATTTTATGCATGAGTATGAATTCAACGCGGCAACAGCGCGGCACGTGGTCGATCAGCTCAAATCGTATGCCGATGTGGAGATACTGACCACCTTCGAGGATGGGCGGGACGTGCCGCTCAAAGAGCGCACAGACCGAGCCAACGCATGGGGGGCGGATGTGTTCGTTTCCATCCACGCCAACGCCTTCGGCCCCGGCGGTTGGAACGATGCCCGCGGCGTCGAAACCTACGCCTACATCACGAAGCCGGGCGAGGCAGTGAAGCTGGCCGGCATCGTGCAGCAGCATTTGGTGCGATCCACTGGATGGGTGAATCGCGGCGTGAAATTCGCCGACTTTCATGTGCTGCGCGAGACGCGGATGACCGCAATTCTCTGCGAGTGCGGGTTTATGACGAATGAAGCGGAGGCCGCGCTCCTGCAGTCGGACGTTTGCCGCCAAACCTGCGCCAAGGCCATTGCAGAGGGGATTGCGGAATGCTACGGATTGGAGCGAACGGTGGACCTAAACGTTCCGGTGCTGCCGGAAGTGAAGGCCATGGCGATCGCCACGATTCGCGGCAGGAAGTTCGATGCGATACTGACTCCGGGGAAAATGTGGGTGGAGCTGCGGGAGGTCTGCGAGTTCTACGGCGACCGGGTGGTTTGGGACGAGACGAAACAGGAAGCGATAGTCGAGGAGGTGAAATCGGAAT
Source organism: uncultured Caryophanales bacterium (assembly GCA_964470405.1). Classification (GTDB taxonomy): domain Bacteria; phylum Bacillota; class Bacilli; order Paenibacillales; family CAYYCV01; genus CAYYCV01. The sequence goes on from CAYYCV010000177.1 coordinate 2,896, forward strand.
GATAGAGCTTGTCGTGATCATTGCGATCGTCATGGCGATTGCCGGATGGTTAAAAAGGCAGCCGTGGATTTCGAACGGCCTGATCCCGCTGGCCGTTGTGGTGATGGCGGTCGCGTTTAATCTGATCAATGCGTATCTGTTTGGCGGCGATTTGCTGGAAGCCGGGAAAATGGCGTTCATTACGGCGGTTTCGGCCATTGGCATTCACAGCGGAATCAAGAACACGCTGGAAGCGTAAAAAATCCGCTCTCGCGCGTTAGGACGGGAGGACCGTTCTTCTTGACAGTTTTATAACCATCGGTTATGATATAACCACAGGTTAGTAACCGATGGTTATAATCTGCATACGGAATAAGGATCGGCAAAGGAGCGATATGCGGCATGGCGAACAAACAGGAGCTTCGTTCGGAGGAAACTCGGAACGCGATTTTGTCCGGGGCGCGAAAGCTGTTTGCCGCGAAGGGCTTCGACGCGGTGACGATGCGGGATATCGCCAGGGAAGCGGGCTGCTCGCATACGACCATCTATATTTACTTCAAAGATAAAGAGGCGCTGCTTCACCAGCTTTCCATGGCGCCGCTGCGGCAGTTGGAGCAGCGGTTGCTGGACCTTTCATCCCGGGAGGCCCTTTCCCCGGAGGATCTGCTCAAACAGGCCAGCCGGGAGATGATCGGATTCTGCCTGCAAAACCGCAGCATGTACATGATTTTCTTCGGGGCGAAGTCCGCGCGAGTGGATGAAAGGGAACCGAAGCTTGCGATCAACCGGTTGCGCAACGAGCTGTTCGCGTTTTTGCAGCGGGCGCTTCAGGCTTGCATCCCGGTGAGGCAAGACAGCGATGCGCTGATGTGCGCGCGCATTTATTTTTTTACGCTGCAGGGGATTATCGGGACCTATTCTTCTTCCGAGGAATCGGTGGAGGGGCTGATGGAAAGGCTGACGCCCACTTTTGACGGCGCGGTTGAGGTGTTATTGCTCGGTTTCAGGCAAAAATTAAACGGGGGAGTGGAAGGCCGATGAAAGTGACGCAAATTTCGGAGCATATCTGGAGCCTGGGTATCTGGATGCTGATTCCGGTCCATGTTTGGGTGGTCGTGGAAGAGGACGGCGTGACGTTGGTGGACGCGGGCATCCCGACAATGGCGGACGGGATTCGGGCGTGTATTGAAAGCCTGAACGCCGGGCCGCTGAAAAGAATCGTGCTGACCCACGGGCACTCCGATCATGTGGGAGCGATCCGGCGGGTGTTGCGGACAGATGCGGTTCCGGTGTACGCGCATCGCATCGAAATCCCCTATATGGAAGGGGATCTTCCCTATCCTCGCCGCAAAAAAGCCGCAGCGTCCGTTCCCAAAGGAATCGCGCAGGTCCTCGGCGAAGAAACGGTGCAAGCCCCCGAAGCCCCCGGCGAAGGAACGGCGGGCGAATTGCAGCCGATCGGCGGGCTGACGCCCTACCATACGCCGGGCCATTCTCCCGGGCACGTCGTATACTACCATCAGCAGGATCGGGTATTGCTGGCCGGGGATTTGTTCACTTCGCGAAAAGGCAGGCTTCGCCGGCCGATGCCCCTGTTCACCGCGGATATGCGCGAAGCGGTTCGAAGCAGCGAGATCGTGCGCCAATTGCAGCCCGAACGCCTGGAGGTGTGCCACGGGGGGCCGGTTTTCGACGCGGCGGGGCAACTGGACGCGTATATCGCGGCCGCCGCGAAACGTTATGCGCATAGCGCGGACCAACCGCGATAAGGCTCCGCCCTCCTTGCCGGATTGTCCGCCTCAAAGCCGGCCTCCATGGATCTTGCGCGTCAATCTCCCATCGCTTCGGCCATTGCGGCAAGCTTGTTGATCGTGTTCCAGTTGCGCACGGTGGCCGGAACGCCCAGTTTTTCGACGTTGCCCGCAAGCTTGGCGTTTCGAATACTGTGCCGGAACAGCAGGTAGACGTCCCGCCCTTCGATCCGGTACTCATCGTCGCCGTTGCCGGAAGCGGCCAGCCGTTCGATGCGCTCTTTCGGCGGCGTTTCAAGCAGCAAAGACACGTAGAGGCTTTCGCCCGCGGACGACGCTTTCGCTTCCGCAATCGTTGTCTCCGAAAACGGGCAATGGGCAATGATACGTTCCAATTCCGCTTTCGTCCTCAACACCACATGAATTGAAATGCCAAAAACCGCTCGAATTTGCTCCTCGATTTGTTGGCGCAGCGGACCTTCCTCTTTTTTCGATACGAACAGGACGTTGCCGCTTTGAATGTAGGTTTGCACCCGGTCGAGGCCGATCTTTTCCAAAGCCTGCTTCAATTCGGCCATCCGAATCTTGTTGTGCCCGCCGACGTTAATTCCCCGCAACAGCGCGATGTAAATCATGATTTCGCTCGTCCTCCTTTGCTGTGTGTCCATTTTGTCCGATACTTTACTTTTGCTTGCGTCCTGACCTGAGCGCGGAGTCTCCTGTTTTTCGCCGCACTATGCACTATTGGCGCCCGATGATCAGCGCCAGCCCGTCATTGAACAGATCGTCCACCGTGTGGTTGGAAGCAACGAAATATTCCTCGATGCCCGCCACGACGGTCGGGTAATTTTTTGAAAACTGTTCCAAATCGAAAGCTTCCGCCCCTTCCGGCGGGAGAGGGGTTTGTTCCACAATCGCATGCCCGAAGGTGAAATGCGTGGCGGTCAGCACCATCAGGCGGGCTTCCCGCAGCGGGATGCCGGCGCGGCACAGCGTGTCGATCGTTGTCTCGGAAAATCGGGCCATCGTCAGCGATAAATGCGCACCCGCGATGATGCGGCCTCCGTCCGTGCGGGAGAGCATGGCTTTGCGCAGGAGGCGGAACAGGCCCGTCAGCCACGATTGCCAAGTTTCCCCTTCGGCGGGCGGCGGGATAACGGAGAATTCCGTTTGCAAAATCGCTTCGGCCATGGCGTGAACCAGGGCGGCTTTGTTTTTGAAGTGCCAATACAAGGCCGGAGCTTGCACGTTCAGCCGGGCGGCCAGCTTTCTCAGGGTGACGCCCTCGATTCCGTGCGCGTCCAGCAGACTTAGGGCCTCCTCGATAATATGTTCTTTGTTCAATGCCACCGCCAAGTCCCCTTTGTCAGCGTAATCGCTGTATTCTATAGGTATGGTGATAATCTGTAAGTGTGGTGAAAAACAGGGGGCGCCGCGTTTAGGTCCGAATTCCGGTTGCGGTTGTTTGCCGATTTCCCGATTTCTACGGTTTTTAGGAAAGAATCCACGGAAAAAGACGTCCACCGGCGGTTTCCCAGCCATGCCCAAGCCCTACGCCGCTTTTTCACTACACTCCAATATGGGTTCCCTCTTGACATTATAACATAAAAGGTGTACCTTAACATTGTTAAATTTAACACTGTTAAAGGGAATGGTGAAAATGAAAGCGGCTGTTTTGCATGGTTTTGGGGAAATTCCCCGTTATGAGGATTTTCCCGATCCGGTTCCCGGCGAGGATGAGGTGCTCCTGCACGTCAAAGCGGTTTCCCTGGAAAATGTGGACTTGATGATGGCTTCGGGCTCGCATTTTGCCAGCCGTCAATTCCTGACCGGGTTTCCCGCTATCGTCGGCTTCGACGGGATCGGCGAGCTGCCCGACGGCAGGCTGGTCGGCTTCGGCGGGACCAAGCCGCCCTACGGAGCGATGGCGGAGAAAGCGGCGGTGCCGAAGACGCATACGGTGCCCGTGCCCGACGGCGTAGACGCGGTGACGGCGGCTGCGCTTCCGGCGCCGGCTCTGACCTCGCTTTTTCCGCTCAAGTGGGGCGCCGGGCTTCAGCCGGGCGGGACGGTCCTGATCAACGGCGCGACGGGCGTCGCCGGCAAGCTGGCCGTCCAGATCGCGAAGCTGCTCGGCGCCGGCCGCGTGGTCGGCACGGGGCGCAATCCGGCGACGTTGGAGCAGATTCGGGGGCTTGGAGCGGATGCGGTGATTGATCTCAAGCAGCCGGATGATCGGTTGGACGAAGCGTTCCGGAAAGAAGCGGGCGAGGGCTATGATATCATCCTCGATTTCTTGTGGGGTCATCCGACGGAAGTGCTTGTGCGGACGCTGATCCCCCAAGGGCTGGGTTTGCCCGGCCGGAGGGTGCGCTTGGTGCAGATTGGGGAAAAGGCGGGATCCGCCATTTCGCTTTCCGCCGGTGCGCTGCGAACTTCCGGGCTGGAGATTGTCGGAGCGGCAGCGGGTCTGACCGTTGAAGCGATAGCGGAGGGAACCGATCAAGTGTGGGAATGGGTCAAGGGCAACCGGTTGAGTATGGACGTGGAGATCGTTCGGCTTCAAGATATAGACAGCGCCTGGAAGCGCACGGATTTTCAAGGCAAACGGACCGTGATCGTGCCCTGACGCGCATAGGGCGTCCTCCTGGTCTTCGAAGCTTGGTCCGCGTCGGGCCCGGTTGAGTCCGGTGCATCTTGTTCCGCCGATGGGTTGAGTTCGGCGGACTTCGTTCCGGCAGTGAGTTGAGTTAGGCGGGCTTCGTTCCGGCAGTGAGTTGAGTCGGGCGCACTTTGTTTCGACGATGCATTTGTCGTTGCAGAGGAGGCGGAGAAACCGGAAAGAGGATTTTTCCGGTCCAGGGCTTTACCCGGCGCGGCTTTCGTCCGCGACGACGGATGCGGATGCGGCAGAGGGCGCATCCGCCGAATCGCCGCCC
>CAYYCV010000177.1:7574-9002 GCA_964470405.1 uncultured Caryophanales bacterium
GGTATGGGCAAAGCCGCCCGCGGCATCCGTGTCCGCGGGACCTGCGTCCACGGAGCCCGCTTGGGCGGAGTCCCCGCTAACGGAGCGGGCCTGAGCGGAGTCCGCGTCTACGGAGCCCGCCTGAGCGGAGTCCGCGTCCACGGAGCCGTCTTGGGCGGAGTCCGCGTCTACGGAGCCCGCCTGAGCGGAGTCCGCGTTCACGGAGCCGTCCTGAGCGGAGTCCGCGTCCACGGAGCCCACGTTCACAGAGCCGGCCGCAGACCGGGTATCGGTGGAAAGGGAGGTTGCCGGCGCGGCGTCCAGCGAAGCGAGATTCGTTTTTAATTCGTCCAGATCCTCGTCGTTGATATAAATGTAAGGCGATTCCCAATACCCGTTAAAATCCAGCGATTCGATCGATTGCTCGTCGAGATGCCCGTAATATTTCTGGACCAGCGAGGCCATGACCGATTGAGGCATGTCGGTTTTCACGTTGGATGTGACGATATCGAGCAGGTTCAGCGCTTTGGTCACGCTTCCCCAGCCGGTTAATTTGTCGATCAGCGCCTGTATCACTTTTTGTTGGCGCAAACCCCTTTGCAGATCGCTCGAATCGTACTCCGGCCCGTGGTTGTCTCTGCGGAAGCGGGCGTAATCGAGCGCGCGCTGGCCGTCGAGCTTCTGCACGCCCTTCTCCAAATGGATATGCGTACCGTCAAATTCATCGTCCCAATCCATGTTCCGCTCGACATCGACGGTAATCCCGTGCACGGCATCAACCAGCGAAACGACGGTCTGAAAATCGATCAGATAGCTGTACCGGATATCGATATCGAAATAATCGTTGATCGTGTTTCGCAACTGGGCGATGCCCGAGCTGATGAATTCCTCGGGAATTTTATTTGTGCCGAGCCTGACTTTTTTTCCGGAAAGCAAGGAGGCATCCTGTTGGGATGCGCGAAGCGCCTGCATGTAGCCCTCGGCGAACACGGCGTTGATTTTGGCGTATTCGCTGTCGGAATCGGCCGCATGGCCCGGCATCGGATTGTGGACGCGGGTATCCCGCGGGATGGAAACGAGCTTGGCCGTTTTATTTTGGGGAATGATGTGGGCGACAATCAGGGAATCGGTGTTCAGGGTAAATTCTTTTCCGCGCGTATCCAGGCCGATCAGCAGCGTGTAAAAATCCTCGGTTTCTTTCTGCGGTTTTTTCGTCGTTTGGGTATCCCGATCCTCCGTTTGGATGCGGGGCGCGTTATCTTTTTCCGGCGGTTCGGTGGATTGCGGGACAATCACGTTGTCCGTATCGATCGCCATTTCGTTCAGATGGGAATGGACCCTGTAAAATATAAAAAGAACGGTTGCAAGGATAACAATCGCCGATCCGAGCAAAACTTTTTTAAGCATGGGGAAACCTCCGATAAAGATTTTTTCATCGCACTTCCAGAC
>CAYYCV010000178.1:0-8990 GCA_964470405.1 uncultured Caryophanales bacterium
CAGCGCCGGTAGCCAGCCCGGTGGCGCCCCGCGCGTCTCGCGCACCGGCAGCGCCAGCGGCCAGCCCGGTGGCGCCCCGCGCGTCTCGTGCAACAGCTCGCTCGACGGTCTACTTCACGCGGAAATCCGGTTTCGTCAGCCGAGCATTCGCGCCGCAAAAGGAGGGGATGCGCCGTAAGCTTGACGCCACGCGCGAAATGTCGAAGCGCTGCGCGAAAGCTTGCAATCATGCGCGAAACTCGAAGCGATGCCAATCAAGTTTTTTCCCCGGGAGGATTTGCGGGCGTTCATTGACAAGTTTGCAAGGCCCTTGGCCACGTGCGAAGCATGACGGGCCCGCCCGCGTGTGAGGCTTGCGGGGCCCGCCCGCAGAGCTTGCAAGGCCGCCCGCGTCGGACCGGCTTTTTTGCGTCCATTTTTTTGCATTGAAAAAATAGTTCCTTTCAAAAAAATACAAGCTATAATAAATACAACAGGATGAAACATACTTCATAATTTAGGGGCAGCTTGGAATGCAGTGGATGCAAGGGTACCTTTTTTATTTATTGACAGGATCTGCACTCGTTTTTTGCTTGGGCGTCATTTCGTACAGATACAGGAAGATACCGGGCAGACGCTATTTTTGGATTTTAATGCTGCTGTCTTCCTTTATGATACTGGCCACCGTCCTTGAGTTGAAAGCCGGTTCGTTTCAGGCCAAGTTGTGGTGGAGAAACATTCAGCAAGTGCCGCTTTTTTTCTGCGGGATTTTCATATATGCGCTGGCCTGGGACTATGTCGGCAAATCTACGGAACAAGTGCTGAGACAAATCCGGCTGTTTTCGATCCCGATTGTTGTTTTTCTTTTGCTCGTTTTTACGGACTCGTTCCATCATCTCATGCGCAGCGAGGTGGGATTGGAGGTGGCGGGCAAGTTAAGCGGGATCACCGTTCGGCCGACCTTGTTTAGCATGGTGTTTATGGTATACAACCAATTGTTTCCGCTTTTTGCGTTGTTCATTTTGGCCGTCCACCTGCGAAATGCGCCCAGACATTATTACAAACAGCATTTCATGCTGCTGATCGGCCTGAGCCTGCCGGTTTTGCTCACGTTTTTGCTCCCCATTTTTCAGGTTAAAATGCTGGGGTATACGGCGTTGGCGATCATTCCGGGATGCCTGATTATTTATTATGCCGTGTTCCGTTTTCAGCTTCTTTCCGTCTGGCCTGTAACCAAGGATAAAGTGTTTGCCTGCATGAAAGACGGCGTTGTCGTGACCGACCGCTACGACGCGATTGCCGATTTGAACCCTTCCGCCGAGCGGATCTTGTCGGTATTGGCCGGCGATGGCCCCAAGGTTCGGATGGGCCGGGCCCTTGACCCGTATTTGCGGCGCGATGCCGGTCTTTTGTCGGCCTACCGGAAAAAAGAGGAAACAAAATTGGAGATGGCGCTGCCCGGGGAGCCGGAGCTTCATTATGAGGTCACGCTGATTCCGATCGCGCTGGAAGGCTCGCACTACGCGGGGATGCTGCTGGTTTTCTCCGACATCAGCGATAAGAAACGGTATGAACGCCAATTGATGGCGCAAGCGACCGTCGATGATTTGACGGGGGTGTTCAACCGCAGGCATTTCCTTCGTTTGGCCGGAGAGCGGTTGGCATCGGCGACAGACGGGGCTGCGCTGCTGTTGTTGGACATCGACGATTTCAAGTTGATCAACGATGCGTACGGCCATTTGGCCGGCGACCGCGCGCTGTCCGGTTTCTCCGGGATCCTGGCGGAGGCGTATGCCGGAAAAGGCATCGTAGGGCGGGTGGGAGGCGAGGAATTCGCCGTGCTGCTCGCGGATTTGACCGAACAGGAGAGCCTGGAGGGGGCCGAACGGTTTCGGCGGGGGATCGAGGCCCGGATGATCCCGATCAACGAAGAGGAGCGCATCGCGATCACGGTGAGCATCGGGATAGCTTTTGCCGACGCGGGCCGCGTCGCATTTGAAGCGTTGTACCAGCGGGCGGACGCCGCGCTTTATGCGTCCAAAGAGACGGGGAAAAACAAGGTGACTTTGGGAAAAGCGTAGACGCCGGTCCAAAAGGCGGTTGGCCGGATGCATCAATTTTTTCCATGATATGGTATGATAGGGTAGCGTTCGTAGAAGGAAGGCGGATTATGAAACCGAAGCAAAGCGGGCCATCGCTTGATTTTGAGCCGTTATTTTTGAGCGGGCAAGGGAAGGGAAAAGCGTTTTATACGCTGGTTATGCTGTATAAAGGCCAAATCGGGAATATGGCCTTGTCGTTTTTTTTCTTTTTGTTGAAGCACTCGCCGGTCTGGGTCATTCCCGTGATTACGGCGAATATGATCAATATTGCCAGCGACCCAAGCCATCACAGCATCCGCGAATTGTGGGTGAACCTTGTCATCATCCTGGTCGTCATCGCACAGAACGTTCCGACGCAGGTATGGCATATCAGCTTTCTCAGCAAAGCGTCGAGGCAGGTGGAAGCGGCGTTGAGGAGCACGCTGATCCGCAAGCTTCAGCATTTATCGATTTCGTACCATAGCGAGCTGAGAGCCGGAAAGCTTCAATCCAAGGTGCTGCGCGACGTTGAAAATGTGGAGGCGTTGTCCAAGCAGATCATGATCAATTTTTCCGCGGCTGTTGTCAGCATTGCGGTCGCTATCGCCATCACGGCGTTCCGGAACGCGTGGGTCGCTTTGTTTTTTATCCTCGTCATCCCCGTCGCGGTTGCGCTGGTGTATGTGTTCAGGCGGAATCTGAGGTCCAGGAACAAGGATTTTCGCAAACAGATCGAATTCATGTCCGGTCAGGTGGCGGAAACGGTGACGATGATCCCGGTCACCCGCGCGCACGGGCTGGAGGATTTGGAAATCCGGAAAACGGATCATACGTTATGGAACTTGAAAGGAAAAGGATATAAACTGGATGTGGCCGAAGCGCTGTTCGGCTCGTCGGGCTGGGTGGTGTTCCAGGCTTTTCAGATGTTCTGCTTGCTGTTTACCGCCGTCCTTGCCTATCGGGGCAGCATTGCGATCGGGGACGTGGTGATGTACCAGGCGTACTTTACGTCGATTCTCATGTCGGTCAATCAGATCATCAACGTATACCCGCAGTTGGCCAAAGGCTACGAATCCATTCACTCCATTTCGGAAGTGCTGTACTCGAACGAGACGGTCGAATACCAGGGAACTCGCGAATTGCAAGAGATCCGGGGCGCGTTCAAGTTTGAAAATGTGCATTTTCATTACCGGGATACGGATAAGCATGTCCTGAACGGCTTCGATTTGGAGGTGAATCCGGGAGAATGCATCGCGCTTGTCGGCGAATCCGGAGCGGGGAAGTCCACGGTGCTCAGCATGCTGATCGGTTTCTACCATCCGACACAGGGGCGCGTCCTGCTGGACGGCGTTCCCTTCGATGAGCTGGATATGCAATCGTACCGCCATCGGCTGGCGGTGGTTCCCCAGAATACCGTACTGTTCTCCGGTTCGATTCGGGAAAATATCACGTATGGGCTAAGTCATGTGACCGAGGCGCAATTGCGGGAGGTCGTGCAGATGGCCAATTTGCAGGATGTCATTGCCCAGATGCCGAACGGGTTGGATACGGCCATCGGCGAGCATGGCGGCAAGCTTTCCGGGGGGCAGCGGCAGCGCATTGCGATCGCGCGGGCGCTCATTCGCAATCCGGATATTATTTTGCTGGACGAGGCGACGTCCGCGCTGGACAATAAATCGGAATTTCGCGTGCAGGAAGCGATCCGCAAGCTGATCAAAGGCCGCACCACCTTCATTGTCGCCCACCGGCTGTCGACGATTCGCGATGCGGACCGGATTGTGGTCATGCGCGAGGGAAGCTGTGTGGAGGCGGGAACGTTCCAGGAGCTGATGGAGCGGCAAGGGGAGTTTTATCAATTAAGGCAGTTGCAGGCTTGACGCGATCGGAAAATAACGTTGGGCATATTGGGCGCAAATGCGGGAATTTGCGGCATTGCGCGGGAGGGTGATGAGATGAACCAGCAGGCGGGTGATGCCGGAGCGGCGGGCGCGTCCCGGCGCGTCCTGATCGTGACCGCCGTCGCGGCGGAACGGGACGCGGTGCTGCGCGGCCTGGGCTTCGGCGGGCGCGACCGCTTTGATGTGTTGGCCGCGGGCGTAGGCCCGGCGGCGGCCGCGGCCTTTGCGTCCGCCGCGTTGGCGGGGCGGCGCTATGGGCTGGCGATCAGCGCGGGGATCGGCGGCGGTTTTCCGGGCAGAGCGGAGACAGGCTCGCTTGTGGTGGCCAGCGAGATCGTCGCCGCCGATTTGGGCGCGGAAAGCCCGGAGGGATTCCGCAGCGTGGACGAGCTGGGCTTCGGCTCGGCGCGGGTGGCGGTGGACTCCGTGTTGGCGAAGCGAATCACGGAGGCGCTGCGGGCGGCGGGGCATCCCGCCCGGCTCGGCGCGGTGTTGACCGTGTCCACCGCGACCGGTACGGCCGCCACTGCGGCCGAGCTGGCCCGGCGCGTCCCGGGCGCGCTGGCCGAGGCGATGGAGGGCTACGGCGTTGCCGCCGCGGCCCGGCTGCACGGCTTGCCGGTGTTGGAGATTCGCGCCATCTCCAACGCGATCGGTCCGCGCGATCGCCGTACGTGGCGCATCGACGAAGCATTGGGCGCATTGGAAGCCGCAAGTTCAATCCTGCCGGAGGTGCTAATATGAGAATAGCTTTCTCTCCTTGTCCGAACGATACTTTCATATTTCATGCCTGGGTGCATGGCTTGGTGCCTGGCGCTCCCAAGTTGGACGTGACGTATGCCGATATCGACATTACGAATCATCTGGCGGTTCGGACGGACGGCCCGGATGTGCTGAAAATCTCGTACGCCGCCTTGCCCTGGGTGTTGTCCGACTACGCGCTGCTGCCCTGCGGTGGCGCATTGGGCAGAGGCTGCGGGCCGCTCGTGCTGACTTCCGGCCGGCAAAGCGCGGGTCATGGTTCGGCCGGCCTGTCCGGCCGGCGGGTAGCGGTTCCCAGCGAGCGCTCCACCGCTTATTTGCTGTTCAGGTTGTGGGCGGCGCAGCAAGTGCCCGGAGGGGTTGGGGAAATTGTCGTGATGCCGTTCGACCAGATTATGCCGGCGGTGCGGGACGGAGAGGTGGATGCGGGGCTGGTGATCCATGAGGCCCGGTTCACGTACCGCTCGTACGGATTGGCGCTGATGGCCGATCTCGGCAGTTGGTGGGAAGGCGATACCGGATTGCCGATTCCGCTGGGAGCGATTATCGCCCGGCGCTCGCTGGATTTGGACGCGATTGCTGGATGGATCCGCTCCTCTCTCGCGTATGCCTGGGCGCACCCGGCGGCGTCTGCGGATTACATCCTGGACCATGCGCAGGAGATGGCGCCCGATGTGGTGCAGGCGCACATCGGGTTGTACGTGAACGAATATTCCGCCGATTTGGGCGAATCGGGATATGGCGCGGTTGAAGCCCTGCTGGGCCGGGCCGCGGATGAAGGCCTCGTGCCCCGGGTGGACCCGGCGGCGTGGCGCTGAAGCGCGATGGCGTACCCTTTCCGCGCCTTCAGCCGCGGACGTGCAGCAGCGCCGACCGTCTGCGGTCAAAGCCGGGGGACTGCTGCGAACGTGGCCTAGCTTCCCCGGCCTCAGAAGCCCCGATCCGCGCCCGCGCTCAGCTTCCCCAACCTCGGAAGCTCCGCTCCGTCGCGCGAATCCCGCGCAACCTGAAGTTGCGCCGGCGGGCATTCGCCGCTGCGTTCCCGCTGTCGCAACTTCAGGTTGCGGCGGAGGATGCGGAAGGCTCCGCCTCTTTGGCCTCCTGGGGGGCGGCGGATCGGGCGTCTTCTACGTGAAATGCGGCATAGGACGACGGTCTGAGCCGGATTTCATACACGGTCGAGCCGTCCCCGGCGGTGTACAGCAGCCGTTCGAGCGGTTCCGATTCGACCGACACGATTTTCAGCCGCTTGCCTTGCGGCAGGCGGATGCGCCATTTTTCAGGGGTGGATCTGAAAGATTGAAGCACAAACGCATCGTTGTCGCAAGGGAAAAATCCAACCTGGGCGGGGCCTTCCAGACGGCAGGACAGCAGCTCGCCGGTCAGCAGACTGCGCAGCTTGGTGACAACGGCGTCCGGCAGCTTCCACAGATCGGCGTAGTTGTCCGGGACGGTCAAGGTGTAGATTTTCCCCTTGCCGTAGTTGTCCCACGTCAGCAACGGAATGTTGTTGTGGCCGTTCAAGCCGACAACGGCGGGCCATGTGCTGTTCGTGCTGTAATCCAGAACGGGATACAGGACGGGCTCTTTGGCGTAGACAAATTCGTCGAAGGTGCAGTCGCGGGTATCGATGGCGAACTCCTGGATCGCTATTTTTCTGCCTGTCGGCCGCAGCGAGGTGAATTTTTCCGCCCCGCGGCCCCGCATTTTTTCCAGAAACCCCGAAGTCATCACCACCTGTCCGCCATTTCGGAGGAACTGCTCCATTTTGGCGATAATTTCTTCGTCCTGCGCGGCGTCGGCCGCAATCAGCAAAGGACCTTGGTTTTGCGGAAAATACGGCGACGGTTCCATCGGAATGCCGAGCATCCCCAAATAGTCGTAGAGATGGTCTTCTCCTTGGGCGTGATGCGGCCGGTAGGCGTGCAACCCGAGCGGGTTTCCCAAATGCCGCGCCAGTTCGTCCAATTTGTCCAACTGAAATCCGAGCGCAGGAATATACACGTTATCCTTCAAAATTTTGTAGCAAAACAGCGTGAGTTCCTTTGCCCCGCTGTAAACGGTCAAATTGGCCTGTTCCAAGTAACGGTCGATGCTGGTGCAATCGATGGAGTCGAACCAGCCGCCGCCGTTTTTGCCCGGAAGCAGATTTTCCATCCAGCGCATCAGGGAGAAGGAGGCATACCGGGGAAGGTGCTGCTGGCTGTTCGCCGGATCGCGCGTCTCCGTTCCGGTGTATACGGAATCGAAAATCCACGGCTGCGTGGCCGTGTTGTAGCCGGAAGACGGGTAGGATTCGTTCCAGTTCGGGTATTTGATCACCATTTTGGCATGGGGATTGACCGCTCTTGCCGGCCGGACGATCAGGTTTTCGGACACCTCGGTCATCAGCTCAAGCCGAAATTCCTTCCATGACCGATCTCCTTTGCGCTGCAAACAACTGTCGCATCCGCAGTTGGTGAAGAAAAAGTCGTCGAAAATCACCTCGTCGAAGACGGAGGCAGCCGTCTCCACGGCCTCCCGAAATTTCGCCCGCGAAGCTTCGTCCGTATAGCATATGCCCCCGAACAAACGCTGATAGCCGGGCCGGTAGGCCGGGCCGAGCGTCGGTGTGATGCCCCCGGCCGTCTCGATATGCCGCTTCGCGAAAAATTGCTTCAACTCGCGCAGGCGTTCCCCGCTCAGGCTGACATCTCCCCGATGGCTTTCCACATATACTTTGGAAACCTTCAGGTGCTTTTGAAAAAAAGCCCACTCTTTTTCAATCTGCTCCCAACTGCCGTTCAGACATGAAGCCGTGCAGTAGATCGCCAATTTAAACCGGCTGTAAGCGCCCATTTCTCACACTCCTTAAAATTGTGTAGATGAAACCTGTTTATCTTTGGTGTGAAACTGTTTTTTTCAAACATCTCCATTATTATAAGTGCTATACTGGTGATAAAGTATCAGAAGCCAAACCTAAACTATCAATATCGAAACTTAATCATATTATCCGTTACAGGGGGAAAGCCGCTGTGTCCATCATTCAATTTTCCGCTCAGCCGCTGCCGTATTACATCAACAGCGGTTTCAGTTGGGCCGGTCCCGGGCGCAAGCATCCCGAGCGCTATGCGATCGGCGAGTTTGACCTGATCGTCGTCATGCGGGGCTGCCTGTATATCGGGGAGGAGGATCGCCGATATGAAGTCTCGGAGGGGCACGCTTTGATTTTGCGTCCGGATTTGCATCACTATCCGACCGCCGGATGCGGCGAGCAAACGGCTTCGTTCTGGCTGCACTTTCATACCACCGGCCGGTGGCGGATGGCGGACGGAACCGTCGAGCGGGAGGACGAGCTGGGGAAATCGGCTTCCTTTCAAATTCGAATTCCGCAGTTTGCCCGGCTGCTTCATTCGTCCAGGATGTATGAATGCCTGCGGAAGTTGAATGCGCTGGAGAAAGATTCGCATTTCGATTGGATTCGCTGGAGGCAGCAAGTGCTGTTTCAGGAGGTGCTGATGCTGCTCGGCGAGGTGCTGACGTCCGGGGCGGCCCATTCCGGCGCCGCGGTTGCGGATCAGGCGGCTTCCTACCTGCGGGAGCATTATCGGGGGCAGGTGAGCACGCGGGAATTGAGCAATGCGCTGAATTTCCACCCGGTGTACATTGCGCGATGCATGAAAAAGCAATTTCACTGCTCACCGATGGAATATTTGATGCGCTATCGGCTGGAGCAGGCCAAACTGCTGCTGCTGCAAACCGATTTGCCCGTCAATCGCATTGCGCAGGAGACGGGATTCAATCAGGCCGCTTACTTCACATCCTGCTTCGGCCGGTGGGAGGGATCGACCCCGCGCCAATACCGACAGCGCCTGATCCAGAAAGAAGCAAAACGCGATTGACAGCGAAGTGGGGTTTGTGTATATTTATAATAAATCCAGTGGACAAATTAATTTAATGCAACCGCTTTCAAAACAAATGAAAGGAGGACCAACGGATTGAAAGCCGGATGTGCATAACGGGTTTAAAATCGATTTCAATTCCCAGGGAGGCTTATTAGAATGGCAAGACGAAAACATAGGTTACTTAGCATATGGATAGCATTTACGCTTATAGCCGGTTTTTTTGCGTTCCCGCCGCAAGACGGATTCGCGGCCGACAATTTGGCTTTGGGAAAAACGGCGACAGCGTCCTCGGTCGAATATAGCCAAGTGCCTGCGGAGAAAGCGGTAGACGGCAACCTCGGCACGTATTGGGGCAGCGGCGTGCACGCGACCGCCTGGATCTATGT
>CAYYCV010000179.1:0-8938 GCA_964470405.1 uncultured Caryophanales bacterium
CGTCGGAAGCGTGACGGAGGTGCGGACCGGAAAGCTGGTTTTGGCCGGCGGCAAAGGAACTCGGAAGGTGTCGGCGGCCGGACTGCGCCGAAGGGCTCACGCGCATCTGTCCGGCCTCCTGGAATCCCTTCTCGGCGCGGTCGGTGGCGGGCGTTCGTTTGCCGGTTCGGGGCCGCAGGGGATGGAGGCTTCGCCGGTTGGGCAGGGGAGGGAACCGGGCTTTTTGGAAAAGGTGTGGCCGTCCGTCCGCCTTGGGCTGGGGATGATTCAAACCATTTGGCCTATTTTCAACAAGTTTTTAGTTTAGGTCATTAATTTTTAATGTTACTATCTTTTTTGTCGCCCTCCTGATGCCAGGATCATGTTTCCAAATATCTTGAGTTTTTCCGATTTCCGTACTATGCTATGAATATTTCAGGGAAAGTGAGCCGAG
Source organism: uncultured Caryophanales bacterium (assembly GCA_964470405.1). Classification (GTDB taxonomy): domain Bacteria; phylum Bacillota; class Bacilli; order Paenibacillales; family CAYYCV01; genus CAYYCV01. Next base: position 434 of record CAYYCV010000179.1, read on the forward strand.
GAGGGCGAAAGGATGTTCCGTGATGCTGCTTATTTTGGTGATCACCATTGGCGTCGCCTATCACTATGTATCGCTGTTGCTTTTGTCCAATTCGGACAAATATGTGCACGAAATTGCAAACCAGGTCAATGGCCGGATGGATGCCTTGCTGCAGCAGATCGACACGATCACGCTGCAAATCATGATGGCGAACGATGTGCAGCAAATTTTAACCGATGCGAAGCAAGACAGGCCGATCTCCTTTGCGGACAAGTTGAACATCCGCCCCACGCTGAATCAGGCCACCCGCTTTTCCGACGTCATCAAATCCATCGATTTATATTCGCTGCAGGAATCGATCTACCCGGCGGATCGGCTTCTGCTGGCGAACCGGGTGAAGCCCGAATGGATCGCCGAAGCGGATCGGCGCTCCGGGCATCTGATCTGGATCGGGGCGGACCCGCAGCAACCGGACACGATTCTTGGGCTGCGCCAGGTTCGTCTGGAGAGCGACAATTACACCAAGGGGGGATATTTGGTCATCTCGGTCCATTCCTTCCTGTTCGATTTTCTGGATTCCAGCGTGGCCAACATCGAGGGCAGCGCCACGTTTTTGCTAAATCAGCACAATGACATTGTTTCAGCCGGGCAATCCCAGGACGTTTCGCTTCCGGCGCACGCGCTGGGAAACATCGGGAATGAAATCGCCATCGGCGGCACCGCGTACAAAGTGATTCAAAAACCGGCCACGCCGGAAGGCTGGAAAATCGTCATCCTGCTGCCGATGAACAAAATTACGCAGGGGATTTCCGTTTTGCAGAAAGTGCTGCTGTTTTCCAGCGTGCTTGGAATGCTGTTGTTTGCCGTGTCGTCCTTCATGCTTTCCACCGTAATCACCAAGCCGCTGCGCAATTTGATGAAAAAAATGAAGACGTCGAAGGAAGGCCGGTTTGAGACCAACCCCGCCAAGTACCGCAATCGGGAAATCAACGCATTGAATTCCACCTACAACAAGATGGTTGAGAATATGAACCACCTTATTGAAACCGTTTACAAGCAGGAAATCATCAAAATGAAGCTGGAAGTGAAGGCGTTGCAGGCGCAGATGAACCCGCATTTTCTTTTCAATACGCTGGAGGCTTTTTATTGGTCGCTGATCGAAAAAGAAGAGAGGGAACTGGCCTCCCGCGTCATCGGTTTGGCCGATATATTTTGCTATACGATGAAGAAGGAAGAGGAGGACGATTTCGTCCGGGTTGCCGTCGAGATCGCACATATGCAAAGGTATGCGTACGGCGGCAGCGGCGGCTTTTTTTTGATGTGATATGAGTCACAAATCATTTGGCGGATATCGTGTATACTAACCATAAATCCAAAGGATTGGCGGAGGTGCCCATGCAAATTCCCAACTTTTTGACGGAAGAGGGAAGCATTCTTTATAAAAACACGGTGGGCCGGCTGATTTCGCCAAGGGTGGGCGAGATGCTGATCGACCATGCGGCGGCATGGCTTGACGATGGGGTTCGCCGCGTTCTGGACATCGGCTGCGGGCCGGGAACCGTCTCCTTGAACCTGGCCAGGAAATATCCCGACCTGCACATCACCGGGATCGACGCTTCGGCGGCCATGATTCGGCAATGCGAGGCGACCGCGGCGCAGGAAGGGCTGCGCAACACGGGGTTTACCGAAATGAATGCCGCCGCGATCGAGTTTCCCGAAAGCTCGTTCGATTTGATCGTGAGCAATCTGGCGTTTCCGTTTTTCGCCAAACCGAAGGAAAGCATGCGGGGGATTCATTCCGCGCTGCGTCGCGGTGGCTGTGTGATCGTCAGCGTGCCGGGCCGAAATACGTGGAAGGAGTTTTTCGAAGTGGCGGAAGAAGCGCTGGGCGACAGCCTGCAATTCGCGAAGCCGTTCCTGACGAAGTTCGATCGGGCCGAGGTGCTGCCGCCCGCGATGGAAGAGGCGGGGTTCGGCGAGCTGACGGTCGCCGCCCGGCCGATCCCGTTTACGTTTCGCGGCGGAAATGAAGTATTGAATTTCTTTCAGGAATTGTTTGCGCTGTTGTCTTATGTCCCCGAGGAGATCAAAAACAGCGTGTCCGAAATGATCGATACCCGCTTTCCGCATGGTTTTACGATGCACTATGAGGCCATCCTTGTGTGCGGCAAACGGCTTGACCGTTAAACACCGTGCACCAGTGCGGAGCCGCCCGTTTTTCGCCACACGTTTAATGAAAAGAGCGGTAAAAAAAAGGAGGAAACACCCATGACCGAAAAAATTTCCGACACGATGAAGCTTGGGGAAATGGTTGCCCGCTACCCCTGTACGGGCGACGTATTGCAGCAGTTTCAAATCGATTTTTGCTGCGGCGGCAACCGGCCGTTGCGGGAGGCGATTGAAGAACGCGGCCTTTCCGCGGAGCTCGTGGTGAACAAACTGAATGAAGCCTGCGAACGGATTCAGCCGGATCAGACCCAGGTCGATTGGGGCCAAAAAAGCTGCGGCGAACTGGCCGATTATGTCGTCCATCGCCACCATGCCTACCTCAATGTCGAGCTTCCGCAATTAAGCGAGCTGACCACGAAAATATTGCGGGTGCACGGCGCCAACCACGGTGAATTGCAGCAGGTTCACAGGTGGTTTCACACGCTGAAAATGGACATGGAACAGCACATGATCAAAGAGGAAACGGACGCGTTCCCCGCCATCCGCGACTATGAGCGGGACCCGTCCCGCGAAAAGTTGAAACGCGTGGTCGAGATTATCGAAACGTTGGAAGCCGAACACAACGAATCCGGAGACCTGCTGAAAAAAATCCGGGAGGCGGCAAACCATTACGCCATTCCGGCCGACGCGTGCCCGACGTTCGCAAGAACTTACGCAGGGTTGGAAAAACTGGAATCGGACATGTTCCAGCATGTTCATCTGGAGAATAATGTCCTGTTTCCGAGGCTTCAGCGCGAATATCAACAAATGAAATAAGCGAAAGCCCGAAAAAAAAGTGCGGAACGCCCGAGGAGGGCAGGCATCCGTACTTTTTTGTTGTCGGGTTCATGGTTTTTTTAGCCCGAAAAGGATTATAATTGTATCATCTTGGAAAAGGGATCCGTGGTTGGAGGAGGAATCTGTGGTTGGAGAAGGGATCCATGTGGGGGAAGGAATATATGAAACAGGAGGGACGGCTCGTGAAAGCGTTGATATTGATCGACTACACCGTCGATTTTGTCGTCGGCAATCTGCCCTGTGGAGAGCCGGCGCAGAAGATCGAACCGCGCGTCTGCCAATTGATCGAGACGTTTGCGGCCAACGGGGATTTCGTGGTGATGGCGGTCGATCTGCACGAAACGGATGACGCGTATCACCCGGAGCATCGCTTGTTCCCGCCGCATAACATTCGGGGCACGGAGGGAAGAAGGCTGTACGGTCAAGCCGAGGCGACGTATGAAGCCTATCGGGATCGCATTTACTGGATGGACAAAACGCGCTACAGCGCCTTTTGCGGAACCGATCTGGAGCAGCGATTGCGGGCAAGGGAGATCGGGGAAATTCACCTCGCCGGCGTATGCACGGACATCTGCGTGCTGCACACCGCCGTTGACGCGTATAACAAGGGATTCCATACTGTTGTGCACGAGGATGCGGTCGCCAGCTTCAACCCGCAAGGACACGAATGGGCCTTGGGGCATTTCAGGAATGTGCTGGGGGCCACGATCGCCCGATAAATGCAAGCGCGTGGGCCTGCCCGTGCGTGTAGGCACTTCGCAATGCGTATGCCGGCGTTCCACAATACGCATGTCGGCGTTTCGCAAATAGGAGGGGTTACATGAATGACGCAACGAATTTGACGCTTCATACCGACAAATATCAGATCAATATGATGTACGCCTACTGGAAAGAAGGATCCTGTCAAGATCGGGCCGTCTTTGAGGTGTTTTTCCGCAAGCTGCCTTTCGGCAACGGATTCGCCGTGTTCGCCGGGCTGGAACGAATCGTGCGTTACATCCAAAATCTCCGTTTCGGAGAAGCGGAAATCGCCTTCCTGAGAGAGCAGGAAGAACAGTACGACGAAGCATTCCTGAACGGGTTGACGCAGTTTCGCTTCACCGGGGATTTGTACGCCGTGCCGGAAGGAACGCTGGTATTTCCGAACGAACCGCTCATTCGCGTGGAAGCTCCGATTTTTGAGGCGCAGTTAATGGAAACGGCCATTCTGAACTTCATGAATTATCAAACCCTGATCGCCACCAAAGCGGCCCGAATCAAGCTCGTCGCAGGCGAGGACGGCCTTCTGGAATTCGGCACGCGGCGCGCGCAGGAAGCGGATGCCGCGGTATGGGGGGCGAGGGCGGCCTACATCGCGGGCTTCGACTCCACTTCAAACCTTCGCGCCGGCATGATGTTCGGCATTCCGACGAAGGGTACGCACGCGCACGCCTGGGTGCAAAGCCATGACAGCGAGGAGGAGGCGTTTCGGCGTTTTGCGGAAGCGTTGCCGGAACAAGTGATCCTGCTGGTCGATACGTACGATACCCTCAAAAAAGGAGTGCCCAACGCCATTCGTGCAGCCAAATGGATGGAGCGGCAGGGGAAACGAATGAAGGGGATTCGATTGGACAGCGGGGATCTCGGGTATCTTTCTCGAACCGCGCGAAGTATGCTGGATGCGGAGGGACTGTCCTATGTCAAAATTGTCGCTTCCAACGATCTGGACGAGCATATCATTGGGGAACTGAAAACGCAGGGGGCGGCAATCGACGTTTGGGGAGTCGGCACGCAGTTGATCACGGCGGCGGATCAGCCGGCTTTGGGCGGCGTTTACAAGCTGGTCGCCATGGAAAGGGACGGCCGGGAGACGCCTGTCGTCAAAATTTCGGGCAACCCGGAGAAAATTACGAATCCGGGGCGCAAGGAACTGTACCGGATTATCCATCCCCGCACGGGAAAAGCCGAGGCCGATTACGTTGCGCTTCACAGCGAGAAGGAGGTCGGTGAAGGCAAGCGGATCAAGCTGTTTGATCCGACGCATCCGTATCTTCACAAGTATTTGGACGAGTATGAAGCGATTCCGCTGCTGCGGCCGATTTTTACGCAAGGCACGCTGGTGTACGCGCTGCCCGAAATGGAGCGGATTCGGGCGTACCATAAAGACCAGTTCCGCCGCTTCTGGCCGGAATACTTGCGGAAGCTGAACCCCGAGAAGTACCCTGTTGATTTAAGCGAAAAAGCGTGGCAATTGAAAATGGAATTGCTTCACAAGCATCAAGCATGACAGCGTTCATCCTGTTGCGGAATCCGGTAATTTAGCCATCATTCTGCGGAATCCGGAAATCTGGCCATCCTGCTGTAAAGTCTGGAAATCTGGCCATCCTGCAGTGAAATTTGGCGATCTGGCCATCCTGTTGCGAAATCCGAAACCCAGCGGGCAACCGCGGTCGGAAATCCGTGCTTAAGCGCGGAGTCACTTGTTTTTCACCATACTTTTAGGAGGTCCGTCATGCTGCCAAATCGAATCGAACTTGCACCCGGTGCGTTGAAAAAAAACTGGAGCGCCAACGAAATAGAGGATGTGAAACGCAAGATCGAACAATATTTTGCGGAGACAGCCGACTGGGATCATTCCGTCGCGGATATGGGCTTAACTTATCAGATTCGCAGCGACGGCGCGGTGCTTGGCGTTGCCGGCGACTTTTATCTGGACGAAGGCGTTCGGATAATCGCATTCGGGCTGGCCCGCAACGGCGACGTGATTCTTTTGGGGGAGGAAGATGAGGAGAACAGGACGGTTTGCTATGTGCTTTAAGACGGCTAAGCCGCGTTGTATTTCCCAGGCAAGCGCAGCAATGTCCAAAAAGCATCAATAAACGACAGCGGATTTCTTTTTAAACGGATAGAGGAATGGGGGGGCGGCTGGAATACCTGCAAAAGTGCATCTTTTCGCAGGCCGCAACAGGCGTTTTGGAAAAATACCTGCTTTTATGCAGGTATTTCGAAGCATTCCGCGTCATTCTGGTGTGAGCGCACAAAATACATGTATTTTTGCAGTTATTTGACCTTCTGGGCATCCGGCAGCACAAATAGATGTACCATTGCAGTTATTTAGTCCGATGATCCTTAGTCCGACGATCCAAAAGGCCAAAGAATCAGAGGATTCAAAGGATCCAATGTGATAAAGATTCAAAGAGGCCAAAGATTCAAAAAATCGAAAGGCCTTAAAGGCTCCAAAGAGACCGAAGGATCCAAGAATTCAAAGAAACCAAAAGAGGATAAAAATTCAAGGAGCAAAGGGAGCCGAAGAGCCAAAAAGAGCTACCCGCGTTGCAAATGATGTGGTGCATCCGATTGCGCCGTACGGAACGGACATTTTTAAGGAGGTTGTAAATATGAAAATTGCTTTTATATCGGATATTCACGGGAACGCGGTTGCGTTGGAAAGCGTCTTGGCGGATATCCGGCAGAAATCGATCGATCGGATTATGGTGTTGGGGGACCTGTGCTATCGCGGGCCCGAGCCGCAGCGTTCCCTGGAGTTGATCCGCTCGCTGCACGAGGCGAAGGTGATTAAAGGCAACGTGGATGAATGGACCGTGCGCGGCCTGTATCCGGGCGAAGTGCCGGACCATAAGCTGGACATCATGAATCGCGAAAGAGAGTGGACGGCATCGCGTTTGGCCCCGGCCGATCTGGATTATTTGAAGCATTTGCCCGTGGAGATTCGCGAACGATTCGGCCCGATCGCCATCCATGCTTTTCATGCCGCCCCGAACAGCCTGTTCGACAACGTTCCCTCCCAATCGGCCGACGACGTTTTGGAAGCCAAACTGATGTCCGCCGCAGACGCGCAAGTATACATATACGCCCACATTCACAAGCCTTTTATCCGCTACATCAACGGGAAAATCATCATGAATTCGGGCAGTGTCGGCCTGCCGTTCGACGGGCTTCCCATGGCTTCTTACGCAACGGCGACCCTCCATGACGGCTGGATCTCTACTTCTATCGAGCGGGTAAAATATGACGTGGAGCAGGTCGCGGAGCAATATATCCAAGGGGAATACCCTCATTGCGAGTTCATATTGAAGGCGCTTCGCAGCGCAAGAGTCGATTAGCGGCGCTTCCTGTCCGGCGATTGCTTGGATCGGGAACAAATACCGATTGACAACGCCCCATATCGAAGGTATATTAAAATCTATGTATATCTGAATAATCAAATATACGAAAATAAGAATATAATGAAAACAAGAATACAAAAACACAAGAATATAAAGAAAACAAAAAACAAGAAAAGAAGTGTGTCAACATCTTAGAACATTATCGTGCCCGGCGATTTCAAGGCTATACGTTCGATCATTTTCGCAAAGATTTGATTTCCGGCATCATTGTCGGCATCATCGCCATTCCTTTGGGAATGGCTTTTGCCATCGCTTCCGGAGTCAAACCCGAGTACGGACTTTACACCACGGTCATTGCCGGAATACTGATTTCGCTGGGGGGCGGGTCCCGGTTTCAAATCGGCGGGCCGACCGGGGCGTTTATTCCTATTTTGCTGGGCATCGTGATTGTGTACGGGTATGAAAATCTGCTTTTGGCCGGCTTTCTGGCGGGAATTTTGCTTCTGCTTCTCGGGATTTTCAAGCTGGGCGCTTTGATTAAATTTATTCCCCGGCCCGTGACCATCGGCTTCACCTCGGGCATTGCGGTCATTATTTTTACAAGCCAGATCGCAAATTTTCTGGGATTGACCGGGGTAAAAAGCCATGTGCGATTCGTGGACAACATCCGGGAAATCGCCAAGCATATCGGCACCGCGAACGGGTACAGCGTGGCCACGGCGGCGATATGCCTGCTCGTGATGATGGCGCTGCCCAAAATATGGCCGAAAATCCCGTCCGCCTTGGCGGGGCTGATCGTATCGGCCGTGATCGCCGTCCTGCTGTTTCCGGGCAAGGTGGCCACAATCGGCTCGACTTTCGGCGCGATTCAGCAAAGCTTGCCCGCGCTGCAATTTCCCGAAATCAGCCTCGAGCGCATTCGGATGCTGTTCCTGCCCGCGCTGATGATCGCTTTGCTCGGCGGCATCGAATCCTTGCTTTCCGCCGTGGTGGCGGACGGGATGACCAAGGATCGGCACAACAGCAACCGCGAGTTGATCGGGCAAGGGATCGCGAATATGATCACGCCTCTGTTTGGCGGCATCCCCGCGACAGGCGCGATTGCGCGGACGGCGACCAATATTAAGAGCGGCGCGGCGTCGCCGGTGTCCGGCGTCATCCACAGCCTGACGGTTTTGCTCGTTTTGCTGCTGTTTGCCCCGTTTGCGTCGGATATCCCCTTGGCGAGCATGGCCCCTATTTTGATGATGGTGGCATGGAATATGAGCGAGCGCAAGCGGTTCATGTACATTTTAAAAATGAAATCGGGAGATACGCTCGTCCTCGTTGTGACTTTTCTGCTGACCGTGTGGATCGACCTCATGACGGGAGTAGGGGCGGGCATGCTGCTGGCTTTTATACTGTTCATCTAGTA
>CAYYCV010000180.1:0-589 GCA_964470405.1 uncultured Caryophanales bacterium
ATCGAAGACATCGCCCTGATGCGGGTCATCCCCAACATGACGGTGATTGTCCCCTCCGACGCCGTGGAAACCGAGGCCGTCATCCGGTGGTCACTCAACACGCCCGGCCCGATGTACATCCGGCTGGTGCGTCCCAATCACGCGGTGATTCATGACAAAGAGAACTACCGCTTCGAGCCCTATAAAATTGAAGTGATGCGCGAAGGCAAGGACCTCACCATTGCCGCTACCGGCGAGATGGTCTATCACGCCCTGCTGGCCGCCAAGTGGCTTGCCGAGCGGGACGGCATCAATGCCGAAGTGCTGAACGTCAGCTTTATCAAGCCGCTGGATGTAGAAACCCTTGTTGCCAGCGCGAAGAAAACCGGTCGCGTGCTGACGGTGGAGAGCCACCAGTTTATCGCCGGCCTCGGCCGCGCGCGCTGCGGGCCCCGCACCGCCCCGCCCCGCCCACCCCACCACCCCCCACGCATCCGCGCGGCCACCCAACAAGCCGAAACCACAGGCGCAGCGTGGATCACCAGCCCACGCCTCTACCACGCCGTCGCCGTCGCCATCCAAACCAGCCACGCCCACCACATGCTCACCC
>CAYYCV010000180.1:599-2119 GCA_964470405.1 uncultured Caryophanales bacterium
TCCCACCCCCGTACGCCGCCTCGGCACCCGTGACGAGTACGGCCAAAGCGGCAAACCCGATGATCTCTTCAAAGCCTACGGCCTCGACCCAGCCTCAATTTACGCTGAAGTCAAGGCGTTTCTTTCTCGCTAGGCCCTATGTCTCACCCTTCCAGGCAGCGTATTATTGAACCCTGTCTGTTTAAAAGCACTGGAGGGGCGCTGTTTGGGTTGTTATTTCTGATAATAGGGCTTCAAATTGAAGGTAAAAGCTCTGTCTCATTATTTCTAATGCTGATCGTGGCACTCTGGATTACCTCTCTCAGTATTATTAAATTATTGCCAGGGAGTTCTGACTTGGTATTGGACGAAAAAGGTGTTACCCACTATCGGTTCTTTCGTCCCTATCGTTATTCTTGGCAGAATATCTTGAAAATTGATCTGGAAACCTTTTATGTTCGTTTTAATGCAGTGAAACTGATACAGTTTCATTTCCTTTCAGATCCTGCTTTAAAGCCAAAGCGTGTTCGAATTGCAAATTCCTATCCGATGAAGATTTCAGAGTTATTAGCTCTCCTGCAGGAATGGCATGCTTGTTATCAGGCTGGGTTGTCAAGCAAATAGTGGCAACCGTTCCGGAATTTTCAGCCATCTTTTTGGAAGAACCCGGAAAATTGGCCGAAACCCATTACGATAGTTATATAACATCCCGCTCATGATTGGAGGCCGCTTGAACGATCCGCCGGAACGACTTCGGTTTGAACCTTCTTCGGTGCGACTCCGATTGATACGGATTTTCGTTTTGCTCGTCATATCGTTTGGGCTGTACATCTTGCTGTTTGTCTGTGCGGCTTTCTGGCGGGATGGGGACTTCGATTTTGATCACTGGGTATTCATTCTGCTGCTTATTGGGCTTCCAATGTGCATGCTTGTTTTAGCCTATTTGCTTGCGCCAATTGCTCTGGAGCTTTCTGGCGAAGGAATTCAGGTCTGTCGCAGATGGTCACGTTTCGATTGGCGCATTCGTTGGGAAGATATTGCCGGATTTGATGTCAGAAGCAATAAGAATGTTCTGTTTTTCAATTACCGTGAGGAGTTTATCCAAAAGGGACTGAAGTGGCATGGGAGCCTTGTTGTTTGGTTATGTCGTCAAATGTATGCATTTGATGGTTTCATCAGCATCCTATTCTTTCCGGATTCGTCTAAAGAGGTCATCCGCAATCTGATTTGTGAGTGGCACAATCGTTTTAGTCCAGTACGGTCACACCGAGTGCTGTCACGACCTTCCCTATGTTGTAGGGGGATTGATCCGGAGACAGGGCAACTCCGAAGCAAACTGGGTTTCTCATGGTTGCCTGGTCTTATAAGCGCAGTTGGCATACTTTATATCGTCCATATGTTGTGGCTGGAGCCTCAAATTTATAAAGCGGATCGGGACCTTCCGCCAAGAACGGAGCTTACGGGACAATGGGCCTATTTGGATTCGAACACCAAAGACTATCCAAGGGAGCAGGCTACCGATAAAATCCGGACTTATCTGG
>CAYYCV010000180.1:2129-2978 GCA_964470405.1 uncultured Caryophanales bacterium
GTCCGGGATGAAGCGGTTTCGATTGAAGAAGGAACACGCCGTTCGCCTGTTCAACCGCCATATCAACCGATGGACCTCGGGGACGACTTCCCTGATTGAATCTTATACGATGGATTGCAAAACCAAAAGGCATGCTTGGCAAGGGACATCTGTTTTTCCGCATGCGAGCCCGGCTTATTCTACCGGGTCCGTTCTGGGCCACCGATATCTTTATTTTGTACACACGCTCCGCTGGCTTGATCCGTTTCAGGACCTTTCAGCGGCTGCCCGGCAGCGAGTATTCGTCAGTCTTTGTGGGGGAGAGGCTGATGTTTCTCCGATGAGAAGCCAAAACAATAAACACTATCCCGCTTCCCAAGATTAAGATTACATAAATTGCGGGTTTTGCCGATACTGCTATGGGCAGGCGATCCGGCATCGGCCCCGAGACGCCCCTCCCCAGCCAAGACGGGCCTTGCGGCACGAGGGGATGAAAAACTCGGTTAGACCCGCTATAATGGATGTTAGAGATAACACAAAGGACCACGGTATGTCAGTACTGAAAATCGTAAAATACGGTGATCCGGTGCTTCGGGCCCCCACCAAGGAGGTGCCGAAGGTGTCGGCTAAAATCCAGAAGTTTGTGGACGATATGTTTGATACGATGTACGCCGCCAACGGTGTTGGGCTGGCAGCGCCGCAGGTCGGCGAATCCAAGCGGATTTTCGTGCTGGACTGCTCCACCGATGAAAAGCCCATGCCGCAAATGGTCTTTATTAACCCCGTCATCATCAAGAAGGAAGGGGCTATGGTCAGCTGGGAAGGCTGCCTGAGCTTCCCCGAAGTGTTTATCGACGTGAAGCGCTATGC
>CAYYCV010000180.1:2988-8851 GCA_964470405.1 uncultured Caryophanales bacterium
TGTGTTCACTTTGACGCCGGAACCGGAGAGTCTGCGGTGCCGGGCCATCCAGCACGCGATGGATCACCTTAACGGGATTCTGTTCGTGGATCACGTCATCGATCGCTTCGGCACCGACGAGATTCTGAAGCAGCACAATCTGCCGCCAATTGATCCCAACAAGATCCTGAGCGAGCCGGATCTCGATAACGTCCTTCAATGTTCAATTTAAGCCAATAATTGAAAGCGGGTTCCCGGTGCCTGTTCCAGTGGCGCGCCGGGGCTTTTGTGGCCCGGCCGTCCTTCTGTTACAATGTCGTCGTGGCGACAGACAGATGAATGGACACTCACAATGAACTCTCCCCAACTGGAACGACGGACACAGATTTTAGACAGCATGATGGACACCGTGGGCTGGACGCCGATGATTCGGCTGTCGCGGCTTTTCCCTGAAGCCCGGGTGCTGGCCAAAATGGAGATTTTTAACCCCAATGGCTCGGCCAAGGACCGGATTGCGCTGAATATGATCGAGGCCGCAGAACGGGACGGGAAAATTCGCCCCGGCGATACGCTGATTGAAGCCACCAGTGGCAATACGGGATTAGGAATCGCGATGGTCGGTGCCCTGAAAGGCTACAAAGTGATTATCACGATGCCCAGGAAGATGAGTGCCGAAAAAGCGGACCTGCTTCGGGCGTTTGGCGCCGAAGTTATCTGGTGCCCGACCGAAGCGCCCCATGGCAACCCGGACAATTACGTGGACACCGCCGAGCGCATTGCCCGGGAAAAAGGGAATGCCTACGTGCTGAGTCAGCTGGAAAACCCGCATAACCCGGAAGCCCATTACAAAACCACCGGCCCGGAAATCTGGGAACAAACCGGCGGCGAGATTGATTACTTCGTCTGCGGCATTGGCACCAGCGGGTCTATTAGTGGCATTGGGAAATACCTGAAAGAGAAAAACCCGGCAATTCAGATTGTGGGGATTGATCCGGCGGGATCGGTGTATTCCGGCGATGAGCCCGGCAGCTATGACGTTGAAGGTATCGGCTACGACTTCTTCCCGGAAATTTATAATGCTGATGTTGTGGATAAGGTAATCCGGGTCAATGACACGGAATCTTTCCGCGCCGGGCGCGAGCTGGCGCTGAAGGAAGCGGTCCTTGCCGGGGGCTCTACGGGATCGGTGGTGGCGGGCATGCGTAAGCTGCTGGCGGATATTGACGCGACCGGCAAGACGTTGGTGATGTTGGTGCATGACACTGGCCGAAATTACCTGACGAAAATGTATAACGATGAATGGATGAAGGAAAAGGGGTTCTACGATGGAGAATAAGCAGAACGAATACGGATTTTCCACCCTGGCTATTCATAGCCACCAGGCGCCCGAACCGGAAACCGGCGCGGTGATTGTGCCGATTTATCAGACGACGACGTTTGAGCAGGAAGATGCCGGGAAACATAAGGGGTTCGACTATTCCCGCAGCGGCAACCCCACACGCAAGGCTCTGGAAGGCTGCCTCGCCGATCTCGAAGGAGGGGCGCACGGCTTCTGCTTTGCCAGCGGACTCGGGGCGCTGACGACGCTGAGCCTGGCGCTGTTTAAGCCTGGCGATCACATTCTCTGCGGCGATGATGTGTACGGCGGTACCTATCGCTTTTTCGACAAGGTTTTCAAGCGCTTTGGCGTGGAGATTGAGTTCCTGGATTTCACCCATCCCGAAACCATTGCACAGCACATTCGGCCCAACACCCGTGCGCTGTATATGGAAACCCCGACCAATCCCCTGCTCAAGCTGGTGGATGTGCGGGCCATTGCGTCGCTCGCGAAAGCGCGCGGCCTAATCTCCATTCTGGACAATACGTTTGCCACATCGTACTTTCAGCGTGGCATCGAGATGGGCGTGGATATCATCCTGCACAGCACCACCAAGTACATTGGCGGCCACAGCGATGTGGTGGGCGGTGCCCTCATTACCCGGGATGACACCTACGCCGATGCCCTGAAGTTTCATCAGAATTCGCTGGGCGCTACGCCCGACCCGTTTGCCTCCTGGCTGACGCTTCGTGGTGTGAAGACGCTGGCCCTTCGGATGGAAGCTCACCAGCGCAATGCCATGGCGCTTGCCGAGTATATGCAAACCCATCCGGGAATCGAGGACGTGATTTACACAGGGTTGCCGTCGCATCCACAGCATGAGCTGGCCAAAAAGCAGATGTCCGGCTTTGGCGGGATGATTTCGGTTCGGGTAAAAGGTGGCGCTACGGAAGCCCGGACGTTTATCAAGTCGCTGAAGCTGTTTACCCTGGCCGAAAGCCTGGGCGGCGTCGAATCCCTGGCGGAAATCCCGGCGGTGATGACCCATGCCGCTATTGAGCCCGATTTGCGAAACGCTCTCGGTATTACCGACAACCTGGTCCGTCTGTCCGCAGGCATTGAAGATACCCGCGATCTCAGGGCGGACGTGGAACAGGCGCTTCGGCAGGTCGCCTCTCTGGCCCGGGTTTAGTCTCAGAATGACTCGGGCGTTTCGTCTCGGCATTCTGGGCTATCCATTGGGACATTAGCTGTCACCGGTGCTGCAAGAGCATTTCTTTAGCTGTAGCGGCTTGTCGGGCAGCTATGAAAAGCTGGAGATTCCGCCTGATGACCTGCCGGACTGGATGGACCGCTGGCAGGAGCATCAACTGGACGGCTTTAACGTCACGATCCCCTATAAAATTCAGATGCTGGCCTCGATGAAACGCATTTCGCCCGAAGCCGACTTTATTGGCGCAGTCAATACCGTGCTGGTGAAAAGCGACGGCCTGTACGGCGAAAATACCGATTCTTACGGCTTTATCGCCCCGCTCTCGCCGGAGGTGAAAGCCTCGCTTGCGGGAGCTGATGTGGTGGTGCTGGGGGCGGGCGGCGCCTGCCGGGCGGTGGCCTACGCCCTTCTGAAAAAAGGCGTGAAAAATATCACCTTCTGGATTCGTAACCCGGAACGCGCCCAGGCGACCCTGCAATTGGTGCAATCCATGAATCGCTACCTCCGGGACGGCGAAGCGGGGTTGTTTCTCAAGACTACGCTGGAGCCGGCGGAACTCGTGACGGCCCGGATGCTGGTCAACACCACGCCGGTTGGCATGTCTCCCAATATCGAGGCGATGCCTTTAGATGCCAACTGTATATCGTCGTTACCCGAAAATGCCCTCGTTTATGATTTGATTTATAACCCGCTAGAGACACGCCTGTTGAAAGCCAGCCGGGAACGCGGGCTGGTCACTTGTGATGGTCTGGATATGTTAATTTATCAAGGGGCACGGGCCTTCACCCATTGGACCGGAGCGGCATTGACTACCGAAGATTTGCAGGCGGCAAGGCCATTGCTCCTGAACGCCATGAGCTTTCCGGTGAAGCACTAGCGCCTGGTATTGTAACAAATGATTAACTTTATTTCCTTTATATGCAATTTTGGCATGGAGAATGTTTTTATTAGAATATAAAGAAATAGTTAATTTTTTGAACGTTTAAATAGAGAGAAAGGAGTGTCCCAAAATGTCGTCACTGAATGTAGGTGATCCTAGAAATCCCTACCCGACGGCAGTTCCGGCAGAGTCGACCCAAAAGGCCGCTACGGATCAGCCGCGCGGTACGGAGGATGAAAGTCTCAAATACCAGGGCTTTTTTGCCAATCTGGCGAAAAATTCCGGTTTGGATGATGTCTGGAAGAGCATTCGTTTCTAGAATCCGCTAAGTCAGTTTAAGGAGAAAAGGGCATGCTTCGGCGGCCCTTTTTTCGTGTTTAATTCTCTTTTGCGGCCTGTTCGGCTTTGAGCAGCTCCTGGTGTAAGCCTTCATAAAGGCGGGTGGCCAGTGCCTGCTTCCAGGATTCCAGTGCGCTGGATTTTGCAGCACCGGCAGGGAGGGGTTTCTGGTAAACCATGTCCTGCAGACCCACTTCGTGGAAAGGGTCATAGTAGTATGGATTCTGCTCTTCGTAGGGCTGCTCCTCGTCGCCGAAGAACATGCCGCCGCCGCCATTGCCGCCGCTATCATTGCCTTTGTTCTGGGCAGCCTGGAACGATGGAACCTTGAGTCCGCCTGGTGCGGAAATGTTACTCATGGTCGTTCACCCACTTTACAAACGTACGCTTAAGTCCAATACCACGATTCTATTATATCGAATCCTGTTGAAATGAAAACCCTCCAGTTTAAAAATTGCCCGCCTGAGCAAGTATTATGCTTTTTACCCGATTTCGGAAGTGGCGTGTGGAAGAAGGTTATCTGTTAGAAACCGGATGTCTGGCGTTTTTTAACGGCTAGCGGTTTTCCACAGATTCAGATGCTGTTTTCTGGCCTGGCGTTCTACGGCGATGAACGCGGGCTCGTGCCGCCGGTTGGGACCTAAAAATAGCACCCGTGCCAGGCCATGTTCCAGCAGCCGGATATTGAGCATGGTTTTCCGGTTACGGTCCAGGTAGACATAGGATAGGCGGCGGTGATATTTATCAAACGGCTTGATATCCCGTTCCAGGTAAACGGTTTTTCGCAGCGCCGTTCGCGAAACAAAAGCCTTGGCTGCGAGGGCATAAGGCTGGTCTTTACCGGCCTTGTTTTTTCGGGAATAATGCATTTCCGTCGCATCAATGCCCAGCATCCGTACATGCTCGTCCTGACCGTCAATGCGATGGTTGCCGTTAAAATCGCAGCCGAAGGTATCTCCGTCGTATACGACAATCACGCGGCAACTTTCCAGCGAAGCCCCTGGGCGGGCGTTTGCGTGGTTCGGCAGGGAATAGCCCAGCACGGAGAGCATGCCTGCAACGAAGCATGCAGCGAAAAAAAGCACGAAATATGGATGCTTCAAACGCGGGCTTCTTTCAGTCTAATAGGTATAAAAGCCGCGCCCGGACTTTTTACCGAGGTAACCCGCATTGACTTTCTGTACCAGCAACGGGCAGGGACGGTATTTGGGATCCTTGAAACCCTCGTATAAAACGTCCAGGATGGACAGGCAGGTGTCCAGGCCGATGAAATCCGCCAGTTGCAACGGACCCATCGGGTGGTTCATGCCCAGCTTCATCACGGTGTCGATATCCTCAACCGAGCCGACGCCTTCGTACAGAGCAAAAATGGCTTCGTTAATCATCGGCAGCAGGATGCGGTTGGAGATAAAGCCTGGATAATCCTGGCTAACCACGGTCACCTTACCGAGTTTCTTGCCCAGTTCATCCACGGTGCGCCATGTTTCGTCGGCGGTTTGGGCGCCACGAATGATTTCCACCAGTTTCATCAACGGGACGGGGTTCATAAAGTGCATGCCAATCACCTGTTCCGGGCGCTGCGTCACGGCAGCCAGCCGGGTGATGGAGATGCTGGATGTGTTGGAGGCAATTAAGGCGTGAGGCTTCAAAATTTTATCCAGTTCGCGGAAAATCGATTTTTTAAGGTCCTCGTTTTCCACCACGGCTTCAACCACAATATCGGCATCCCTCAAAGCGTCCAGGCTGCTGGCGAAGCTGAGCCTGTCCAGAGATTCCTTTTTTTCGGCCTCGGTCATCGCTTCTTTGCTGACGAACTTCGACAGACTGGCGTCAATGCCGCTTTTTGCTTTGTCCAGTTGCGCGTCGGAAACATCCTGAAGAATGACCCGGTACTGGCCATGATGCGCCATGACCTGTGCAATACCGCTACCCATCTGTCCTGCGCCAATGACGCCGACGGTTTTAATCTTCTGCGGGGTCAAGGTTTCTACCATGGCTCTCTCTCCTGTCCGGTTTTTACTGCTTTCGGGTCGATTATACCGAAAGATTTTCGATAATAACAGCCGTGGCTTCAACGCCGCAGATACAAATGTTTGCAAGACATGAACACCATCATTTTCAACAACAACCTGAT
>CAYYCV010000181.1:0-3950 GCA_964470405.1 uncultured Caryophanales bacterium
TGGATACGCCGGATCGCTTCGCCACCTCGCGGATGGTAAAACCTTTTTGCTTGCGCAAGTCTTTCAACTGATCGTAAAAATACATGACAAAACTCTTCCCTTTCACAGGAAAATGTACTCTAGTAAACTTCTGTTAATAAACAGATTATATCATGTTTACAAAAGTAAATTCAAGTGAAATAAAAGTTTACATCCCAAAACAGGCGAATTTATTTATAGCAATAGTGAACATTAATGGTTGCATTAGTAAAATCATATCGTTATAATGGGAACAAGATAGGAACAAAGCATGGACGGGGTGCGAGAGGATGAAAATATTCGCGAATTCGATCAATTTTAAAAGGACCCGGATACTGAAAGGACTTACCCAGAGAGAACTGGCTAAACTATCCGGCCTCAGTCACACGTACATCAGTTTGATTGAAAGCACAGGC
This sequence comes from uncultured Caryophanales bacterium, assembly GCA_964470405.1. Taxonomy (GTDB): domain Bacteria; phylum Bacillota; class Bacilli; order Paenibacillales; family CAYYCV01; genus CAYYCV01. The sequence goes on from CAYYCV010000181.1 coordinate 435, forward strand.
AAATCTGTCGGCCCCGCGACGGCCAAGAAATTGAGCGCCATTTTGGAAAAAGAATTGGAGGAGTTGTTCATTATCGAGTAAAATCGAGTAAAGCGTCATGAATCGGACTGTTGAGCAAGCCCATATAAGCGAATTCGTTCATAACCCGCCAGTTTCCCGGTCCTTTCGGCGTTTCTGGCGAAGCACCTGCCGTCTCATGTCCAACGAAGTTGCTGCGCTAAACTTGGAGAAGGCCCGATTTTTCCATACGGTTTTCTCAACAGTCTGATGAATCCGATCCTCTTTGTCTCCCAAATCAATTTCGATCTGTTGCCGCCATATCGAGTTTGTTACAATAGAGTAAAGTGTTCTAGAAGTGTGGCGAAAAAAGCGGTGGAGGGATGGGGCAGGGGTTGGAGAAACGCCAGTGGTCGCCTTTGTCCGCAGATTTCTCCCTTATTTAGGTGGAAAATCGGGAAATCTGCGGACAACAGCGATCGGAAGCCCCTGCTCCATCTCGGAGCCGCCCGTTTTTCACCACACTTCCAGGTGAAACGGAGTGAGAGGATGGGCGGATTTCGTTTTCTGCACGCGGCCGATCTGCATCTGGACAGCCCTTTTCGGGGCATGTCGGAGCTTCCCGGCGCGGTGCGCGACATTTTGAAGGAGTCGACCTTTTCATCGTTGAAGCGATTGGTGCAGACGGCCATTTCGGAGAAGGTTGATTTCGTCGTGATCAGCGGCGATATATACGACCTGTCGGATCGCTCGCTGCGGGCGCAAATTCGTTTCCAGCGGGCGATGGAACAGTTGGCGGAGCGGGGCATCCGCGTCTTTGCGATTCACGGCAATCACGATCCGGAGAACGGGGCGAGGGCCGAGTTGAGTTGGCCGGATACGGTCCGCTTCTTCCCGTCCGACCGGGTGGAGGAAATCCCGGCGGTCGGCGCCGATGGCCGCCTGTTGGCCCGCGTCTATGGCATTTCCTACGGCACCGCGGCCGTGACGGACAATTTGGCTTTGCGGTTCCAGCCGAACCGCGACGCGTCCGTTTACCGGATCGGCCTGCTGCATACGAATGTGGACGGAGACGCCGCTCATGACAACTATGCCCCGTGCGCGAAGGAGGAACTGCTGCGGAGCGGCATCGATTATTGGGCGTTGGGGCACGTCCATCACCGCCGGGTGCTGCACAGCGAGCCTTATATCGTTTACCCCGGCAACCTGCAGGGCAGAAGCGTCAGGGAGACGGGCGCAAAAGGGTGCTATGTGGTGGATGTGGCCGATACGGGCAAGGTGGCGCTGACATTTCACGCCCTGGACAGCGTTCGTTGGTTTCAGGAAGACGTTTCGATCCAGGGGATGGACAGCGTGCAGGAACTGAAGGACGGCATCGAGCAGCGGATGGAGCAAGTGCGGGCGCAAGCCGACGGCCGCCCGGCGATGGCGCGCATCCGCCTCCAGGGCAAAGGCCGGCTTCATTCGCTGCTGGAGCAGGCCGCTCCCGTGCAGGAGCTGTTGACGGAGCTTCACGAAGCGGCGGCCGGGGATGCGGAGCGCGGGGATGTGCCGTTCGTTTGGATCGAATCGCTCAAAGTCCATACCGGCGCGGAGCACGATTGGCGCGAACTGATGGGCCAGGAGAGCTTCATCGGGGATCTCCTGCGCATTTCGCAGTCGCTGCTGGAGGATCCCCGCCTGTTCGACGATTTTTGCGACCAGGCGCTGTCGCCGCTGCGGTCCCACTCGGCCATCGCGAGGCAGCTTGAGGCATTGCTGCCCGAAGAGCGCGAGGAATGGCTGCATCAAGCCAGAGAGCTGGCCGTGGACGCCCTGGCCGGAGAAGGGGGCGGGGAGCGGTGAGATTGCGGGAGATTCAGATGCGGGGGTTCGGCGTGTATAGCGATCGCACGTTCGCCTTGGAGCAGGACGCCGACTTATCGGTGTTTTACGGCTTGAACGAAGCCGGGAAAAGCACGATTATGGGGTTTATCCGCAGCGTTCTGTTCGGGTTTCCGAACCGGAGTACGCCGGCGGAGCGGTATGAGCCGGTGCATGGCGGCATTCACGGCGGAGCGCTGGTTTTCGATGACGCGAACGGCAGGCGGATCCGCGTGGAACGCGAGGGGGGGAGAGGCTCGGCCTCCTCGTCCGGCACGCTCAAGGTCGTGCTGGAAGACGGGACCGTCGGCGGGCCGGAGATGCTGCTGCAACGCTTTGGCGGCATCGGCGCCGATTTGTACCGCAATTTGTTCGCGTTCAGCCTGACGGAGCTTCAGGAAATCGGCACGCTGCAATCGGATGAAATCAGCGGCTATTTGTTCAGCGCCGGCATGGGCGCGGACGGGCGGACGATCATGCAGACGGAGAAGCGGTTGAAGGATGAAATGGAGAAGCTGTACAAGCCGAAGGGCAGCAAGCAGGAAATCGCCAAAATCCTTCGCGCCATCGAGGAGAACGAACGGGAAATCCGCAAAAAGAACGAGAGCGTAAACGAGTATAACCGCTGCAAGGCGGAAATCGGCAAACTGGACGAGGCGATCCGGCAGGCGGAAAAGCAACTGGGGGATGCCAGGGAACAGTTAAACTGGAACGGGCTTTGTCTGAAAATGCGCGAGCATTGGTTGAAAATAAAGGAACTTGAGCGGGAATTGGACGAGCTTCCCGCATTTGTAGCGTTTCCCGCCGACGCTTCCTCCCGGTACGAGAAGCTGTCCGGGGAGCGCGAGCGTCTGATGGCGGACATGGATGAGATACGGCATCGGCTTACCGGGTTGAAGGAAAAAAACGAGGCGATTCGCGTCGATCCCGATGTGCTGGAACGTCGGCCGCAACTGGAAGCGCTGCTGGAGCAGGCGGGCGCTTACCGGCAAAGCCAGGCGGCCGCCGCCGATTGGCGCGCGGAGCTGCGAACGCAGACGGAGCAACTGGAGCGCGTTCTCCAATCCATTGACAAGGATTGGACGATCGAGACGCTGCGCGGCTTCTCGCTGGCGGTTTCCGAGCGCGAACAGGCGCGGGCGTTCGCCGAGCGCTTCCGGCAGGCTCGCGAGCGGGAAGGGGTGCTGGGCGCGGAGGCGGAGCGTCTGGAGCGCCAGATGGAGTCCGCGCGGCAAGCGCTGCGGGACGCGGAAGCGGAGCAGGAGCGGCTGCAACGCGAATGGGAGCGGAGCGCCGCGGCCTGGCGGCCGGCGACGTTGGAGCAAATTTACGGGATGCGGGATGCCCTGACGCATGAGTTGGAGCAATGGTCGCAATTATCGTTGAAGCACGACGAGCTGGCGGAGCAACTGGCGGAAGCCCGGGACCGCGCGGACCGGATGGAACGGGCGCTGCGGCAGGACAGCGGAAGCGGCCGTCGCCTGTTCGATCGCTGGAAGTGGGCGGCGGTCGGTTTGAATGTGCTTTTGCCCGCCGCGCTGGGCTTCGTCACCGGACGAATCGACATCGGGCTGGCCGGCTTTGCCGTCCTGGCTCTCCTCAACGGGTTATGGTGGGGGTGGAATCGCCCCCGGTCCGCCGCGAATAAGAGTCAAC
>CAYYCV010000181.1:3960-8592 GCA_964470405.1 uncultured Caryophanales bacterium
CCGCCGCCGGCCGGGGAGAGGGCGGGAGCGACCCCGCCGCCGGCCTCCGCTCGCAGCCTGGCGGCCGGACCCCGTAATGGGTCGGCCGCCGGTTGGAGGAGCTGCGCGGCTGGAGGCCCCTGTTCCAGCGGCTGGAGCGGCTCCAGGCGGCGCTGGAGCAGCAGCGCGGCGCGCTGGAGCAATTGCAAAAGCAACGGCGGCAAACGGACGAGGATGCGCGCATCCACGGGCTGGAGCAGGCGCGTTTGCTGGACGAATGGAAGCGATGGCTTGACAGCCGTCATCTTTCCTTGTCGCTGTCAGGCGAAGCTGTTCTGGATGTGTACCGGTACGCGGAGCAGGGGCATGAGCTGCTGCAGCAAAGCGCCAGGACAGCCGGGAAGCTGGAGGCGGCGGCGGAGCAGTCCGAACAATTTGAGCGCCGCTGCCGCGAGTTGACGGGAGCCGCCGAACAGCAAGATCCGGTGGTGGCGTTAAAGCAGTTGAAGGAAAAAATGGACGAGCACCTTAGGCGGCAAACGGAGGTCTTGCAGAACGAACAGCGGATCGAGGAGTCGGATCAGCGGTTGGCGGTCCTGGCGGATGCGTTGGAGCGCAAGGAGTCGGAGATGGACGCGCTGTGGCGGGAGGCGGGAGCCGCGGACGCCAACGCGTTCCTGCTGCGCGCCGGGCAATATGAACGAAGCTGCGAATTGAAGCGGGAATGGAGACAGGCGCAGCATATGATTTCGGAGTGGGTCGATGAAGAGCGCCGGCCTTTGCTGTACGATGCGCTTCAATCCCATGATTTGCAGCGGTTGAACGAGGAGAATGCCCGCCTGCGCGCGGAAGCGGAACGGTTGGAACCGGAATTGAACGAGGCCAGAGACCGGCGGGGCAGGTTGGGAAATGAACTGGACAAGCTGGAGATGGGATCGGAGCATGCGGACCGGCTGCAGCGGCGGCAGGAACAGTTGGCTTCGCTCCGGCAAATGGCCGGACGGTGGGCCGCTCTGTCCTTTTGCGACCAGTTGTTCAAACGCGCGCGAAACGTATACGAACAGGAGCGGCAGCCCGCGGTGATGCAAAAAGCTTCCGAGTACGTGCGCGAGATGACCGAGGGGCGTTATGTCCGTGTGGTGGCCAAGATCGGGGAGAAGCAAATCTGGCTGGAGCGAGCCGGCGGGGAGATGGTGGATACCTCGATGCTGAGCCGCGGTACGGCGGAGCAATTGTACCTCTCCATGAGGCTTGCGCTGGCCGACGAATACTCGCGCAAAGCGGAGGTATCCTTGCCGATCGTGATGGACGATATCTTCGTCAACTTTGACGAGAACCGGCTTCGCTGCGCTCTTCGCGTTTTGCGCCAGGCGGCCGGGCGGCACCAGATGATTCTGTTTACCTGCCATCGCCACGTCAAGCAAGCCGTCGACGATCTGCCAGGGAACCATCAGGTGATCGACCTGGAGCGGATCATCATGCCAAACCAGACCATGCTGATCAATCCGAATAACGGATAAAGCGCGGACAGCAATCCCTTGAAGCCGAATTGACTGATCAGGAAGCACAGAATCAGTTGGCCGAAAATGATCGTGTTCGCGCTGAGCGAGGTTCTTTGCCGCAATTGCAGCGTCAGACCGTAAACGTTGGCAATCAACGTGGTGAAAATTTCGGCGAAGATCACGAGCGCGAATAAGAGCTGCACGGTGATCCCCAGCCTTTCGATCATGTGCGCCATCGGGATTTCGAAGCGGCTGATCCCGGGCATGCCCGCGGAAAGCGCGAAATGACCGGCAAACAGCATCAGGCCGATCCCCACTCCCCCGACGATGCCGCCGTATCGTATCACCCGGCGGTCGCGGATGGAGGAACCGATGGGGACCAGCACGGATTGGGCCAGCGACAAGTTGAGCGCCGCATACATAAAAGGCGATATCCAGACCTTCAGCAGCGGGCTGTGCCCGGGCAGCCGCACCCAGTTCCAGACGTCGGGGGAATGCAGCGTGACGGCAACCACAAGGCAGGTAAAGACCATCATGATCGGGACGACCACCGTATTCACCGCCAAAATCGCGCGAATGCCCTTGGTGATCACGAAATACGCCAGAACCAGCGTCGTGATCAATCCGAATTGATAGGACAGATGCAACTGCTCCCGAAAAATCGTGCCCGCGCCCGCCAGCATCACGGTGGTGATGGCAAACAGAATGACGAGCGTGAAAAGGCTGACCCACCGGCCGACCCTGTTGCCGAATACATAAATATTTAAATCCTCGTATGACCGGGCGCCAATCGTATGAGCCAGCAGCATCAGCTTGGTGCCCAGCCAGATGAACAGGAAACAGGATAACGCGATCGTCAGGGAGGCTGCTCCGCCAAACCGGGTAAAGAATTGTAAAATTTCCTGTCCTGAAGCGAAGCCCGCACCGACGATCGTTCCGATGTAAGTGAAACCGATCTGCAGGACGTCCGTGATTTTTTTCCAGCGCAAGCCCCAACACCTCTTCCAAGCCCTCTATAGTACAAGGTATGTGGCCGGAAATGAAGGCATGACTGCAAACGGGAGCCAAATTTGTTAAAATGAAAAAGTGTGCGGTTCAAAACGAGCAAACAGAAGCGGAGCGAGAGGCGTGAAGGATGCGTTGCTGGGGTTTATGCTGCACCATGGCTATATGGCCTTGTACGCCGTATTGACGTTGGGCATTGTCGGATTGCCGCTGCCGGATGAAACGGTGATGCTGTTCTTCGGGTCGTTGACCTTCTTCGGCCCGTTTTCCTTGTACGCCGCGATTTTGGCCGGCTTTCTGGGCAGCCTCAGCGGCATGATGATCAGCTATCTCATCGGCAGGAAGGCAGGCCGGCTGTTTCTTCAACGCTGCGGGCGCTGGGTATTTCTCACGCCGGGCCGTCTGGACAAGGCGGAAGCGTGGTTTAACAAATACGGCGTTTGGAGCGTCGGGTTCGGGTGCTTTATTCCCGGCATCAGGCATGTGTCCTGCTACCTGTCGGGCATGAGCGGCGTTCCGCTGTGGAAACATACGGCTTTTGCAGGCGCGGGGGCTTTGTTGTGGTGCGTTGTATTTTTATCCGCGGGGCACTATATCGGGGCGACCGGGCATGATTGGATTGCGTTCGCGCATCGGTATGCGGATTGGGCTGCCGCGGCCGTCGTTGCCTTTGTCCTGATTGCCGTATGGGATATTTTGCGGCGTCGGAAACAGGTTTGAAAAAAAACAAAAAAGCCATCCGATGGGTTTCGAATGGCCTTGACGATCTTTACTCGCTGGCGAACAGCTTGATGGAAGTCACTTTGTGCAGCCCGGGGTCCATGTCAAGCTTCAGCACCATTCCCGCTCCCTGATAGCTGATGACGTACTCCGTGTCCGAGAACGGTTTTCCCAAGGTTGAAATCACTTCGTCCGCGGCGCTTCCGATGCGAATGCCGCTCAATCCCGGGTTCACCTCGTCGGAATCGACGTCGATAAACAGAATCCGATGGGAGGCGTTGAATCCGACGGAGAAGCCGGTATACTGAAACACATCGATCGTCTCCTCGGGCCCTTTCATCTCGGATTGGTGATCCGGTTCGCCGTAGCGTTGGACGACCGCATTCCGGGACGCGTTGATCGCGAATCCCATCAACGTCGGCTTATCCGGGTTAAATGGCGGGTGGTCGATCTTCTTCGGTTGATCCGATGTCTGCTCCTGATCGGCCGCCGCGTCCCCGTCGCCGGAATCGGCCCCGTCTTCGGATGCATGATCGGCGCCCGCCTGTTTCACCGTCGGTTCCTTCGGCTCATCGTAGGATACATCCTGCTTTGGTTTGACCGTGATTGTCGTTTCATTGTCCGGAATGGTTGTTTCTACGGCAAGACGGGTCTCATCATCTGCAAGGGAAGCGGCGGGGCTGGATATTTTGGACTCGTTGAAGCATCCTGTAGCCAGCAATCCGAAACCGATTAGAAAGACGCCTGTGTAAATGGCCTTGGCATTACAAATCATTTCTTTCCCATTCCCTTCAGACTCGACAAAGTTTCCTATCCGAAAACCTTGCTTCCATGTATAATGGACTCATGTAACTAGAACTCATCATACTCCTAGAGGATCGTCAACTTCAATGACGAAAAGAATCAAAATACAGTCAATTAACTCAAATTTCTGTCAGTTATACGCTTTCGCAGAATCCAATCCTTTTCAGGATCGAATTATCTATTGCTTAAGGTTTGCTATATAAATTAGACGAGCAATTTACATAAAAAGTTGCACGCCAATTCAATCGGAGGTCGTGAAAATGGAACTATTAAAGCAAAAAATAATGGAACAGGGCGAAGTTTTATCCGATCAGGTGCTGTCGCTGGACTCGATTTTGAACCATCGGGTCGATCCGCCGTTGATATTGGCCTTGGGCAAGGAGTTCGCCTCCCGATTTGAAGGGGAACATATCACCAAAGTGGTCACGATGGAATCGTCCGGCATTTCCCTGGCATTTGCCGTTGCGCTGGAGCTGGGAGTGCCTTTTGTTTTCGCCCGCAGGAAAAAGACGCTGATCAGCGATGAAAATGCGTTTTGCGAAAGGGTGCCTTCTTTTACGAAGGGGATTGTGACCGATATTATGATTTCCCGCAAATTTTTGTCGCCGGAGGATAAAGTGTT
>CAYYCV010000182.1:0-8334 GCA_964470405.1 uncultured Caryophanales bacterium
TGTCTATATCGACGAAGGCGCGATACGGCGGATCGTCGATGCCGAATCCGGGATTCCCGATCCGGCGGGGCACGATCGAATCGAGGCGGACGGCAAGCTGCTGTCGCCCGGGCTGATCGACATGCACGTCCATTTGCGGGAACCGGGATTTGAATACAAGGAAACGATTGCCACGGGGACGCGGTCGGCGGCGAGGGGCGGCTTCACGACGATCGCCTGCATGCCCAACACCCGGCCGGCCACAGGTACGGTGGAGACGGTCGAATACGTGCTGAACAAGGCGAAGACGGAAGGGGCGGTCAGGGTATTGCCCTACGCCTGCATTACCCAGAACGAGCTGGGGCGCGAATTGACCGATTACGCCGCCTTGAAGCGCGCCGGCGCGATCGGTTTTACCGACGATGGAGTCGGCGTTCAGGATGCGCAGATGATGAAGGACGCGATGGCGCTTGCGGCCAGTATCCAATTGCCGATCGTGGCGCATTGCGAGGACGCATCTCTGGTCGTCGGCGCGCCGGTGGCCGAAGGCGCGTTCGCCAAGCGCTTCGGATTGAAAGGCATTCCGAACGAATCGGAGGCGATCCACGTCGGACGGGATATCCTGCTGGCCGAGGCGACGGGGGTGCATTACCACGTATGCCATGTCAGCACGGAGCAATCCGTGCGTCTGATTCGCCAGGCCAAACAGTTGGGCATTCGCGTCACCGCCGAGGTTTGTCCGCACCATCTGCTGCTATCCGATGAGGACATTCCCGGCCTGGACGCCAACTGGAAGATGAACCCGCCGCTGCGCTCGCCGAAGGACGTCGAGGCGGTGATCGAGGGGTTGGTCGACGGCACGATCGATATCATCGTGACCGACCACGCTCCGCACAGCGAAGAGGAGAAGGCGAAGGGCATGCATCTGGCCCCGTTTGGCATCGTCGGCTTTGAAACGGCGTTCCCGCTGCTGTACACCCATTTTGTCAAAGCGGGAAAATGGAGCCTCGATTTTCTGCTGGACAAGATGACGGCCAAGCCGGCGCAAGTATTCGGGTTGCCCTGGGGAACGCTGCAAATCGGCGGATCGGCGGATTTGACCCTGATCGATCTGGAGCGGGAGCGGGAAGTGGTCCCGGCCGAATTTTGTTCCAAAGGAAGAAATACCCCGTTCGCGGGATGGAAGTTGTATGGCTGGCCGACGCTGACGATGGTGGAAGGCAAGGTCGTCTGGTCGGATTCAATTTAAAGGGAGTGGATGGTATGCAGGCGAAACTGCTGTTGGAAGACGGAACGCTCTTTACCGGGAAAGCGTTTGGAAGCATAGGGGTGGATTCCCTGGGCGAGGTGGTGTTCAACACCGGAATTACAGGATATCAGGAGGTGCTCTCCGATCCTTCCTATTGCGGGCAGCTCGTTACCATGACGTATCCGCTGATCGGGAACTACGGCATCACTCGGGACGATTTCGAATCGATCCGCCCTTTCATTCACGGGTTTATCGTTCGCGAGCATGAGGAGGTGCCGAGCAACTGGCGCGCCCGGTTCACGCTGGATCGTTTGCTTCAAACCTACGGCATCCCGGGGATCAGCGATATCGATACGCGCATGTTGACCCGCGTGATCCGGCATCACGGCACGATGAAGGCGATTCTGTCCACCAGCGGCAAGCCGGTGGAGGAATTGCGGCAGCAGTTGAACGCGTCCGAATTGCCGAGCGATCAAGTCAGCCGGGTATCGACGAAAAATGTGTTCAGCAGCCCGGGATGGGGCGAGCGCGTGGTGCTGGTCGATTTCGGTTCGAAAAGCGGCATTTTGCGCGATCTGGTCAAGCGCGGCTGCGATGTCGTCGTCGTGCCGCATCATGCGACGGCGGATGAAATCCGGCGGCTCGTTCCGGACGGCATCGTGCTGTCCAACGGCCCCGGCGATCCCAAGGATGTGCCGCACGCCGTGAGGATGGTGAAAGAGCTGCTGGGCGAAATCCCGATACTGGGCATCTGCCTGGGACATCAGCTATTCGCCCTGGCCTGCGGAGCGGACACGCGCAAAATGAAATTCGGGCATCGCGGCGGCAATCATCCGGTCAAGGATTTAACGACCAACCGCTGCTATATCACCTCGCAAAACCACGGTTACACGGTGACCGAAGAATCGATTGGAAACACCGATCTGGAAGTGACGCACATCAACAACAACGATAAAACGATCGAGGGATTAAGGCATAAGAAGGTCGCGGCGTTCTCGGTGCAGTATCACCCCGAGGCCTCCCCCGGCCCGTACGATTCCGATTATCTGTTTGACGATTTTATTCGCCTGATACGTCAGGAGAAACAGGCCAACCCGGAAAAGCCCTGGCAAGAGCAATTTTCCGCAGCCGTGAAGGGAGAACTGCAATATGCCCAGAAATAAGGCGTTGAAAAAAATATTGGTGATCGGTTCCGGACCGATTGTGATCGGACAGGCCGCCGAATTCGACTATGCCGGAACACAGGCCTGCCAGGCGTTGAAGGAAGAGGGCATCGAGGTGGTGCTGATCAACAGCAACCCGGCGACGATCATGACCGACACGAATATGGCGGATAAAGTGTACATCGAGCCGATCACGCTCGATTTCGTCTCGCAGATTATCCGGCAGGAGCGGCCGGACGGATTGCTGCCGACCCTGGGCGGACAAACCGGCCTGAACATGGCGGTGGAGTTGGCCAAACACGGCGTGCTGGAAAAGGAGAACGTCCAACTGCTCGGTACGCAGTTGCTGGCGATTGAGCGGGCGGAAGACCGCGATATGTTCAAAGAGCTGATGAGGGAGCTGGAGCAACCGATTCCGGACAGCCAGATTGTCACCACCGTTGCGCAGGCGCTGGAATTTGCCGGCCAGATCGGGTATCCGATCATTATTCGCCCGGCCTACACGTTGGGCGGAACCGGCGGCGGCATTGCGAACAACGAGGAGGAGCTGCACGAATTCGTCTCTTCCGGCATCCGCTACAGCCCGATCGGCCAATGCCTAGTGGAGAAGAGCATCGCCGGCATGAAGGAGATCGAATACGAGGTGATGCGGGATGCGAACGACAACTGCATCGTGGTGTGCAACATGGAGAATTTCGATCCGGTCGGCGTACATACGGGCGACAGCATCGTGGTGGCGCCGAGCCAGACCTTGTCGGATCGCGAATATCAAATGCTGAGGACGGCGTCGCTGAAAATCATCCGCGCGCTTCACATCGAAGGCGGCTGCAACGTGCAGTTTGCGCTCGATCCGCACAGCTATCAATATTACGTCATCGAGGTTAACCCGAGGGTCAGCCGCTCGTCCGCCCTCGCTTCCAAGGCCACCGGCTATCCGATCGCCAAAATGGCGGCCAAAATCGCCATCGGCTATACGCTGGACGAGTTGGAAAATCCGGTGACGGGACAAACCTACGCCTGCTTCGAGCCGACATTGGACTACATCGTTTCCAAAATACCGCGCTGGCCGTTCGATAAATTTACCGGGGCGAACCGCAAGCTGGGAACGCAGATGAAGGCCACCGGCGAGGTGATGGCGATCGGGAGAACGTTTGAGGAATCGATCCAAAAAGCGATCCGCTCGCTGGAAATCGGCGTCAATCGGCTGTATCTCAAAGAAGCGGAGCAACTGGACGGCGATGCGCTGGAGCTGCGTCTGCAAAAGCCGGACGACGAGCGCTTGTTTCTGATCGCGGAAGCGTACCGTCGGGGATATACCTTGCAGCAAATTCAGGACCTGACCCAAATCGACTGGTGGTTTCTGAACAAGCTGTACAATCTGGTCCGGTTCGAGGAGCAATTGAAGCGGTCGCCGGACCTTCCGGCCGAGCTGTTGCGGGCGGCCAAGCGCAGAGGGTTTACGGACCGGGCGATTGCGGAATTGCGCAAGCAGGAGCATCCGGAAGGCCCGTTCACCCGCGAGGGGGAGGTGCGGAAGCATCGGCTGGACAGCGGCATTCGGCCGGTGTATAAAATGGTCGATACCTGCGCCGCCGAATTCGAGGCTTCCACGCCGTACTATTATTCCACCTATGAAACGGAAAATGAAGTGACCGAGAGCAGCAAGCAAAAAGTGGTCGTCCTCGGCTCCGGCCCGATCCGGATCGGCCAGGGCATCGAGTTCGATTACTCGACCGTCCATGCGGTTTGGGCGATTCAAAACGCCGGGTATGAAGCGGTGATCATCAACAACAATCCCGAGACGGTGTCAACCGACTTTAATACGTCCGATCGCTTGTACTTTGAGCCGCTGTTTCTGGAGGATGTCCTGAATGTGATCGAACAGGAGCAGCCGATCGGGGTCATCGTGCAGTTCGGCGGGCAGACCGCGATCAATCTGGCCGAGCCGTTGGCCAAAGCGGGCGTGACCATCCTTGGCACGAGCCTGGACAACATCGATGCCGCCGAGGACCGCAAGAAGTTCGAGGTGCTGCTGGAGAACCTGAATATCGCCCAGCCGCCGGGGAGCACCGTCACCTCGGTTGACGAGGCGGTGGGCACCGCCTCGAAGCTCGGATATCCGGTGCTGGTCCGGCCGTCCTATGTGCTGGGCGGACGGGCGATGGAAATCGTGTATTCCGACAGCGAATTGCTCGGCTACATGGAGCAGGCGGTCAAGATCAACCCCGATCATCCGGTGCTGATCGACCGCTACATGTTGGGCAAGGAAGTGGAAGTCGATGCGATCTGCGACGGCGAAACCGTGCTGATTCCCGGCATCATGGAGCACGTGGAGCGAGCCGGGGTTCACTCCGGCGATTCGATCGCCGTGTATCCGCCGCAGTCGCTTTCGGAGCGAATCAAGGCGGAAATCGTCGACATCACGACCCGGATCGCGAAAGGGCTGAGCGTCATCGGCCTGGTCAACATCCAGTTTGTCATCTACAAAGACAAGGTCTATGTGATCGAGGTCAACCCGCGTTCTTCCAGAACCGTTCCCTTCCTCAGCAAGGTCACCAATGTTCCGATGGCCAACCTGGCCACGCGGGCGATTCTCGGGCAAAGCCTGAAAGCGTTGGGGTACCATTCGGGAATATGGCCGGAAGACGACAGCGTATCGGTCAAAGTGCCGGTGTTCTCTTTTGCCAAGCTGCGCAGGGTGGACACGACGCTCGGTCCCGAAATGAAATCGACCGGCGAGGTCATGGGCCGCGATGTCAATTTTGCCAAAGCGCTGTACAAGGGCCTGATCGGTTCGGGCATGCGAATTCCTCCGACCGGCGTGGTGATCGCGACGATTGCCGATAAAGACAAGCAGGAAGCGGTTGAAATTCTCAAAGGCTTTTACAGCATGGGGTACAAGATCGCCGCTACCAAAGGAACCGCCCAAGCATTGGAAGATGAAGGGCTCGATGTGATCCGGGTGCACAAATTGAGCGAGGGCTCGCCGAACATCCTTGATTTGATTCGCAACGGAGAGGCGCACTTTGTCGTCAATACGCTGACGAAGGGCAAGACGCCCGAACGCGACGGGTTCCGAATCCGCAGGGAAGCGGTGGAGAACGGGGTGGTCTGCATGACCTCCCTGGATACGGTCAGAGCGCTTCTGAACATGCTGGAATCGATCAACTTTTCGTCCCGACCGATGCCGGTTTTCGAAAGCTAGAAGTGCAGTAAAAAAGCGGCGTAGGCGCCAGGTGTGAACGTTGTGTGTGAGCGTTGGGCGTGAGTGTTGGGCGTGAGTGTTGGGTGTGAGTGTTGGGCGTGAACGTTGGGTGTGAGCGTTGGGCGCGGGCGGAGAAACGATGGCGGTTCCTCTGTTTGCGATTTTCGGAAAAGGAGGGGTGGATGGATGCCGTTATCCCATCATGATTTGGCCGGCCGCATCATGGTTGCGCTCGATTTTCCCTCTGCGGAAGCGGCGGAAAAGCTGCTCGAACAAATCCGGGGCATTCCCTGTTACATCAAGGTGGGGATGGAATTGTTCTACGCTGCCGGCCCGCAGTTTTTAACGAAATTGAAGAAGAACGGCCACCGCATTTTTCTGGACTTGAAATTGCATGATATTCCCAATACCGTCAAAGGGGCGGCCCGCAGCATTGCCCGGTTGGGCGTTGACATGTTCAACGTGCATGCCGCCGGGGGCGGGAAGATGATGGAGGCCGCTTTGGACGGCGTGCGCGAGGCGCTGGAGGAATCCGGCCGCTCCGTGGGCGAGGGGGAGGACGAGGGGCCGCTCGTCATCGCCGTGACGCAGTTGACCAGCACGAGCCGATCGGTGCTGAATGACGAGATCGGCATCGCGGGAAGCGTGGAGGACGCCGTGCTGCGCTATGCCGATCTGGCCCGTCGCAGCGGGCTGCACGGGGTCGTGGCCTCCGCGCTGGAAACGGCGGCGATCAAGCGGCGGTGCGGCGGCGGCTTTATCGCGGTGACGCCGGGCATCCGCCCCGCCGGTGCGGAGCGCGGCGATCAGTCGCGGGTGATGACGCCGAGCCAGGCTTTCGCCGAAGGCTCGGATTTCATCGTCATCGGCCGGCCGGTTACGAAAGCGCCCGATCCGCGTCAGGCGCTGGAACAAATTATCGATGATTTAAGGAGGTAAGGAATGGACAGGACCAACAGCTTGGCGGAACAACTGGCCGAAATGCTGCTGCGGATCGGAGCGGTTGTGCTTCGTCCCAACGAGCCGTTTACGTGGACGTCGGGGCTGAAATCGCCCATTTATTGCGACAATCGGCTGACGATTTCCTATCCGGAAATCCGGGAATGGATCGCCGACCGTTTCGCCGCGATAATCGCGGAAGAGTTTCCCGGCACGGAGGTGATTGCCGGCGCGGCCACGGGGGGCATCCCGCATGCCGCCTGGGTGGCCCAGAAGCTGAACCTGCCGATGATCTATGTCCGCGATAAAGCGAAAGGCCACGGGAAGCAAAACCGGATTGAGGGCGTTTTGCGCGCCGGGCAGAAAACCGTGGTGATCGAGGATCTGATCTCCACCGGAGGCAGTTCGCTGAAGGTCGCCGAGGCCGTGAACGAGGCGGGAGGGCGAGCGCTTGGCGTCGCCGCCATTTTCACCTATGAATTCGCCCAGACGGAAGCCGCTTTTGCGGAAGCGGGCATTCCGGTGCGGACGCTTTCCAGTTATTCGGCGCTCATCGAGACGGCCGTGGCGTCCGGGAAAATCGGACAGCAGGAGCTTGATCTGCTTCGTTCCTGGAAAGCGGACCCGCAGCAATTCGGCAAGTGAAATCCGGTGATTTGGGTTCGCAGGAAGGTTTCTTTTTTTCAGTAACCCGCTATATCCGTTTGTTCATAAAGGCAACCCACGGATTCCATTTCTGTGGGCTTGTTGCTTTTATTTAGCGTGAGCGGCGCTTAAGATCTCCGTTTCTGCTTTGGATCGCATTTTAACCGGATTCGCCTCTGCTGTGCAAGGGAGGGAGTGTGCCGATGTTGTCCGGTTAAGCCTGCCGTACGATTTGAAAAGAGAACCGGAAGAGCCAAGCCGTCGCCCACAGCGACGCAGCAACATTGGAACATCTGCGAATTTGGAACATTTGTGCACGGGATGGGGAGGAGGTGGCTTGTTTGATCGCCCACATGCGTCCCGATCCCGCCGTTGGCTTGCCGAAGTCTTGCCTGTTCTGTCTGAACAGCGCCTTTTTCCCTGTGCGGCGCCATTTCAAAGTATATTTATCCAGTTTCCATCTATTTTCTCCATTTTCTTAAAGTTTCTGCCGGTTTTCACCCGTTTTTCGTACTTTGCGGCACATTGTGTGAAATATCGTATAACAGGGTGCGATTCTCCGTACAATCGAGCCAGTTTGTACGATTCTCCATACAAACCCTGCAGTTTCGGACGCCGATCTGCCGCAGTTTGTACGATTTTTCGCTCAACGTGACTTTTACCCGCACACAGCCAAGGCTTCATATATGTTTTATCATACAAACCGGGAATCTTGGCGTGTATCCCGCAAATGCGATGCATCGACGAACACACCATCGACTGATGTTGTGTCGCTAAAAGGCAGATCCCCAGGGTGTGTATTGAAAACTTAGGTTAACTTTACCCAGGGAACGCAGTTCAGCTTGGCAGCGCACCGGTGGTGATGACGCAGAAAAGGATGACCAACGTCAGAAGCGCCTCTAATATTGTCAGGCTATGCGAACAGCTAATAAGTGGTTCATCGGCTCCCTTTATTTAGTATAGGTAATCACCACGACCTTTTTACTTTTGATATTTAGAATATATACCTTACCTTCAAAACTGGTGATTCTAACCTGGTTTTTATTTGCATCATCTATATCCAGACCAACATATAAATCGTCTTCATTTATTATATCTTTTATATTCCATATAATCTTTGATTTACTATTTATTGAGTATGCATTATTTAAGGG
>CAYYCV010000183.1:0-8189 GCA_964470405.1 uncultured Caryophanales bacterium
ACAAAACCTGGTTCGCCCTGCCCTTGTTTGCGGTTGTGCCTTCGATGCAAGTGGAAGTTGGCGGCTTGATGTCCCGGATTATGCTGCAGCATATGGGGAAGGCTCCGCTGACCATCGACATTACCTACCTCCGGGAATGGATTCCCATCCTGCAAGCCGCGGGCTTTGAAACGCTGGAGCGGGCTTCTTACACATCGCCCGGCGGGACGAAATTCGAGTGCCTGCAGTTGGATCTTCGCCATCACGATTTGCCCTCCCATATCGACCAATTATTCGAACAGGATGAACCGTTGGAAACGGCATTCGCGGACCAGGCGGCCGAATTGGTAAAAAAGACGCTCACGCAATTCCACGAATTGGGCTTTGATCGGAAGCTGCTGACCTCCTGGACGCAATTGCATATACAGATCGGGCATGCCGCTTCCGAGGAAACAACGGCGGACACGGTGAAGGAGAAGCTGCGCCGCTCTCTGACCGCCATGGCGGCCATGTCGGAAGAAGACAAGCTGTCTGCGGAAATCATTCAGTTGGCATACATCAAAAAGGCAAGCACGCACGAAAATATCGCAAAGCGTCTTCATCTTTCAAACGCCACGTACTACCGTTATTTGAAGAAAGCCATCCACCGTCTGGCCTTCTATTATTTGAAAAAAACGGATTGAGCAACCCGATTATGATTCCGAATATCAGGCTTTTTGCACTGGGAATCTAACATGGTTTTCAACTTTGACGGTTCGGTCTTACGGGGATCCGACAAATAAATTTCCCGATGAATTTTGCTTGAACGAACAAAGCCCTGTTCTGCACAATATTCAAGTCCCATACCCCCTCAAGAGGGAAAACCGTATACTCATAGTATCCAACGGGTACATCTTCGCTTTTGCAGGACATTCTCACCGCATAGCTCATACTGTACAAAGCTTCTGTTGCCTTGGCGAATTCCTCGCCATTCGGATCTCCGGACCCGCTGACGATAAAAAATGGCATCCTTGGCACTTCCACCATTCGGGATGTATGTTTGCCATATAAAGTTGTTTAAAGCCAAGGTTCCCCCTTCGTACAATTCCGGAAAATTTCTTTATTACGCGGCCGCGGACAAAGGCGGCCCCTTTCATTTCTCCAACCCATGCCCCATCCCTGCGCCGTTTTTTACCTCACTTTTAAATATCTTTGGTCATGAGTCTATATCTTGCCATGATGAATTGTCAACCGAAAATGCTGCGAACATCGTCTTGAAAGCTCTGCCGTATTTCGAGAAATTGTTTTATTCCTTATTCGACAACAATTTCCACAAAATCCGAAAAAAATGATATAATCGCATCATGTTTACGCGATGAATCAAATCAACTTATTATTTTCGTAAAAAGGTCGGGTTGCCTCTATGAAATTTAAATTGTCCGGAAGCGAAGTATCCCTGCTGTGCGCCGTCCTGGGAGGGCACGCGCCGAGCGTCGTTTGGGAGAATGGCCGGAATGCGGCCCTAAACAGGGAGATGGTGCGGCGCGAGCTTGCCTTGTTTTGCAAAAATCATCCCGAATGGGCAAGCTGCGATTCCAATCTCCATCTATCTTTTGAACCCGGCTTCGAAGCGGTTGTCTTGCGCTGCCTAAAGCCCGAGATCGAGATCAGCATCGATAACAACGACGCCGTCTATTTATGCGGGCGGGCCAATCAGTACATACGGGTCGAGCGGCTTGGAACGGAGAATGCCTGCTCCTATCTTTTTGAAGACGGGTCGGCGGACGACCTCGGCCGCGAAGCCTTTTTCCGATTCCTCGGCCTTCGGTATCAGGAAAGCAGGTTCCCGGCCCCTTATTTCCGCTGGGAGCTGACCAAAGAACCATTTGAGCGGTTAACGCGTTGGCATGCCAAAGGAAAATTCAAAAAAATAGAGAAGTATTGTCTCGCGCAGGGGAAAAATTACGAGGTTTGCATGCGGATCTTGGAGGATACGGGCAAAACCGATTGCCTGGTGATCCATTCCTCGAAGGTTAGAAATTTGGATTACATCATGCTTACTGCTCATTTTGATCAGACAGGCACCATCCGATTTAAAAAATTTATCGGAACGCCAAACCGGAAAATATTCATTCTGGGACAGGATGAAGCCAAATTCCTCCCCGATACGATGAGCGATTTTGGGGAACATTCACCTTTGGCCCCAACCCGGAGCAAATCCGGAATCCGCAAGGGAATGGTCCTTTTTTGGGGGGTGATGTCACTGTTGATATTGATCGGCATTGTTCACTTTATTGCAGGCCAGGATCGGGTCGAGTCTTCCCCGGACACGGTCTTCGAGGCGCAAGCGGCCGATTTGACAACGGATGATATACTCCTGATCGAGCGGCAATTGGACGCGTTGAATGAGAAAATACCTTATCCGAACGGCCTGGAAAATTTCACACTGTTTATGTCGTCGCAGACCCACACCCAGGGATCGGCTTTGAAGGACCTGGAAATCGGGTATGTGTTCGACCATTTGTCCAACACGCAGAAGCGGATCTATTACGATTGCACCAACAATATGTATTTGAGCGCCTCGGGCCGCTTTGAAACGATCGAGCTGTCCGACGGCACCAAAGCGCTGATTGATAACGAAGACCAGTTATCCTTTGTCAAGGATGATTTCAAATGCACCGTTCGTCCCGCCAACGCGACAAGAAGCGAGATCATCGCTTTCGCAAAAGCGCTCGCCTTCGTCAACGCGCCGCATCCAATCGTAATGAATATCGACATTCGGGATGTCGCCTTGTTCCGGCTTCCGGGCGATTTTACGGCGGACCCCATCACTTCGGTTACCTTTTTAAATTGGCGATACGGCGCGGACGACGAAATGAGCAGCGAACTGGAAATTCATGTGTCGGACGCCTACTCCGCGAATGCGTCGCTTACCTATTCCGTTCTGGACAGGCCTCCATTCGGCGAAGCCTTCTATCAAAGCTTCGAGAAGAAGTCGATTCACGGGCTGGACGTGTACATTTCCGATCAAAAGGACCTTTACTTTCAAAAAGACCGCCTGTTTTACCACGTGTATAACACGCCAAAGCTGAATCTGACGGACATCGTGCGCCGCGGCCTGGCCTCCCCGTAAGCCTGGTTCGCCCTCCGCCATTGCGAGGAGGCAGGCACGGGCGGCTAAGGCGTAAGCAGCGCCTTCTCCACATCGTCGATCACGCTCAGATTCGCCATATACGCCGAGTTGACCCAATGGCCGGACTCCACCTGATGCACTCGGCCATTCTGTACGGCGGGCAGCCTGGACCAGAGCGGCAGCGCGTCCAGCAGCTTGCGCACCTGCTCGTCCGTCTGCCCCTCCGGCGTAATGACGAACAATTCGTCGGCATCCACGTCGGGCAGCTTCTCAAGCGACAGCCGGGCAAAATCATTCGGCGTCCCGGAAGCAAGCGGATGCGGCTTCAGCCCCAGCTCGCCGTAAAGCACCTGCCCGGACAAAAATTCGCTGCCGACCAGATAAACTTCCTTTTCGGCCGGCCAGATAATGGCAATTGTGCGGTCGCCCGCGGCTTGCTTCAGCTTTTCTTTTGCTTCCGCCAGCTTCGCGTCGTATTCGGCCATTTTTTGCTTTGCCAGCTCCGACTTGCCGATCAGGTCGGCGATGACGTTCAGCCTGTCCTTCCAATCCCCGGCTCCCGAGTCCATCAAATACACCGGCGCGATTTTGGCGATCGTCTCATATTTGTCCACAGGCAGAAAATGAGAGCTGATAACGATCAGGTCCGGATCGAAACCGAGCACCGCTTCGGGGGATATCCCGGCCGTCAGATCGATGACGGGCAAATCCTTCAGCCACGGCTCCAGATGCTTCTGCACCGTGCCGCCCGCCGCATATTTGGCCACCGGCGCCACATCGAGCGTCACCAGCGCGTCTTCCATATAAGGAGCCAGGATGCGCCCCGGGTTGGCGGAATAGACGATTTCATGGCCGAAATCGTCCGTCGCCGTTCGCTCCGCCGGCGTGGACGTCTCGGCCGCAGGCGCGGACGGCGTTGCCGAAAGAGCTCCGGCTTGAGCGGACGGAGACGCGTTCGGATTGGCGGCGCTGCCGCAGGCGGTGAGCAGCAGGACCACGCATAATGTCAGGCTGAGTGTCAGGTTTCTGGCTAAACTGTACATGGAACGTTCCCCTTCTCCGTTATATTGATAATGATTCTCATTACGAGTGTAACGAAGAGCTTCCCCGGGAACAATGGACAATCCACGCAATGCATATGGACGATCCGCCTGCCTCTGTCCCATTTCCCTGAACCGGCCCGGCGAAATTCCGACATGCTTTTTAAAAATACGGTTAAAATACATGCGATCCGCGTAGCCGACCTCCTCCGCGATTTCCTGTATCCCCGCCCCGGTATCCAGGAGCATGGCTTTGGCTTTGTCCATTCTCAATCGAATCATATAATCAATCAGGCTGTACCCCGTCCGTTTCTTGAACACCCTGGACAGATTTTTGGCGCTGTAATTGAACAGTTGGGCCAAAGAATCGAGCGTAAGCGCGTCCTTATATCGCTCGTCGATATAGCGCAGCACCTGGCTCACGATATCGGGCTTCACCGCCGAAACGTCCTGCATTTGCAATTGCCGAATCCATTCATATGCAAACTGGTACAGCATGCCTCTCACATGAAGCTTCTCCAATGCAGCAGGCTTCCGCCAGTGAAGCTCCATCCGTTTGACCTGGTCATATAAGGCAAGCGGGTACACCGGCACAAAACCGTATTGCGCGTAGAACGGATTTCCGCGTTCCGACAGCGGCTGCGCATCCCGGCGATGCAGGGGCGGTTGCGCATCCCGGCGGTGCGGGAGCGGGAGCGCCGCCTTGTAGAGGATCAAGTAGTATTCGAACGGTTCCTCCAGCGGCTTAATATCCAGACACATGCCCTTGCCGCCGTGCAGCGCATAAAACCGCTCGGCCGTATATTCCGTTCCGTCCAGCCATACCCGGGCGCCGCCGCACGTAGTATACAGAAAGCCGCTTGCAGGCAAGCGATAGGAACGCAGCGCTTCCCCGAATCTCATCACCGTATGCCGGATGTCCAACACCTTGACGTTGGCCTGATTCCACAACAGGACGGGGTCATCCCCATTCATTTGGTTCACTTTGACTCACCTCAACTTCCAATACGTCCTTCCAGCGTTTCATGCCTCGCGGCGCGATTGCCTATATTTCCTGGGTATCCGAATCCATCCATCCCCCGCAGCATTGGTTAGGACTATTGTAATTGATAAT
This sequence comes from uncultured Caryophanales bacterium, assembly GCA_964470405.1. Taxonomy (GTDB): domain Bacteria; phylum Bacillota; class Bacilli; order Paenibacillales; family CAYYCV01; genus CAYYCV01. The sequence continues at coordinate 5,246 of CAYYCV010000183.1, forward strand.
CATTCTCATTTCAATTTAAAAATCATGTTCTTGAGATTCGCGATCCAGGCAGAACAAGAAACCGGCAGGAGACATGACGATAATTCCGAACACCTTGCTTTATCGTCACGCCCGGCTGGATCACCAGTCAGAATACGCCTCAACCTATCCACAATGAATGGAAACATCGGCGCCCATTTCCGCTGCACGATATCGCCAGTCGGGTTTCCGGCGGTCCCGCCCGCTTGCCCCGATGCCAGCCATCGGCCTGCGCCACGCTGTCGAGACGATCTCGTCCGACAGGCTTTCCCCCTTCGCACCAACGATGCCAAACAAGCAAAACATGGAACAACAACCAGGGCGAAAAACGCTGCTTTTTACCGTTTTTTGACGAAATATTTCGACCTGTGTGGACTTCTTCGCATTTGTGCCGTAAAATAAGGAGTGTCATTCAAATGACAGCGGTTACAAAATATCGAAAAGGGTGGGTGCATATGAAAGAATACATGGCTGTTCCAGGTCCCAAAAACGTTCATGTCAATAAAGGGGATACCCTTGCAGCGGTCAATTTATTTTCCTCCATTATCAATACGCAGGCCCAATCGGGTTGGACCTACCATTCCATGGAATCGATCGCCGTTACCGAAAAACCCGGTTGTTTTCAACAGCCCGTGACCACCTATTACTACATGCTGATTTTTTACAAAGACGCTTAGGCACGGGTTCGAACGATGAACGATTCCCAAGCAAAAAATAGAGTTTTCGACGCTTTACCGACCGAGAAAGACCTTTTGGAAATCATACATACCACTTACGGCCATACCGGTTGCGGCGAAGACGATCCGCGGAGCGTGCATTACAAGCGATCCCACGTTACACCCGAAATCGATTGGCGGCGGTTTGCACGCGGTATGATCTACCCTCTGTCGCTCGGCGTTTTGATCTTCATCATTGCCTTTTATGCCCTTGCCCGCATCATTCCGGGACATGCGTTATGGCCGGCTTGCGCGGCATCGATTGCGGGCGTTCTGGCCTATGCCCTGATGCGGGCCAGCGCCGTTCTCATTTGGATCGTCAAAGCGTATCAACATTTTGCCCCGGTCGAAATCCGGAACAAATGCCGCTTTGAGCCGAGTTGTTCCGTCTACATGATCCAGGCGATCGAAAAATACGGCGCAATCAAAGGCGTATCGAAAGGAATCAAACGATTGCGCAATTGCAACACCTCGCATGGCGGATACGATTATCCGTAGCGGGTGGCCCCCGAGGCGCAAGGGCGGCGCAGCAGGCGCGTTGCAGCAGCGCACACCCGGGCGGCATGCGCCGCAGAGGGCGGCGCGCCCGCGACCGCGGCCAGCGCGTTCGATCCCAAGACCACGGTCACCCAGGGAACGATGATCCCGGCCGTCCTCGAAACCGCGATCAACACCGACGTACCCGGCTACGTCCGCGCCGTGGTGAGCCAGGACGTGCGCAGCTTCGACGGCACGCGCATCCTCGTGCCGCGCAGCTCGCGGTTGATCGGCCAGTACCAGAGCGGCCTCCAGGCGGGCCAGAAGCGCGCCTACGTGATCTGGACGCGCCTGATCCGCCCCGACGGCATCTCGGTGGCGCTCGCTTCCCCCGGCACGGCGTTCGACGGCAGCGGCGGCATCCCGGGCAAGGTCGACACCCACTTCTTCCAGCGCTTCGGCTCCGCCATGCTGCTCTCGGTAATCGGCGGCCTGACCACCGTTGCCAGCGGCGGGACCTCGGTGATCCTCGGCGGCGGCCAGAACGCCGCGGCCACCGCCCTGCAGCAGAACGGCCAGATCAGCCCCACCGTGCGCGTTCGCCCCGGCGAGCCGATCCGCGTCGTCACCGCGCGCGATCTCGACTTCTCGACCGCGCCGAGAGTCCAGTAGGGCCGCCGTGAGCGCGGAGATCCACCAACTGCCCGGCAACGAGCCGGACGCAGCGAGCGCCGCGCCGAGCGGCAGCGTCTATCTCGACGCCTATCTCGCGCCGTTCCGCGAATGGCTGTCGCGCGACACCGTGACCGAGATCCTCGTCAACCGCCCCGGCGAAGTCTGGATCGAGGATGCCGGCCGCGGCCAGATGCAGCGGATCGAAGCGCCAGAGATCGACGACAAGCTGGTCCAGCGCCTCGCCGAGCAGGTCGCCAGGGTCAGCCATCAGGGCATCAACCGCGAGCACCCGCTGCTCGGGGCGACGCTTCCCGACGGCGCGCGCGTGCAGTTCTGCGGCCCGCCCGCCACGCGCAAGCACTGGGCCATGGCCATCCGCCGCCACCGCCGGCTCGACCTGCCGCTCGACGCCTATGACAGCGGCCCGCTCGAAGCGCCGCGGGCGCCGTCGTTCCCCGATCCCGCCGCCGAGCCGATCGACTTCCTGCGCGCGGCGATCCAGGCCCGCAAGACGATCCTCATCTCCGGCGGCACCTCCACCGGCAAGACCACCTTCCTCAACGCGATGCTCGGCGAAATCCCGGCGCACGAGCGCGTCGTGCTGGTCGAGGACACCGCCGAACTCAGGCTGCCGGGCGCCAACGGCGTCGGGCTGGTCGCGGTCAAGGGCGAACTCGGCGAGGCCAAGGTCACCGCCAACGAGCTGCTGCAATCGGCGCTGCGCCTGCGCCCCGACCGCATCGTCCTCGGCGAGCTGCGCGGGGCCGAAAGCGTGAGCTTCCTGCGCGCGATCAACACCGGCCACCCCGGCAGCTTCTCGACGATCCACGCCAATACCCCGCGCGGCGCGCTCGAACAGCTCGCGCTCATGGTCATGCAGACGGGCATCGGGCTGACCCGCCAGGACACGATCGCCTATGCCGCGTCGGTCATCGACGTCGTCGTCCAGCTCGAGCGCCGCGACGGCCGCCGCCGCATCGCCGACATCGCCTGGAGCAGTGGGCTAGTTTGAGGGCCCCTCTTGCAGCCCGCGCCGGGCAAGCTAAGAGCTTGGATCT
>CAYYCV010000184.1:0-277 GCA_964470405.1 uncultured Caryophanales bacterium
GAACCCTTGATACGACTGCATTTTCGGCGTTAGCGTAGGAAACTCACGCTAGGGAGGAATTGTGTATGGCTTTTAAGAAAAAAAGATTGCTTATAACATCATTTTCAATTGTTGTACTGATCATCTTCGTTTTTCTAAAAGAAAATATACAACTTGCAAATGCAGAAGATATAGTCGATTCGCGAGCAACTCATACAGTAGAAATTACTTTAGCAGATGAACTTCAGAAGAGTATTAAATTCAGATCCGCCTTTGGTTTTGACCATAACGTTGAAGA
>CAYYCV010000184.1:287-8078 GCA_964470405.1 uncultured Caryophanales bacterium
GTCAAACGCATTAATATTGAAACAAAAAATAATCAATCTTTACAGCGATATGGGGTTATCTTGACAGATGCAGAATATCAAGAACTGATGTTGCGAGAAGATTTAGCAAATGAGGCACGTAAAATAAGAAAAGAAATAATAGAAAAAAAATACCTTTCTATTTTTTCTGATCTTTATCTCGATCATAAAGATGGTGGAATTATTAAGATTGGAATTGTAAATCTTTCTAACAACTTGGATATTGCTAATGAAGTTAAAAGGAATTTTAAGCATAAAGACCGAGTCGTTTTCTTTAATACAACTTCCAATATAAAGCGGCTAAAAGATATTCAAGAAAGGTTGGATGAACTTATAAAAGGTAAGAATTCTCCAGTAGAATACACGGAGATATCTGTTGAAGACAACATGGTTGTCGCAGGGTTGTCTAGTGGTGATGAAAAATGGGTAAACATAATTAAGGCGTTAAGCCCACGTATTAAGATAATAATAGGGCCTGTGACTGAAAATGATTTAGACCGAACAACTAACACTCGACCACTTCAAGCCGGGTTAGCCGTTAGTAGTTCCACTGCTACTTGTACTGGTGCTTTTGCAGCAAAAAAGTGGGGAACTACGGATACTTATTATTACTTAACAGCAGGACATTGTGGGGAAATCGGGTCTTCATGGTCCCAAGGCGGGTCAACAATTGGAACGATACAAATGCGTCATTATGGTGGGAACACAGATATGGCAGCAATTCAAATTTCTTCATCAAATGCAAGCTATTATATGTACGACTTATGCTATTTATGTTCCCCAACACGTAATCAAGAAATAGGAGCAGTGCAAGTCAGCCCTACTGATGATATAGTAGGTGACACCGTTTGTATGTCTGGAGAAACATCTGGATGGCGTTGTGGCACGATAGTTTCAAAAACTTATAACCCGACAAATTGGGACGATACAGGAATTGATTTTACAAATTTAAGGAGAGCCACTTATGTTACAGATCACGGCGATAGCGGCGCACCTGTTGTCGATACAGGGGGATCCTCCAGCTATATTTATGAATATAAAGCACATGGTATTAATAAAGGGTTCGTAACAATGAGCGGGACCACTTATGCAGTTTTCTCACATATTGGCTATTCCTTTAATGACCTTGGCATAAATCAAATTCTTACAAATTTTTAATTGATATGAGTTCTGCTGTAGAGCAAACAGCGGAACTCGTCATTTCAATAATATTGGGTCTAAGGGAGGATTGCATGAAATTACTGATTCATGTTATTCAAATTGTTTGTGTTTTCTGCACAGCATGCACAATAACAAGCTGTCAACACAAGGATAACCGTGAAGATGTCGCGATTCATACGGCAAAGCAAGGGCCTTTTGAAGTGATTGTTGAAATCGCGAAAAAAAACGCCGACGCCATCGTGCTCACGGGGAAGATGAAGTATAATGGCGACCGGGACATCCAACTGCGTCATTCCGACCCTCTGATTTCCATCGTGGTTTTACCGATGGGAGAAGAAGCGGCTCATACTTTTGATAGCGTTGAACGGACAACGCTTATGAAGCCTGACGAAATATTAACGGTTTCCGGCCCGACCGAGTTCAAAACGGAGCAGGCCCAATCCGAAGTATCCGTATTGGCAAAATTTGATTTTGATGATCGTGCCTACGCTATACCGTTAAAATTTAGTTATGGACGCTAGTCCGGGCTGGCCATGATCGAGATTTCCGCGTGCTCCGGCGCATCTTTGCCGCTGTCCCGGTTGTAGTAGATTTTGTACAGCACATTGCCGACTTTGTAAATGGTGACGGTGCTCCCGTCCTCCAGGGAGACGCCGGTTGTCGTATAGCCTGCTTTTGCCGATGTGGGGTTGTCGGCGGTTTCGATATCCTGAATGAGCTGCAATATGGAGCTTCTGTTCGTCAAGTGAACAACGGAGACGGTCGTTTCGTTCGGATCGTCGGCCGAAGGGATGACGACAAAGGACATTTGGAAGTTCGCATAGACCATGAACAAGCCGGATGGCGGCAAGGGAGAACCGATGACCGCCCCCGCAGCCGTGTCCGTGCCGGAGGCCGGGTTTTGACCCGCCGCGTCGGCGTCCGATGCGGCGGTATCGCCGCCTTGTATGTCTGCTGCCGCAGACGGCGGGGGGTAGGCGGTGATTTCCGAAGGATCGCCGAGGATTTCCGTTATTTTTTTGCCGGACAGTCCGATGAAGGCGGGATAATCGATCCTTCCTTTGGCGAAGAACCCTTTGAACGTCGCCGTACCCTCGGAATCGTACAGCGTGCCCAAGCCTTCATACACATTGTTCGCGAATTTGCCCTCATAGACGGTACTTCCCGTCGGGTCCAGACTTTTGCCCCATCCGTTAAACTGGCTTTCGGCAAAAGCGCCCGTATACACGGTGAGGCCCGCTTCATCGAACAAGGTTCCTTCGCCGTTGTATTGGCCGGCCAGAAAGCTGCCTTTATATCGCACGAAATCGTTGTCGTAGTAGGCGGTTCCTTCCCCGGAATACAGTCCGCTTTTGAAGCCGCCCTCATAGATCAGCCGGCCTTTGGCGTCATATTCCTTTCCCGCGCCTTCGAATTGATCCGCGATGAATTCCCCTTCGTAGTGAACCGTGCCGTCCTCATAGAACAGTTTTCCCTGGCCGCTGTAATGGCCGGCGATAAAGTTTCCATCGTACTTGATCTGCCCGTTCGGGTAGTATTCCGTCCCGTGGTTGGCATACAATCCGTTCTGAAATTCGCCGACGTATTGAGGCGATTGGTCGTCGAAGAAAAGCGTGCCGGGACCGGCGTACTTGTCCGCGGAGAACAGGCCTTTATAGATGATCTGACCTTGCGGGTTGTACAATTCGCCGCTGCCGTCCTTTAGCCCGTTGCTGAACATGCCGACGTAGCTCAGCTTTCCCTGGTCGTCGTACAGCTTCCCCTGGCCGCTGAACGCTCCGTCCGCCACACCGCCCGTGTAGACCAGGGCGTCCTCGTCGCCGTATACTTTGGCGTTGCCCGCATAGGCCGGATCGATTCCTTTATCCTGGTGGAAAACGACGGGTCGATGAAGCCAGCGGTCAATGAATGCGGGGGAGTTGATAAACAGAATATAGATGAGGATCAGGATCGCCAGAAGGATGAAGACAAACAGCCTCTTGGCATAATAGCGTCTGCCGATCAACACGTAGTCCTTTTTGGACACGTCTTTCGGATTGACCATCGCTTTCAGCCACGCCTGGGACTTCTTGACGATCGTCTGCGGAAGCTTTTTCAGGTTTTTGAACGGCTTCAAAATTTTCTTCTTTATCGGGTTGATTACGGGCATGACGATCTTCGTAATCATTTTAACCGGATCGGTGCTCAAATCGATCGCTCCTAAAATGTTCGTGATAGGTACAGGATTACGGGACTTGAATGGTCACCTGGCCCGGATTCGTGATTTGAATCACACCGCCCCAGTTGCACATGCATTTGGAGCTATTGTTCAAGGCCGGCATGTTGCCGACCAATACCGTTGGCGAGCCGGGAGCCCAAGGGGCGGCCGTGACCGGTATGCAGGGCATCGGCGTCAACACGCCCAGCGCCGCCGCGGTGGCCGAAGCGACCATCGGATTGGCAAGCGAGTTGCACATGCCGAAAGGCAGGATGTTGACCATCGGCTTGTTGTCCATAATATTGGCAATTGGCATGGTGGTGGTTACCCGATTTGCAGGCAGCACCATCAACGAACTTGGCGCGGCGCCAAAGCTGCACTGCATCATTGCGCCGCCGCATACGGCTTGTCCCATTGGTTATACCTCCCATGAAATACTAGTTTAATAGTACTACAAACTATGGAAAAGCGGCAACAAATGATTCGTAAAAAAGGATTAGCCATTGCGGATGTGGAATATTCATGGATGAACCGGAATCGGGCGGCGCCGCAGCACGCGCGGCCATATGCATAAATGGAGAGGTTGGCATGGGAAATTCAAACAAAGCTTTGATTATCGGGGCCGGCATCGGCGGGTTAACCGCGGCGATCGCGCTGCAACGGATCGGTGTGGAGCCTGTTGTCTATGAACGGGCGCCGAAAAATAAAGAGAATGGAACGACCTTGGTTTTGTGGCCGAACGCATTGCGGGTTTTGCGCAAATTGGACTTGGCGGAGGAGGTCATCCGGGCCGGTTTTCGCAATCGAAAGCTAAGTATTTTCACTTCAAACGGAGTCCCGTTGTACGAATTGATGTTTCACGACCTGGAAAAAAAATATGGCTATCCCGTGACGACCGTGCTTCGCGCCGATTTGCAGCGCTTGATGCTGGAACGCCTTGGAGCGGAGCATGTGGTCTGGGGCAAGGAATTGAATCGCCTGGAGCAGGACGGCCGGCAAGTGGCGGCCTATTTCGCCGACGGGCATGTGGATGCGGGGCAATTCATGATCGGAGCCGACGGGATCCATTCCACCGTGCACCGAATCATTGCCGGGGAAGCGCGTTTGCGGTATTGCGGCTATGCCGCGTATCGGGGCATGATTGCATACGAGCCCGAAAGCTTTCAGGCTTTTGGCGGCACGGAGGTTTGGGGGGAAGGAAAGCGATTCGGCTTTAGCCCCAGCGGCAGAAATACGCTGTATTGGTTTGCCGCGGTCAATAGCGCCGAGGAGGAGAGCTCCGCCCGGGGCGGGCGAAAAGAATGGCTGCTCGACGCGTTTGCCGGTTGGGGCCGGCCCGTCGAGCCCATTTTGACGCAATCTGACGAATCGGCGATCTTGCGCCACCCCATTTACGACCTGCCGTCGATCCCTTATTGGACGAAGGGACGGGTGGCGCTGCTCGGCGACGCCGCGCATGCCATGACGCCCAATCTTGGGCAAGGGGCCTGTCAGGCCATCGAAGATGGCGGCGCATTGGGCGATTGCATCGAACAGGATTCGTCGGTTGAACGGGCGTTAAGAAGATACGAGGCGGTGCGCGCGCCGCGCGTAAGGCGGATCGTCAGGCAATCCCACCTTATGGGGAAGGTAACGCAATGGTCCCGGCCCGGTTTGTGCCGCTTGCGCAACAGCGCATTCGCCTCTATTCCGAATGCGTGGAAGTTAAAGCAGTTGGAGCGGATGCTGGATAAATGAAGAGGAGGGGTTTTTCGTGCCGGACTGGTCGTATCGCACATTGTTCCGTCCCGCATTGTTCCGCCTTCCTTCGCGCACGGCTCGCGCGATTACTTTGCAGGCGATGGGTTTTTTGAGCAGGATGCCGTTGGGTTCCCTGGTTATTCGCACCTTGGGCCACATGGAAAGCGATCCGATATTGGAGACGAAGCAAAAGGAAGCGCTTTTGAAATATCCGGTCGGTTTAAGCGGTGGATTGGACATCCACGGCACAGCTCACAAGGCGCTGTCTCAATTCGGCTTCGGCTTTATTGAAATCGGGCCCGTCACTTTGCGGGAGACGGTTAGCGGCCTGCCCATTCGCCGAGATCCGGCCCGGGAGTCGATCGTGTATCCGATCGAATACGAGAACGACGGGGTGGAAAAGATCGTTCGGCGATTGCGGCGCCATCAGGGGCATCGGCTCCCGCTCATGCTTCGCGTGAGGCAGGGACAGGGAGCGTCGGCGGATCGGGCTTTGTCCGAGCATCGCTTGCTGATGGAAAAGCTCCGTCCTTTTGCCGCGGGGTTTTATATCGATGTGCTGGACGATTCATGGTCCCTCGAGGAAACGGTTGAATGCCTCGAGTCCATCGCGCGTTCGGAACATTCCAAACCGCTGTACGTTTATATTCCGCTGGATTATCCGCCGGAGAAGCTGCAAACGCTGCTTGATCAATTGGACTTGCAGCGCTGGCACGGGATGGTGATCGGCGACGCCGTACGTACGGATGACGGCTTTGAAGTGGGGAGGGAGGGGAAGGCGCGCAGCATCGAGAAAGTGCGATGCATCCGTCAAAACGGCGGCCAGGAGCTTGTCGTCATCGCTTCCGGGGGAATTCATCAACCGCAGGACGCGCTGGATTCGCTCCGGGCGGGTGCGAATTATGTACAGCTTCACAGCGGGCTGGTCTACTCCGGCCCGGGATTGCCCAAGCGCATAAACGAAGCGATCATTTATGAGCGAATCCGCGACGAGCCGCCGCCGACCGCCCCGCCTTTCTGGAAAAGCTGGGGTTGGATTTATTTGCTTGGCCTGGGCATGGTTATTGGCGGCGTTCTCGCATGGGTGATCGCCATGACCAGCGTCATGCTGCCGTATGATATCCAATACCTGTGCATGAGCAGGGAGCAGCTTGCGGAACTGAACCATCGTTTGCTTCCCTTCATGTCCCATGACCGAATTTCCTTGGCGGGGACGATGATTTCCATCGGCATTCTTTATGCCCAATTGGCCAAATACGGACTGCGCAGAAGGCTGCACTGGGCGCAGACGGCGATGCTGGTTTCCGGCATGGTGGGATTCGGCAGTTTTTTTCTGTACCTGGGTCACGGGTACTTCGACCCGCTTCATGCTGCGGCCGCCGCCGTGCTGTTGCCGATGTTCCTCCTTTTCATGCGCGACCGGAAGAGCTTGCCTTCAAGGCTCCGGCCGAATCTGCTCAATGATCGCGCGTGGGTTCGGGCCCAGTGGGGGCAGTTGATGTTTGTGATTCTCGGAGTGGCTTTGGCCGTAGGGGGATTGACCATTTCGTTCGTTGGCGTTACCGATATTTTTGTTGCCACGGATTTAAGTTATTTGCGTACCACCAACGAAGTGTTGGGGGAGGCGAATGGACGTTTGCTTCCCTTAATCGCCCACGATCGCGCCGGCTTCGGAGGGGCTTTGTTCTCCGATGCGGCCGCCATTTTGGCGATCGCCTTATGGGGGATCAACCAAGGGGAACGCTGGCTGTGGTGGACGTTGCTGTTCGGCGGATTGCCCGGGTTCGCCGCCGTATTTTATGTGCATCTGCGGATAGGTTACATCGACTTTTGGCACCTGCTGCCCGCGTATTTTGCCCTTGCTGTCTTTATCCTTGGCCTTCTGCTGTTGTTCCCGTATTTGGTCCGGAGCCGGACGGCCGATTCCATTCCGGCTTAGTTCGAGCCTGTTGCCGGGGAAAACAGCCCGGAGTGCCGGGGGCCGGGAGGCCAAACGATTTCTTGCTCTGTGCCGTATCCCGGTTCGTTGCAAGCCAGCACAAGATGAGCGTGATCCACCGTATCGACCTGCCAAAACCCGGGCTGTAATTATCGCCCGGGTTCACTTTCCCCAAGCGAGATGGAGCGGCATGATCTCCATTGCTTTTTCCCGCGTCCTATTTTATCGGCGATGTATTGACCGATGATCAATTAATTGTGAGGATGCGGCAGCCTTGAACGAGGTATATGCGTTTTCTTGAACAGGGTACGCGCGTTTTTGCGTTGAATCCCAATCAAACGAGTTCTCGCCCGAGTTCTCGCCGTCTACGGTCGTGTCGTATCTCCTTCGGGGACGGGGTGGGTCATTTCGATCGTTTTGGGCAGAACCTCCCCGCCATACCCCGATTAAGTTGTGTATTTATAGATAATTCCCCTTTTTTTATTTAAATTTATCCTTGAGAACCGTCTTTTTATATTTAACAATGAAGTAGCAAGGTTGGCGAAACAGGTGTTTCGTTCCTGGGATGCGGGTTTTTCGATTGCCGTGTTGACGGATGGCTCGCTCGGGCGGTCGATGGGGCTGCCGGACATCAAAAGTCATCTGCCGGTCGGGACGCCGGTGGCGTTCTCCACCCCGTATTCAACCGTTGCGCCGTTTTTACCGGACTTCGGGGCAGGTTGGATTTGCAAATGGA
>CAYYCV010000185.1:0-8015 GCA_964470405.1 uncultured Caryophanales bacterium
GTTAAATAATATATAACATATATTTATTTAATACGCAATATATAAGCAGAACAAAACTATTTAATACGTACTATATAAAAAACAGCCATCCCTGCAATATTGGGCGAATCGAAACAATCGCCGAATATTGCGGATGGCCGCATTCTCGTTTGAAATGATGAGACTTTATAGTTCCTTTAAAAATTGCACCGTTTTATCGGAAAATCCCGGCAGCCGCTCATGCGAAAAATCAGGAAAGATCTCCAGGCTTTTTTTGGATTTGATCTTGTTATACACAGCAAATTGGGTGGAAGGCGGGCAAGTTTTGTCCATCAATCCGATGCCCATCATCACCTCGCCGCGAATTCGCCGGGCCAAATGCTGAAGATCGATATACCCCAGCCTTGTAAAAACTTCCTTCTCGCGCAAATGCTGCGGGTCATGAAGCCGGAAGTACGTTTTCAATTCCTTGTACGCGCCTTCCTCGGCCAAATCCATTTCCCAAACTCGCTGATAATCGCTCAGAAAAGGATAAACCGGCGCCAGCTTGACGATACTCGGCTCCAGCGCCGCGCAGGCGATCGTCAACGCTCCCCCTTGCGAGCCTCCCATGGCTCCGACCCGGTTGCGGTCCACCTCCGGAAAGCCCATCACAATCGACGCCAACTGCGCCGTATCGAGAAAAATGTGTCGGAACAGAAGCTGATGCGGCGATTCGTCATCCAGACCGCGAATAATATGGCCGTGGTGGGTCGTCCCCTTGACTCCCCCCGTATCTTCGGAAAGGCCGCCCTGCCCCCGGCAATCCAACGCCGCCACGGAGAAACCGAGCGCCGCATAAATCAGCTTATCGCTCCAATCTCCCGAATGCTGCGTGTATCCATGAAATTGAAGCACAGCGGGATGCGGCTCGGAAGCGCCGGTTGGGCGAACATATTTCGCATGAATTCTGGCGCCGCGCACGCCGGTGAAATACAGATCGAAACATTCGGCATACGGTACGGTGAATTCGCTGGGGATCAGTTCGACCTGCGGATCGACCGCTCTCATCTCCTCCAACGCGCGGTCCCAGTACGATTCGAAATCATCGGGGCGGGGATTCCGACCCTCGTAAACTCTCAGTTCATCCAAAGGCATGTCAACTAGCGGCATTCTGTTCATCCTCTCCTGTATATTGAAGCAAACGGTATTAATTACTTTTCGCGCGCAGGCAAATTCTTCACATAGCTGTCCGACATCTCCAACAATTTCAGAGCGTGATTAAATTTGTCCCGGACGGATTTGTCGCTCTCCGCCGGCTTGCCGTCAAGCGGAATCACCGTTCCGTCGTCAACCCCTTTTCCCGGTATGAAAATCATCCGATTGTCGATAAAGGAGCCTGTCGGAAGGTAGTACCGCTCTCCCAGCACATTATTTTGATGATTGAGCAGGTCCTGCCCGAAATGAATATGATTTTGCAACGATACGCCGAGCAAGTTGGCCAACGTCGGCATGAAATCCACCTGTCCGCCGATCCGGTCCGGCATGATTCGCGCCTCTTCTCCCGGAACATGGAGCAGGAGCGGAATGTTCATCATCGTGTCGTAGTTGTAGTCTTTTCCAATCAAATCATGCATCAGGTTCATCTGGTGATCGTCCAGGGAATAGATCGGAAGCCCCATGTGATCCCCGTAAATCATCACCACGCTGTCCTCCCAAAGTCCGGATTGCTTCAGTTGGTCGATAAACTGGCCTAGCGCGTAGTCGGCGTAATTTTGCGAGACGATATAATCGCCCACCAGCGTGTCGTCAAACTCGCTCGGGAGCTGCATCCGCCGCTTTCGCTCCGGAATGTTGAACGGATGGTGGCCGGACATCGAAATGACATTCGCGTAAAACTTTTGGCCTTCCCTGTGATATCTTTCGAGCTCCTCCGCCGTTTTGCGGTACAGCACTTCATCGGAGGCGCCGAAATCGACGATGTCGTCATGCCCGAAAAAATCATCGTCATAGTATTGATCGAACCCGATGGCGGGGTACAGTTCATTTCGGCTCCAAAAAGCGATGTCGTTCGTATGGAAAGTGACCGCGCGGTATCCGGCCTCCTTCAGCATCTTGGGGAAGCTGGGAAGCTGCTTGTCTCCGTACGATTGCGACGCCGCCCCGTCCCTCGGAATATGAAAGGACGTATTCAGCATGAATTCCGCATCGACCGTGTTGCCCTGGCCGACCATTTGGAAAACATGCGGCAAATACAAGCTCTCCCCGATCAAACCGTTCAACACGGGGGTGATTTCCCGCCCCTCGATTTGCAGATGGAGCAAAAAGTTCTGCATCGCTTCCATTTGAATCACGATCACGTTTTTCCCTTTCGCCGCCTCCCGGAAGAGGGGGGCGTCGGGACGCACGATGCCCTTCAAGCTCTGGATGGACTTCACGGAAACTTCATTCGGGTCGATTTGCTCCTCCCTGAAATAAGCCACGATCGCCGCGACCTCATAGTTAAGAATGCCCATTTCATGCGCTTGCTTGATTTCGTTGATGATCGAATCATTCGTCACCGTATTGACGCAACTGGCGCTTAGCGCCACGATCAGCAGGCTCGAAGCGAGAACCTTGTTCATTCTGGACGGCCCGCGATGCCACAACCGGCTTCCTTTGCGAAAAATGCGCAGCGCAATAAACAATACCAGGTCGGCATAGATCAGCAAAAATTGCGGATGAAGCAAATTCATGACGCTGGGCTTCACTTCCAGCACCTGATTCGATTGCTGCAACGCTCTGAACGTGACAATGACCCCGAAATACTTGAAGTACATAATGGCCGCAAAAAAAATCGAGGTAAACACAATGTTGACCGCCATATAGGCCGTAAATTTCCTTTTCTTGACCAGCAATTCGATCAGGGCGAAGGCCACAAACAAAGAAGGCAGATCGACGGCGAGCACATGCAGCAAATCTATTTGATGAAAAATAACATACCGCACCAGCACGATTTTCAACAACAACAGGACGGAAAAATAAAACATCGGATGAGTAAACCAACGATCTTGCTTAACCATATATCCACAAACTCCTTGCCATATTTTAAAATCACGTCATCCCAATGAACCATTCTAACACATCTTTGCGGAATGGGGTACATATGGAAGTTCCATGGTTATCTTCGTTGTCGTTTACCCTATTTCTTTATGTAATCGCAGAAAATCGATCCCCCATTTTACATTTTGCTTGGCCGATCCTGTTTATGAAACAGCATATTCGCGCAATACTCAATAATATCGCTTCGCTTGATGATGCCGATAAAAATTTCCTTGTCGTCCACAACGGGAACAAAATTTTGAACCGTGGCCAGGGACAGCAAATCTTCAATTTGCGCATCGACCTGGACCGGCTTGTTTTTCATTTTTCGGGGCACATCTTTCAACAAAACTTTATGGGTGGATCCGAAGCTCAGAGAGGGGGTGTTTTTTAATTTCCACAGCAAATCTCCCTCGGTAATCGTTCCCACATATCGTCCATCTTCGTCCAGCAGCGGCACGGCGGAATAACGGTGATACTCCATTCTCTCCAGCGCCTGTCTCATGGTCGAATCGGGCAGCAGGGAGATGACATCCTTTTTAGGCGTTAGAAAAAAAGCAACATTCATTGCATACAAACTTCCTTTCTTCTGCGCAAACATTCCTGCCTGTTCATTATGGCAAAACCTGTTGCGGTACGCAAGAGGTTATTTCTGCATGCCGCCTTTCGGACTATTCGCTCAGCCGGTCGATCACCATCGCGGCCGAGCCGGTCGCGATCGCTTCCTCCCCCAATTTTCCCCGGTCGAACATCACCTGGTACTTGGGATAATAATATGTATTTTGAACCGCCACCCGAATCGCCTCCCGATAAAATAAATCCTGGCTCATCATCAGCGGTCCGCCGAGAATAACCTTCTCGGGATGAAGAATATTGAGCAAGTTGGCCATCCCGATCCCGAAATAAGCCGCAGCCTGCACGAAGATCTCCTCGACCATCGAATCGCCCGACTCCAGCGCCTTCAGCATTTGGGAGAAGGACACTTTCTCGGGGTCCGCGCAAAGCTCCTTCAGCGGCCCGCTGCGGCCCAATTTCAATCGGGACTGGGCCTGCCGCTCGATGGCGTGGATCGTCGTGTAGGATTCGAGACTTCCGTAGTTGCCTCCGCTGCGATGCCGAATGCCGTCCGCCTGAATCACCATCTGACCGATCGATCCTTCCATGTCCACCGCGCCATATACCAATTTGCCGTTGGACATCATCGCCGAGCGCAATCCCACCCCTGCGTGAATATACAGAAGATGGCGGTAATCCGAGGATACAGCGGCCCAATATTCCCCCAATATGGCCGAGTTCGCGCCGTTCTCCAGAAACACCGGGACGCCCAGTTCGCTTTCAAACCGCTCGCAAATGGGCACATGGTTCCAACCCGGAGCAGGGAAAAAGACCGGATCGAGGATCACGCCCTCCGATCGGTCCAGCGGGCCGACGGCCCCGATTCCCATGCCCAGCAGCCGTTCCTTGCCGATATCACGCGCCGACAGCATGGCCTGGATCGCCGCCACCACCCGATCGATCAAATCGTCCGGCGTCATGCGCTCCGTCATCCGCCAATCCTTGACGGCAACGGGCGACATATGCAGGTCGCACAGCACCAGCCTGGCATACGTTCTTGAAATATCCAGACCGAGCGCATAGCCGCCCGCCGGATTCGTTCGATAAAGAATCGGCCGCCGGCCGCCGGTGGATTCCCCGAACCCCACCTCCTCGATCCATCCCGGAGCGATCAATTCCTCCAGAACGCGCGTCAGCGTACTCCCGGTCAGCCGGGTTTGCTCCAGCAGATCGAAGCGGGATACGGTTCCCTGCCTGCGCAGGATCATATACACTTCCTTGGCCTTCGGATTGAAAATTCGTTCGGATATATTCATACCATCCCATACTCCCGGGCGAGGATTGAAGGTTAATACAGGGCCGTCCCCACGAGGCCGGACAGCACGATGACAAACAAAGGATGCATCTTGTATTTCATCAAGGCGATCAACGAAGCAATAAAAATCAGCAATAAAGATAATGTATGCCAATTATAGGTCAAGGTCAACCCGTTGGCAATACCGAAATGAATCGCCGCATACAGGATGAGCCCCGTCACAATCGGCCTGAGCCCGTAAAAGGCCGATTTGACCCATTTATGCTGGTACACCTTGAAGAAAAAAGCCGCAATCGTGACGACAATCAGCATGGAAGGCAAAATCACCGCAAACGTGGAAATCAGGGCCCCGGGAAGGCCCGCCGTTTGATAGCCGATGAAAATCGACAAATTGGTCGCAATCGGCCCCGGGGACATTCCCGCCAGCCCGATCGCCGTCGTCAACAGCTCCGTGCCCATCCAGTGATGATCGATCGCTTCCTTTTCGATCAGGGGAATCATGGCATACCCGCCGCCGAAAGAAACCAGACCGATTTTAAAAAAAGTGACAAACAAACCCCACAGCATCGTATGCCCCCCTTGTCCTCTCGCTGTAAAACGCTAAATGCCGTCGCCGATAAAATAATCGTCAAATCGGGTTACGGGCCGCTTCGCCTGCCCCTTGCTTTCGGTTTTCTTATCCAGAAGAACGGGCAATCCCAGCTTTTCCTTCACTTTGACCAAAATAATGCCGACGGCAAAACCGCTCAAAATGACAAAAAAGGGATTCGCGTTCATAAATAACAATACCGCAACCGTCGCAATCGCGGTGACCCACGTGGTCGCGTCGAACACCGCGGATCGCCCGACCCGGTAAGCGGCATAAGCGATCATGGCTACAATCGCCATATGGATGCCCTCAAAGGCGGCGGCGATTTTCGGATTTCCCTCCACCTGGACGAACGTTACGCTCAGCCCCAGAACGATCAAAAAAGTCGGAATCGTGATCCCCGTCACGGCAATCACCGCTCCCCAAACCCCCGCCAGCCGGTAGCCGACAATCGCCGCCGCATTGACGCCGATCCCGCCCGGGGCCGTCCCGGCGATGGACAGCAGTTACCCGATATCCTCCGTCCGCTTCCCTTTTCTGCGGGTGACAATCTCCCTTTCAATCACGGGAATCATCGCATATCCTCCGCCGAACGTCAGCGGGCCGATCTTGAAAAATGAAACAAAAATTTCGAGCAGCGTTCTCAAGCCTGATGTGGATGTTTTCATCGATACCTACCCATCTCATGTGTGTTTTACAACCTTTGTACACCCATTATACATCAGTTAAATCCATTTTGGAATAAAGTTTTGGAAGTTTTGCATAAAATCGCTGAAATATTTTTGTTTTCCTAATTATAAAGCTGATTTTTGGTATGAAATCACTGTGTTTTTCTATCCTTATTTTACCTTTTATCCACTTTGGTTTTTAGTTTTGAAGACTTCCCGCTTCCGCATTCATAAGATGCCCCCCAATGGTAAATAATCTATATAAATGAAAAATAAGCGGCCCCGCCACCGAAGCCCGCGCGCGGAGCCCCCCTTTTTTCACCCCACTCTTAAATCGGATAAGGAGAGATCTCACCGTGCCGGATTGGATCAATATCATCTTCAAATCGCTGGGAGCCATCATTTTTCTGTTTGCCCTGACGCGAATCCTCGGCAAAAAGCAAATTGCGCAGTTGACTTTTTTCGAATACGTCGCCGGCATCACGCTCGGGGAACTGGCGGGCTTTATCTCCACGGACCTGGAAAACCACTATATGTACGGCATCCTCGCGCTGCTGGTTTGGTCCACCGTTCCGCTGCTGTTCGAATTCCTGTCGCTCAAGAGCAAAACGTTTCGAAATTGGACCGAAGGAAAAGGTACCGTATTGATTAAAGACGGCAAAATTCTGGAGGACAATCTGAAAAAGGAGCGCTACAACGCCGACGAATTATTGGGGCAGCTCCGCCAGAAAAATGCGTTTAAAGTGGCCGACGTGGAATTTGCCGTGCTTGAACCGACCGGGGAATTGAGCGTCATGCTGAAAAAGCAAAACCAACCGCTGACGCCGTCGCATTTGGGAATCAAGACAGGGCCGGAACAGGAGCCGCAAACCGTCATTATGGACGGCAGCATCCTGAATGAATCGCTGGCCACGCTGGGATTGAACCTGAACTGGCTTCACACCGAACTGGACAAAATCGGGGTTGCCCTCGAAAATGTCTTTCTGGCCCAAGTCGACAGCTACGGCCAACTATTCGTCGATCTGTACGACGACCAAATCATGCTCCCGAACGCGCAAAATAAGCAGTTGCTTTTGGCCGTGCTGAAAAAATGCCAGGCCGATCTGGAATTGTTCCAGCTCGCGACGAAAAACCGCGAATCCGCATCCGTTTACGGTGAAAATGCGGTTCGCGTCCAGCATCTCGTCGAGCGGCTGACCCCGTACTTAAAGCGCTAGCGTCCCTCCCCATCCGGCGTTTCCGCCAGCATATCCATAATCTCCCCGGCCGTTCGCTGCGCGAGCGAAGCGGCATTGCCCCGCATATTTTCCGCCACAACGGCAATGGCGTAACGCGGAGACTGCACCGGTCCGTACCCGACAAACCACTGGTCGACCCGATCCGTTCCGAAACCGGCCGTCTGGGCCGTGCCCGTCTTGCCGGCCAGGCTCCATCGGGCCTGTTGCAGCCCCTGCGCCGTCCCGGCGTTTACAACCTGCTTCATGGCCCGCAGCAAGAGGTACGACGTGTGGGGCTTGATCGGGGAGTCTGCGGCGGCCAAGCGCCGCGGCGCAAAGGATCGCTTGGTATGATTGTCCCGGTAGCGGACTTCCTTCACGATCCTTGGGGACAACGCCTTCCCGCCATGCAGCAGGGTGACGATCATATTGGCCCCCTGGAGCGGCGTCATGCGGACATCCCTCTGGCCGATCGACGTTTGGGCCAGCACGCCCGGATCGTTCCGATTCGTTCCCGCGGCGAATACCTGCCCGGCATCTTCCCGATCGAACTGCCGGAAATCCTCCGTCCCCCCCCCCCCCGCGCCCGGCCCACCCCCCCGCCCCCGCCCGCCCCGCGGGCAGCGCTGCCC
>CAYYCV010000186.1:0-7750 GCA_964470405.1 uncultured Caryophanales bacterium
CTTCATAACATTCGATGCCTCCGCCTTTTTTCCTGCTATTTTCTCAGCTCCGCGCCAAAAGTTTGCTCCACCTCGCGAACGATATCGCCATGCAGCCGCCCGACCTCCTCGTCGGTCAACGTGCGCTCCGGATCGCGGTAAACGAGAGACAGCGCGACGCTTTTACGCCCCGCGCCCAGCCGCTCGCCGGCGTAGACATCAAACACCTGCACCGATTCCAGCAGCGGACCGGAAGCCTGCCGGATCTTCTCCATGACGTCCCCGGCCCGCACCGACGCGTCGAGAACAAAAGCCGCGTCGCGAACGATAGCCGGATAGCGCGGCAGCGGGACATAGTCCAGCTTGAAGTCGGCCGCCTGATCCAGCGGCTCCAGCGAGACTTCCAGCACATACGTATCCGGCAGCTCCTTGCGCTGTTGAAGCAGCGGGTGCAACTGCCCGATACGGCCGAGCGGCACGCGCTCCGTTCCGCGGTCCAGATGCATTTCCGCCGTCCTGCCCGGATGCAGCCCGTCGGCCTCGATCGGGGAGAAACGGATAGGCCCGACACCCAGGAATGAGGCGATCTTCTCCGCTATTCCTTTCAGATCATAGAAGTCGTACGGCGCGGTCGGCTCGGCCCAGTTCGTCTCCCGCCGGTTTCCGCTGAGCAGGATCGCCAGCATTTGCCGCTCCTCCGGCAGCCGGCGCAACGTTTCCTCGGCGGTGATGAACACGCTGCCGATTTCGAAGATCGCCAGGCCCTCGCTGTGGCGATTGCGGTTGTACGCGGCGGTGTCGAGCAGGTGCGGGACCAGGCTGGTCCGCAGCAAGCTCCTGTCCTCGCTCATGGGCATGGACAGGGCGATCGGGCGGGCCGCGGCGAATGGGCCGGGGTACTCCTCGGCATGCCGGGGAGCGCCGAGCGAGTAGCTGACCACCTCATGCAGCCCGCTATCCGTCAACAGGCTGCGCAGCGTCCGGCGGACGCGCTGCGATTTCGTCAGCGAGCCCGGCGTCGTTTCGCCGCTCATCAGCGTTGTCGGGATGCGGTCGTAACCGTGCAAGCGCGCCACTTCCTCGATCAAATCGACATCGCGGACGATGTCGCCGCGGCGAGTCGGCACCCGCACATGGAATTGGCCCGGCCGGGTTTCCTCGAAGGGGAAATGCAGCCGCCGGAAAATCGAACCGACCTCGTCCGCCGCAAGCGTCGTGCCCAAATACCGGTTTACCCGGTCCAGCCCAATCTCGATCGACACGGGTTCGGGCAAAGCCGACGACGATTCGAATATCCCTTCCTCCACCCGACCCCCGGCGATTTGCGCCATCAGGGAGGCGGCCCGGTTGAGCGCGGGGACGATCGCCTGCGGATCGACTTCCTTCTCGAAGCGCAGGCTCGCTTCCGACCGCAGCCCCAACTGGCGCGACGTGCGGCGCACCGAAGATCCGGCAAAGCCGGCCGATTCCAGCACGATTCGGCGCGTTTCCGGCACCACCTCCGAATTGGCTCCGCCCATCACGCCGGCCAGCGCGATCGGCTTCTCCGCATCGGTGATGAGCAGCATGTGCGGCTCCAGCTTCCGCTCCGCATCGTCGAGCGTCACGATCTTCTCCCCGTCCGTTGCCAGGCGAACGCCGATTTGACGGCCGCTGAGCTTCTCCGCGTCAAAAGCGTGCAGCGGCTGCCCGTATTCCAGCATCACATAGTTGGTGACGTCCACGATGTTGTTGATCGGCCGCACGCCCGCCGCCATCAAGCGGTTTTGCAGCCACAGCGGGGACGCTCCGACCGTCACGCCGTCGATGCGCCTGGCCGTGTATCGATAGCACTGCTCCCGCGCGTCGATCTTCACCTGCAAGGGCGGTTCACTCGCCCGCGCTTCGGCGGGCGCGGTGTCGGCAGGCTCGGCGTCGGCGGGCGCATCCGGCAGCCGCACCTCCCGGCCCACGATCGCGGCGACTTCGTAAGCCGTTCCGATCATGCTGAGGCAATCGGAGCGATTGGGCGTCAGATCGAGGTCGAGCACCTTGTCGTTCAAGCCGAGCAATTCGGCGATGTCCGTTCCGACCTCGACCTCCGCGGGAAGCACCAAAATGCCCTCCTGCGACGATTTGGGCAGCAGCTTGTCGTTTAGCCCCAATTCCTTGGCCGAGCAGATCATGCCCTGCGATTCAACGCCGCGCAATTTGGCTTTCTTGATCTTGAATCCGCCCGGCAGGACGGCGCCGATCAGCGCCACCGGCACCTTCTGGCCGGCGGCCACATTTTTGGCTCCGCATACGATTTGCAGCGGCTCCCCCTGCCCGGCGTCCACCGTGCATACGCTCAATTTATCGGCGTCCGGATGCGGTCGGCGTTCGACCACGAAGCCCGCCACCACCCGGGAGACGCCTTGATTCCGGTCTTCCACCGCATCGACCTCAATTCCGCTGCGGGTTAAGCGTTCCGCCAATTCCTCAGCCGAATATCCGGTCAAATCGACGTATTCCGATAACCATTGATAGGAAACTTTCAATTTATCCACTTCCTCATTTTTTTAAATATGGGCAAACTGCTTCAGAAAACGCAAATCGTTCGTATAAAAATGGCGAATATCATCGATCCCGTATTTGAGAATCGCAATCCGTTCCACACCCATGCCGAAAGCGAATCCGGTATACTTTTGCGGGTCGTAGCCGCCCATCTCCAGCACCTTCGGATGCACCATGCCCGAGCCGAGAATTTCCAGCCAGCCCGATTGCTTGCACACCCGGCAGCCCGTTCCGCCGCAATTGACGCAGGTCACGTCCACCTCCGCGCTCGGCTCGGTGAAAGGGAAAAAGCTCGGCCGCATGCGAATCTGCGTCTGCATCCCGAACATTTCGCGCACGAACTGGAGCAGCGTCCCCTTCAGGTCGCTCATGCGAATGTGTTCGTCGATCACCAGGCCCTCAATCTGCATGAATTGAAAAGAGTGGGTCGCGTCATCGTCGTCCCGGCGGTACACCTTGCCCGGGCATATGATCTTGACCGGCACCTCCCCTTTCCTCGCCTGCATCGTTCGCACCTGAACGGGCGACGTCTGGGTCCGCATCAGGATATCCTCGGTAATGTAGAACGAATCCTGCATGTCCCGCGCCGGGTGGTCCTTCGGCAAATTAAGCGCCTCGAAATTGTAGTAGTCGGTTTCCACCTCGGGCCCTTCGGCCACGGTATAGCCCATGCCGATGAAAATATCTTCGATTTCGCGGATCACTTTGCTTAAAGGATGAACCGCCCCCTGGGCGCAAGGCCGTCCCGGCAAGGTGACGTCGATCGTCTCCCCGCGCAATCTGTCCGCGGTTTCCCGCTGCGCGAACGCCTGCTGCCGCTCCTCCAGCACTTGCTCGATCGCGGCGCGCACCTCGTTGGCCACCTGCCCGATCACCGGGCGCTCCTCGGCGGACAAGGCCCCCATGCCGCGCAAAATTTCGGTCAACGCACCCTTTTTACCCAAATATTTGACGCGCAGCCCGTTCAATTCCTGCTGGTCCCGCACCTGCTCCATTTCCAGCAGCGCATCCTGCCTCAATTGCCGCAATCGTTCCTTCATTTCATTCGCCTCCATCGATTTACTGCCGCCATGATTGACTTCCGTCGTGATTCGCTTCCCGCCGTGACTTCATTCCGCCGTGCGGCCCGTTCCGCCGCGATCCGCCGTTTCGCCGCCCCGACAGGGCGCGCCCGTTTACCGCCGGATGCCTTCCGATCCATCAAAAAGGCTCCTCCATCCCCAAAAATAGGGACGAAAGAGCCGCGGTACCACCCTGATTAGTCCGATTTGCCGACGCCGCCGTCCGATGATGGACAACCGCCCGCAAAACGATCTCACCTTGTCGATTTAACGGTCGCAAGACCGGCGCCGCCTACTGCCCTTTTCGGGGTTCAGGGCGCTGCTCGGGAGTGAATTTCAGCGGTCCGTTTCATATGAAGATGCTCTCAATCCATGGCATCTTCTCCCTGTATAAAGGCGCCGCCTACTTGTCTCCGTCACTGCATTTCGCTATCGCTTCCCGCCATCGACGGGATTTAAACGTTATTATATGCAATTCCCGCCGCAGATGCAAGCCCCGATCCACTTCTCCGATTCACTTCTCGCAAAATTTTGCGTTATAATGTGGGAATGAAAGGGAGTGCGAGAAATGTACAGAATGATCACCATCGATATTGACGACACGCTGTTGAACGATCGGCGGCAAATTTCCGAGGGCAATCGGAGGGCGCTGAAAGCCGCCATCGACCGGGGCGTCACCGTTTCGCTGGCCACCGGAAGAATGCACCGTTCGGCCAGACAGGTCGCGGAACAGATTGGCCTGCAAGCGCCGGTCATCTCCTACCAGGGCGCGCTGATCAAAAACTGGCCGGACGACGCGACTCTGTACGAAAGGAGCGTCCCCGCCTCCGCCGCCCACCGGGTGGACGAGTTTTGCCGGCGGCAGGGATTCCATCTGCAAGTCTATTCCGACGATGTGCTGTATGTAAAAGAGGAAGGCGAGAAAATCCGGCATTATATTCAAATCTCCAACGTGCCCTTCAAGGTGGAGCCCGATTTCACCCGCCTGCTGGACCGTCCTTTGACCAAATTGCTGATCTATGAAGAACCGGCCGTGCTGGATCAAATCGCGCAGGAATTGCGGCCCATTCTGGGGGATGAGGTTCACATCACCAAGTCCAAGCCCTTTTTTCTCGAATTCATGCACAAACAAGGGACCAAAGGGCAGGCTTTGCGATTTTTAAGCGCGCATTTCGGCTACGATCTGTCCGAAGTGATGGCGATCGGGGACAGTTGGAACGACCATGACATGCTGCAAACCGCCGGGCTCGGCGTCGCCGTCGCGAACGCAGTCGAGCCGCTGAAGCGAATTGCCGACGAAATCACGCTCAGCAACAACGAAGACGGCGTCAAACACATTGTGGAAAAATATATATTGGGTTGAATCGGACTTCTCCGCCGACGCCGCGCAACTTTAGAGCCGCACCCGCGTCAAACAGAGTAGACGCGGAGGCCATTTCACGACAACCGAATCCCCATGAAAAAACTCCCATCGTAAATCATGCGCCACATGTGTGGAATTACGGTCTCCTGCGGTCATTGCCCGAAGCATGCGATAACGATGATCTCCGAATCACAGCGTATTTTCGGGACAGGAGGGAGGGAATGAAATGAAGCTCGTTTACACCCTATGTGCAAGCATCCTTTTGCTTGCCGCTTGCTCCAACGGACAATTGGCCGTGCCGCAAGAAAACGCCGCCGGAAACCATCTGGAAGACCATAACGGCGGACAGGGAAAAACCGAATCCACGACCGGACCGGAAGACGGCTCCGTTTCAGATCAGGACGACGCGGATTCCGGGTTGAAGGATGCGGCACGGGCGGCCGTCACCGCGCTGGCTGACCGGAACATGAAGAATCTGGCCAAACATGCTCATCCGGACAAAGGGGTCCGCATTTCTCCATACGCCCATATCGACGCAGAACAGGATCAAGTATTCCAGGCCGATCAATTGGCCGATCTGCTCGATGACCAAACGGAGTACATCTGGGGATATCAGGACGGGTCCGGCAAACCGATCACGATGACGTTCAAAGGGTACTTCGATCTGTTCATCTACGATAAGGATTTCGTCAACGCAAAACAAATCTCCTACGGCTCATTGATCGGCACGGGCAATACGCCGAGCAACATCGACGAGGTTTATCCCGGGAGCCGGACCGTGGAATACTACTTCCCCGGCTCCGACGCCAACGGGCACGACTGGAAGAGCCTGCGGCTCGTATTCGAACAGCAGGACGGGCAGTGGTACCTCGTCGGCATCGTGCATGCGCAATGGACGATTTGAGAAGTTGCGGCCGCACAACGACCGATACCCGCATCGGCGTGAATGTCGATGAAATATCGACAGGAATGCCGGTGCGGATGAGATGCAAATGAGAGTGAACGCCGCCTTGTTGCACTTTAGTTTTGCGACACTTTGCAGCGCCTTGTTCCGGTTGTGACGCATTGCAACTTTGTTCCATTTGCGACGCATTGCAACTTTGTTCCATTTGCGACGCATTGCAACTTTATGCCTTTTGCGACGCATTGCAACTTCGTGCCATTTGCGACGTTTTGTGTGAAATATCGTATTGCACGGAACGGTTCTCCGCCGAATTGGGCCGGTTTGTACGATTCCTCACACAAAGCCTGCGGTTTCGGGGCCAATCCGCCGCATGTTGTCACTAGCGTTGCATCAACAGTTAAATATTTTCTAATACGAGGTGTTATTTATCGAAAAAGTAGGATATATAAAAATTTTACATTGACATTTTCCGTGGGTGAGCTAAAACAGCAAGACCGTCATAAGCGTAGAAAATCAGGTTACCAATAAATGCAATATCAGGTTGCTATCTTACAACCATTCTAGCCCCTTTTAACTTCACCGGATGCTTGCGTGGTCGACCGCGCTTGGCTTTCTTCTGTCGCCCTTTTGAGGAACGTGTTGGCGGTCGGAATAACGCTTGTAAGAAGGCCTCCCAATGGTTGTCGATGTAAAGGCGCAGCCATTGAAGGACTTTCCACGGGGTATACGGGGTGCCCGTTTCCAGCTTAATAATAAGCACCAGAGCATACGCGGTCAAGGCCAAGTACATCTGAGTCCAAACCGCTTCCGGTTCCACGCTGTACAGCTTGACGAGTTTCAAATGTTGTTTAATCCATTTGAAGAACAACTCCACCATCCAGCGATGGCGATAAATCTCGCTAATTTGCTCTGCTGAAAGCTCCTTCACGTTGGTGAGGACGCGGTAATGGTTGCCTTCATCGTCGGTGAACTCCACCAGTCGCAGCAGGACGTCCACGACTTCACCATGCTCCGTGAAAGAGACTTTCACGTCCGCGTCGCGCAACACGTTAGAGGCTGTCGGCACAGGTCGCTCATGCACCACAACCGTCTTGTTTCGTTTCTGGATTCGCGCTACAAAGCGGATGTTTTGCTCAGACCACACTTTGTAGTTCCTGTACACAATGTATCCGCGATCCATGACGTAAATCGCATCGTCCGCAACAACCAAATCCATCACCACTTCGGCGTCCGCTACATCCGCAGTGGAAGCCACGATGCGATCCGGGAACACAGTGTCGCTGTCGGTTACGATGAGCCGGGTGTGCATCTTTACCGCGTTCTTGGTCTTTGAACAGTACGCCCATTGTCCGGCAACAGAAGGGAGAGTGAGCTCCGATGAATCAATGACGCCTAACCGGCCAAGGCCCGGAATGCCCTTGTGATCTTTGGTAAGCTGCTGAAGCTTCTGGATCGCATTTAGAAACAACGTCTGACTATAGGTATAAGGGAGCGCCCGCAATTTACGTGAGATCTGGGATGGACTAATGGATTCCAGATCCACGAGTTGTTGAAAGGATGCGGAAGAACGCAGATGCTCCGCAATGATACTATAGCTGCAATGCTGTCTCAGTTGGGCTTCGATCATCAACTTCACCAATTTTGCGGCCGTGAGCTTCTGAGCTCTGAAATCCAATGTTTGATCACGTTCATTGCCTAATTCGAGCAAATTAAAACATTTACAAATCACCTGATGATTTGGTATGTTACCCATAGGTGTTCTCCTTTGTTAAGTGGAGTGGGTAACATGTCTACCCCTTAACAATAGGAGAATTTTTCTTTTTTGAACAGATAAAAAGCATCAATATCTTACATTTATAGGGATCGGTTGAATCGATTTTACACTACTCGTTTGATGCAACGCTAGTG
>CAYYCV010000187.1:0-7749 GCA_964470405.1 uncultured Caryophanales bacterium
ATCGTGAGGTGATTTTGTGAAGCGACAACCCATCATGCCGGCGGGAGCAAGCCGCCGTTCCTCCGGCGGCGCAAGAGCGATGCGGATGCTTTTTCGCATTCTTGCCGCCGCATTCGTTCTGTGCGTCCTCGTCCAGGTGTTCTTCGCGGGCCTTTCCATTTTTGCCGGGGAAAGCTGGGAGAACCACACGTCCTTCATCCACATGTTTGAATTCCTGCCGCTGCTGATGTTTATCCTGTCTTTCTTCGGGCGCGTCCGAAGCGCGGCGCGCTGGCTCAGCCTGGTCATTTTCCTGCTGATCATCGCGCAGTACGCAACGGCCAACGCCGCCGACGCCAAGTATCTCGCCGCGATTCATCCCGTGATCGCCCTGGTGATCTTCTGGATGTCGATCGACGTGCTGCGGCGTTCGGGCAGATGACGACCCGGCAGGGACAGCGCGGCTTAAAGCCGGAACGCGGAAACCAGGCGTTTCGGCGCCGCGCGCAGGTACGCCTCCTGGATCAACCCGTCCAAAACGCTCCAATCGATGGGCGATTTGACCGATACCCAGCCATGTTGACCGATGTAAGGCGTTCTTAAAAACCCGTCCTGCTGCACGAGAATTTGCTGGGTTTCCCTGTCGGACTTAAAGGAAAGGCTGATGCCTTCGGCACTCTCCCCCAACCTGACGAACGGTTTGCCATTTACCCTGAACACCGTATGTCCAAAACCGTCGATGGTTTCTTCCGATTCGGGGAGCGGTTGGCAAATCGTCCTTACCCTTTCAAGGACATCGGGCTCCAGATTTCGTTTTATGTCATGATGATGACCCATCCACGTCCCTCCTCTCATTATCGCTCGTCATTGTCACAATTATAACACAACAGACCAAAAGACCGGAACCTTCCGATCTCCTGGTCTTTTTTTCTGTGCCCGGATATTCGGAACCTGTAGGCGGCCATCCACATAGCATACTAAGAAGGAGGGAAACCATTTGAATCCTTATTACGATCCCGTTCCAGCCTGCCGAAGCATTACGGACTGGTGCTCCCAAAAAATCGGCGACCTATCGGCGCTCCGGCAGTCTCCGGCGGCAAACGGGGAACATGGAAAAGCGCTGGACCGGTGGGAGCACGCCTTTCGAAGCCTGGAATCCACGGCGGCGGATATTTTGGCTTCACATAGCGCGGCCTTCTATCATCCGGCGGCCCTGAACCAACTCATGCATCAAACGCGCCAGTTGGACTCGGAATTCAATCGATTTATTCAAGCGCATTCGGCGGCCGAACCGGGGGCGGTCCCGATCGGCGGACACACGCTGCCCCCGCTGCCCTATGCCTACAATGCCCTGGAGCCGTACATCGACGAGAAAACGATGCGGTTGCACCATGACAAGCATCACAAGGCGTACGTGGACGGTTTAAACAAGGCGGAGAAGATGATGGAAGCGGCCCGAAAATCCGGGGATTTCAGCCTGATTACCCATTGGGAGCGCGAGGCGGCCTTTCACGGAGCCGGGCATTACCTGCATACGATTTTCTGGAACAACATGCGTCCAAACGGCGGCGGAGAGCCGACGGGAAGCCTGCGATCCCAAATCGAAAGCGATTTTGGCGGCTTCCCCGCCTTCAAAGCGCATTTCTCGGCCGCGGCCGCCCAAGCGGAAGCGGTCGGATGGGCGATTCTCGTCTGGTCGCCGCGAGCGCGCCGACTGGAAATTCTTCAGGCGGAAAAACACCAAAACCTATCCCAATGGGATGTCATCCCGCTGCTTGTGCTTGACGTGTGGGAGCACGCTTATTATCTGAAGCATCAAAACGACAGAAAAGCCTACATCGAGGACTGGTGGAATGTGGTGAACTGGGACGATGTCAGGCAGCGGTTCGAGCAAGCCCGCACGCTGACCTGGGCGCCCTATTGAATCCATCATTTACTTCCTTTCGAAAAAAATAAATTTCGCGCTTGAACCTTACGTGACGTAATGAATTATAATGGGCGTATCGGCAAACAACATTGCAAACCAATCTAAAACCAGAAGGAGCAATATTCAATGAGAAAACTCGTGTTGTTTATGCACGTATCACTGGACGGATTTGCAGGGGGCCCGGACGGAGAATTGGACTGGATTCCTTATAATGAGGAGCTCGAAAAGTACGCGGAGGAAATCGTGGCTACCGTCGGTTCTCCCGTTTACGGGCGAACGACTTACCGGATGATGGAAAACTACTGGCCCGCGATGCTCGATCGTCCCGGTGCCACCAAGCATACCTTGGAGCATGCCGCTTGGGTGCAGAACGTGAAAAAAATCGTTATTTCCGGCACGATGGACAAGGTTGAGTGGGCCAACACCCGGTTGATCAAGGACCATATCGCTGAAGAAATCGCGGCGCTCAAGGAGCAGCCGGGCAAAGATCTTGTCATTTTCGGCAGCCCCGGCCTCTCCAGGACGCTGCTGCGGCTCGGCCTGATCGACGAATTCCGCTTGACGATCTGCCCGGTCGTTCTGGGCTCGGGGGTGTCGGCTTTTGAAGGCGGCGAGCTGACCAGGCTTAAACTGCTTTCCAGCCGGACGTTCCAATCCGGCGTTATCGCCGCCCACTACGCGCTGGCGAAATAAAGGATAGGGGCGATTCGGCGCATGTTCCCGGTTAGTTCAATCACGCGCCAAGGCGAACAGGCTTGCTCCATTCTCCAGTACGTTACGTCACGGATTCAGGATTCAAGGGAGAGAATAAATGAACCGAAACCTACGCATTGTCATCGCGCTGTTGCTTGCCATTCTTGCCCTGGCAGGGTGCGGAGCGACATCCTTGAATACAACAACACTTTCCGAGATTTACCCGGGGAAAATCGATCGCGTGAGCCGCATAGACATTATAAACGGAGAAACAGGCGAAAAAAGGCAAATTGCGGATAAAGTCAAGATTGCAGAGTGGATAGATCAAGCTCGGAACCTTTCGTTCGTTCCCGATCCTGACCAAGAAGAAAGAGACGGATTCCTGTACTCTGTTTCCTTGTATGAAGGGGATAAAAAAACGTTAAGTTTTACCCCGAACTATGTTGGAGGGCACTATTACCTCGTAAAACAGGAAACAGTTGATCTTATTCAACTGTTGTTTGACCATCCATCGCAATGAAATCAGGAGTACGCCAAGCCAATGAACCTGAAGAATGAAAAGCCATTTAGACCAAAAGACCGGAAGTCCCGATCTTTTGGTCTTTTTCCCTTACGAATCCGCACCGGCCTTCTTTAAAAAGTCGGTGGTTTCCTTCAGCGACGGCATGGAATCCTGCGCGCCGTACCGGGTGACGGTCAACGCCGCCGCCGCGTTGGCGAACCGCGCGCACTCCCGCAGCGGCCAGCCCTGGACGATTCCGGCGGCAAAAGCCCCGATGAACGTATCCCCCGCCGCGGTCGTATCGACCGCCTTCACCTGAAATCCGGGGATATGGTGCGTTTCTTCGCGCGTCGACATCAAAGCGCCCCGCTCTCCCAGCTTGGCCAGCACACATTGCACGCCTTTTTCCAATAGGATTTGACTGGCTCGAATCACACTTTCGTCATCCGTTATTTCAACGCCCGACAAATGGCGCAATTCGGTTGAATTGGGCGCGATATAGCTGATTTTGCCGAACAGCGAAGCGGGGAACTCCCCGTCCGGAACGGGCGACGGATCCAGCAGCACGGGAACGCGGCAGGCAGAAGCGATTTCAATCGCTTGCATCGCCGTTTCCAGCGGTATTTCCAACTGTAAAACCAACAGTTTGGCGTTTCGAATCGGCTCGGTTAATTTCGCTATATCCGCAGGCAACAATTTGCCGTTGGCCCCGGGGACGACGATGATCGAATTATCCGCGCGCGCGTCAATGACGATCACCGCTATGCCGCTGGCTTCCTCTGCGTCCACGGCAATGAAATCGGTGCGGATATTCGAACGTTGCAGCCAGGAGATCATGTCCCGGCCGTAGTGATCGTTCCCCACCTTGCCCACCATGCGCACGTTGCCGCCAAGCTTGGCCGCCGCAAAAGCCTGGTTCGCTCCCTTTCCTCCGAACGAGGTGAAAAACTGTTTTCCCAATACCGTTTCGCCGACGGCGGGCCTTTGCTTCACCCTGGTCACCAAATCCATATTCAAGCTTCCGACGACAATGATTTCATCCTTCATGTTGGTCTCCCCTCGCCTGTGATGCCGCGGTCGTTTCGCGGCACATCACTTCAACGTCAAATTGTATCGTGGAACATTCAACCGGGTTTCCTTTCACCATCTCGATCAGGGAACGCATGGCCTTGGCGCCCATTTCATAAATGGGCTGCTTGACGGAAGACAGCTCCGGGATCATCGACGCGGCCAAAGGAATATCGTCGAAGCCGATCACCTTGACATCCTCCGGCACTCTCCTGCCGCTTCTCCATATCGCTTTTAACGCTCCGACAGCCATTAGATCATTCGCGGCAAACACGCCGTCCACATCGGGATGCGATTGCAAAAGGCTTTGCATCGCCCGGAAGCCGTCTTCCACGCGGAAATGGCCCGTTTGGATCAAACTGGGGAAAAACAGTCCTTCCGCCAGGCACTGTTCTTCAAATCCAAG
Organism: uncultured Caryophanales bacterium; assembly: GCA_964470405.1. Taxonomy (GTDB): domain Bacteria; phylum Bacillota; class Bacilli; order Paenibacillales; family CAYYCV01; genus CAYYCV01. The sequence goes on from CAYYCV010000187.1 coordinate 4,576, forward strand.
CATTCTGTCCACGGCGCTTTGCGCGGAAGGCGGCCCGGCGATGTGCGCTATTTTTCGGCATCCCCGCTCAAGCAAATGCCGCACGGCCATCCTTGCGCCCTCTTTATTTTTGCAAATACAGGATAGAATCGGATCGTTTCCGAATATGCGGTCGATCGCGACAACCGGGATACGATCCCGGATCAGCCGGAGAATATGCCCGGGCTCGATCGTATAAGAGGCGATGACCATGCCATCCACTTTTTTGCTCCTTAGCAGTTCGATATAGGCCGCTTCCTTGCCCGCATCGTGATCCGAATTGCAAAGGATGACGTTAAATCCGAACTGATTCGCAACATCTTCAATCGCGCGCGCCAGCTCCGGGAAATAGGGATTCAAAATATCCGGCACGATCAAGGCGACGGTCGAAGTGCTTTTGCCGGCCAATCCCCTTGCCATTGTATTCGGCGTATAATGCAAAGCTTTCATGGCCTGAACGATGGCGTCTCTGGTTTCTTCCTTCACATACCCGCTGTTGTTCAGCACCCTGGAAACCGTAGCCACGGACACCCCGGCCAATTTGCAAACATCCCTGATTGTCGCCATAACACACCACCTGATTTCGTGTTCTCCCCCCGATAGGTAACCGGTTACACGTCGATCATATGCGATACGAAATATTTTGTCAATAGGTTGACATGCAACCAAATGGTATCATATAATCAAAAGCGAAACCAAACGGTATCATAATAAGGAGGATTATACGTATGGGCAACAAAAGCGAAACCGCATTGCCGGACATCCGGCAAACATCCATTTTCAACGCTCCCATTCACAAAGTATGGGAAGCGGTATCGACATCCGAGGGCATCGCCGCATGGTTCATGCCGAACGACTTTCAACCGGCGGTCGGGCACTCGTTTCATTTGAATGCGGGGCCGCCGTACGGCATGTCGCCTTGCCGGGTAACGGAAATAGATCCCCCCCATCGCCTTTCGTTCACTTGGAGCAAAGATTGGACGATTACGTTCGAATTAAAAGCCGTCGGAGACAAAACCGAATTTACCCTGATTCATTCCGGTTGGGATGCCGCAAAGGCGACCGAATTCGCACAAGCCCACACCGACGTACGCGATAAAATGGGTTATGGCTGGACCGGCATCTGCCGGAAGCTGGGCGATTATGTCGCGGGATAACCCGGCTTCCGCACCGAAACGCGACGTGTTTCAAGCCATCGCCGACCCCACCCGCCGCCGCCTGTTGGAAATGCTCGTCGACCGCGAAATGCCCGTGACCCTCATCAGCGGACATTTCCCGATGACGCGGGCCGCCGTCTCCAAACACCTCCGCATCCTGGCGGAAGCGGGCCTTGTCACGGAGCGGAAGATCGGGAGGGAAACGAGGTATCGGGCGGAGGTCGGGCCGCTGCTCGAATTGAAGCGCTGGCTCGCTTATTATGAGCGTTATTGGGACAACAAGCTGTCCCTGCTCAAGCATTACGTGGAGTCGGATGACTGAATGAGGCCGAAGGCATCGAACCCGTAATAGGCAAAAATGACGCACAACGCCGTCCAGCCGGCCAATGACAGCGACATCCACAGCGTGACCGATTTCCGCGGGGAATTCAAGGCCATCGCGACAGCCGCCGCGATATGCGCCCCGATCAAAATCGGGCCGGAAACCGCAAGCCCGGGCAAACCGTATTTTTCCCAAATGCGGATGGCCCGGCCTTTTCGCTTGCTGCGGCTCTCCGCCGGGCTTTGGCCGCCCCGGGGGGCTTTCCGCCGATCGCGCCATCGGCGCCAGCGGTCAAACAGAAGGATCACCAGGAGCATCGTAATCCAGTTCCCCATAAACCCGGCCAAGCCTACGGCGATCGGATTCAACCCGAGTACGATGCCCAGCGGGACGACCACGATCAATTCGATCCAGGGAACCGCGGCAAGAACAAATACGGCGAGATACGACCATTCCGCAAGGTAATCCATGATCATGACGAAAGTTTCTCCTCCTGTTCCCTACCCTATCACCTGCTCGATTTTGATGATCGTTTGGACGCTGAGATCGATAAACTGATCACCGGAATGAATCAGCGGAAGGGTCGGATTTTGCGGATTAATATAAACGATTTTACCTGTTCTTCCATCCGTAAGCAAGGCGTTGTACCCGACGATGTTCTGCATGATTTTGCCGATCAACACACGAACGACCGCCGTGTCCAGCGCGCCGTATGCGTGCCGTTCCATCTGCGCCAGCACTTCATAAAACGGCGACGGGTTGCGGTAGACGCGCTTGGACGCCATCGCGTGAAACACATCGGCTGCCGCCACAATCCGGCTGAACAAATCGGTCTGGCTCCCCTGCATGCCCAACGGGTAGCCTTGGCCGTCCATCCGTTCATGATGCTGCAACGCCGCCAGCGCCTGCCTGTGGGAAGCGCCGATCGTATTCTTGATCATTTCGTATCCGATAATGGTATGGTTGGTCATGATTTTGAATTCTTCGGGGGTCAGTTCCCCCGGTTTGTTTAATATTTCCAAAGGGATTTGCGTTTTTCCCACATCGTGCAAAATAGCCGAAGTGATCAATTGCAGCAATTCGGGCTTCGGCAGGTTGAGCCATTTGCCGATCCACGCGGATATAATCGCCACGGCGATCGGATGGCGATACGCGTAGTCGTCCTTGTCGCGCAATGCCGCCAATATTTCCAGAAGATTCGGCTGTTCAACGGCATGATGAATCACAGGAACGATCAGCTTCCGAATATCCACAAGCGGGATGACCCTGGAAAGGCGTACGGCATCAAAAATTTTCCTGGCGTGCTCCACCGCTTCATCGATCTGCCGCTCATGTTCGCTGACGCCCAGATTGCCGTAAGGACCGACATCCACCGCCTCAACGGCCGACAAGTCGATTCGATGCTCTTCCAGCAGCGCTTGATGCTCCGCTTTCAGCACGGTGGAAGAAGGCAGGATCATCTCCCCGCCGCTATTATGCACGTCGTTTAACAGCCGCTTGCCGACGAATTGATCGTGAAATTGTTTGGTGGAATACTGCACGTCATGGCCTCCCCGATCTTCATTTCCTGGCACATTATGATTTTACATCAAACTGCTAAACATATTCTGAACACGCGCAAGGGGCTGTCCCAAAAGTAAGCTTTAGCTCACTTTGTGACAGCTCGATTTGGAAAAA
>CAYYCV010000188.1:0-7645 GCA_964470405.1 uncultured Caryophanales bacterium
GCTTCGATTTTGTTTTGCGCTTTTAGAAAAGGGGCTGTCCCAAAAGTCATCGAACGATAACTTTTGGGACAGCCCCTGCGGACGGACCGCTTCAAAAGAGTCGGTGAAAAAAGGCGGCTCCGAACTCGAATATCGGGTTCAGGGGTTCCGGTCGCGATGGCCCGCCGCCGCTTTTTTCACTTTATTTCTAAACTTCAAATCGGGTTAACGACTGCTTCAGCGAGCCGGACAATCCTTCCAATTTGTTTGAAAGGTCCACCAGTCCTTCGCTGACGCGAAGCTGTTCGGAGCTGAGCGACGCCACTTCCTCGGAGGTCGCCGACGACTGCTGCGATACGGCGCTGACGCTGCTCATCGCTTCCGACAGCGTGGTTTGCGCATCCTCCAACTGCTCGATCGACTCCGTCACGCTTTTCAACTGACGGGTGAAGTCGCTCATTTGCTCCTGAACGTTGGTGAAGATCACATCGGCCTCTTTGACGGATTCCGCCTGCTGTTGGAAAATCGGGTACGCCTCGGACAGGACATTGACCGTTTCGTCGATTTCCTGCTGAATGGTTTCGGTGATTTGTCCGACCACATCGATGGATTGTCTGGACTGATCGGCCAGCTTCCGAATTTCATCCGCCACCACCATAAACCCTTTGCCCGCCGCTCCCGCTCTCGCCGCTTCAATCGTCGCGTTCAGGGCGAGGATGTTCGTCTGCTTCGTGATATTGTTCAGCATGTCGAGAATTTGGCGAATGGACGCCGTGCTCTCTTTCAGCTTGTCGACCTTATCCACCATCGCGCGCGTCATTTTCTCGGTAAGGCTCGTTTTCTCCATAACGCCCCGCATATTCACCGCTCCGCGTTCGCTGACGCTTCGCACTTCGTCCGCCGAGGTGCCCATCAGCTTGTTCGCTTCCACCACGCTGTGCATCCGGGTCGAAATGTGTCCGGTCAGCTCGTTTCCGCGCTCGGCCTCCACCGCCAGCGTAGCGGCGCCGTTGGCAATCTCCTCGGTTGCCTCCGAGATTTCCCTGGCCGAAACGGCCGTCTTCTTCGAAGCGGAGGACAGTTCTCCCGAAGTGCTGAGCACCTCCTGCGCCGAATCGTTCGTCTGTTTGACCAGCAAGGTGATTTGCTCCATCATTTGATTGAAGCTTTTTCCCAACTGCCCGATCTCGTCCTTGCTTTTAAAATTGGTTCTCACATTGAGTTTGCCCTGCTCGCCCTGCTTCATCAAATTTCGCAACCGCACCAGCGGCCTTCCGATCATGCGCATAACCATAAAACCGATCAGAATGGCAAGCACGGCGGCAAGCAAAGCGATCCAGAAGCTTACATTAAAAATCTTCTGCGTTTCCTTGGTCAAATTGCTGATCGGCTCGTCCGACACGAGGAACCATCCGCTTTGCTCGGACTTGGCGTAGACCACCAAAGAGCTTTGGCCCTGCACATCCATCGTGTTTTTATAGGATTCCTCTTTAAATTCAAGCTGAATAGGAGACTTGGTTTCAGGCGGATCATCCCCGGAAGAGGCGATGATATCATTTTGGGCGGTGACCAGATAGGCGCTTCCCGATTCCCCGATCGAATACGAGGCCAACTCGTCTCCCAGAGCACTCGCTTTGAATTCAATCAGCAGCATCCCCATATTCTCGCCGCTGTCCATGTTCACCATCGGTTTTCCCAACGCAAAGGTAGGCTGTCCCGAAATCGACGATATATACCCTTTCTCTTTGGTCGGCAGCCAACTCGTGGATTGCGATTTCGAAATTTGCTGGTACCAGTCCGTTTTGGTCGTATCCGGCCCGACAACGCCCAGCGTGCTTATGTATATGTCGTGATCGGGGGAAATCAAACTGATGCTGGCTACCATTTTATTGGTCAGGGCAAAGGAATTGAACACGGTCGTGATGTTTCGCGTCGCCACCAGTTTGCTGTAATCGTCCGCCTCGAGGCTGAAGCTTGTCAGGTTGTCCCGGATCTGCTGATCGATGACCAACTGGAGCGCAATCGACTCAAATGACCGCAGGAGAAAATCCAATCGGCCGTTCGCCTGCATGATCGTTTGAAGCGACGCATCCTGCACCTTGTCCGTAATCGTTTGCTTGGCTATGCTGTACGAGGTGATTCCGACCGCCAATACGCAGATCAGGATGCTGAAGAAAAAGATGAAAAACAATTTCATACCGACTGATTTTAAAGGATTCATATGTATTCTCCTCCAGTGAGTAAATTGAAAATTCACGCGCAGCCCGACAACGATACATACTTAAATAAACGATTCGACATCATTTGACACAATCCTTTTTTTTACTTTTGAAAATTTAGGACTTTCGTCCTCTTTCGGTCATTGTCCGCTGTCTTGCGCCATTTGTTTGCTTTTCTCGATGTTGCGCTGATGCTGGGCCAACGTTTCGGCAAACAAATGCTGGTGGGAGCCGTCCTTTTTGGTTACATAGTAAAGATATTCGGTTTGTTCGGGATAGAGCGCGGCCCGGATTGAAGCCAGACTGGGGCTTGAAATCGGTCCCGGCGGCAACCCGACATGTTGGTACGTGTTATACGGGCTGTCTATTTTCGTATCTTTTTCATACAGTCGGTCTTTGTGCTCATCCAAAGCGTATTGAACCGTGGCATCCAACTGCAAAGGCATTTCCTTCTTCAACCGATTGTAAATAATGCCTGAAACGATCGGGCGTTCTTCCGGAACCGCCACTTCTTCTTCAATCAGCGAGGCGATGGTCAGCATTTGGTGAAAATCAATCCCGTTCTCTTCCATCTTGGCCTTCCAATCCTCCGGAAGCTCCTTTAATTTATGATCGAGTTCGATCGCCATCCGGTCCATGATCTGCTGCTCCGTGCTCCCCTTTCTCATCTCGTACGTATCGGGGAACAAATAGCCCTCCAGACGATACTTGATGTTCGCGTCATCCGGAATATACACCACGGAATAAGCATTCAGAGATTTTGGCGATTGCGCCAACTCCATAAATGTCTGTCCGTTAATCAACTGCATTTCGCTCAGCTTTTCCGCCATTTGCTCGATGGTGAACCCTTCCGGTATGGTAAACTTGATCATTTCCGGCGGAACGGTGTCGCCGTCGTTCAACTTTTGGATAATTTCGTCCAGCGTGGCTCCGGGCTTTAAAGTATAATCGCCTGCTTGAAATCGTTTTCCTTCATTTTTATATCGTATGTACATTTTGAACATGAATTCGTCGCGGATCAATCCGGCTTTTTTCAGGATACCGGCGATTTCGGCCGATCCCGAGCCCTTCGGGATGGATATGCGCACCTGCTCGTCCGAAGCCTGCACCGGCTTGATTCCGTTTGCGGCATACAGGGCCACGCCGCCGATCGTGCCCGCTGCCAGACAAAACAGGATAAGAAGCGTCCAAATCACCCGGCGAACAACTTTCCAACGGCCTCCGCTCTTCCTCACCGGGGAAGGGTTCGATTCCAAAAGGTTCTCGTCCTGGCCCATATTCTCCTCCTCATGTCCTTGCATGCCGCTTATGTAATCCCCATTTCGTTCAGTGAAAAATAAGGGCGATCATTCCGCCCTTGAATTGACCCGTATCCGGCTACGCCTTACTGTTCATCTTCCTCCAGCTCGGCCAACAGCGTATTGAACGTTTCCTCCACCATATTCCATTCTTCTTCGTCTTCGATCGTATACAATTTCAGGTCATCGTCGCCGTCTTCTTCGTACCGAAACGCGTACACTTCATCGGCGTCTTCGTCGCCCTCCACCGGCACGACCATCATATACTTATGCTCGGAGCCATCCACTTCGAACTTCATAATGACCTCAAACTCTTCCTCGTTGCCTTCATCATCGGGAATATAGATGATTTCCGGTTCATCCAGGTTCATTTCATCGTCGTGAGCCATTTTTCCGACCTCATTTCTTCATTTTGGATTCAAGATAACCTTGAAGAATCAATGATGCGGCCATTTTGTCGATGACCTTTTTTCTCTTTTTCCGGCTGACATCCGCTTCCAGCAAGGTTCGCTCAGCCGCAACGGTCGTTAATCTTTCATCCCACAAATGTACGGGGATCCCCAGAGCCTCTGTCAACGTCTGTGCGAATGAAATGCTGATTTCACCGCGGGGACCGATCGTGGCATTCATGTTTTTAGGCAGGCCCACTACAATCTCGGACACATCATATTGTCCCACAATTTCCCGGATTCGTCCAATGTCTTCCCGTGCCGATTTTCTTCGAATCACTTCCAGACCTTGCGCGGTCCATCCCAGTTCATCGCTGAGCGCCACGCCGATCGTGCGATCGCCGTAATCCAACCCCATCAACCTGCTCATTTGGTATAGCTCCCAGTAAGGCCGGCGACTGCCCGCCGGTCCGTTCAAATACTATCGGTATTGATTCAAATAAGAGCGAACCAGTTCCTCGATCAATTCGTCTCTTTCTTTTTTGCGAATCAGGCTTCTCGCGTTATTATGCCGGGGAATATAGGCTGGGTCGCCCGAGAGCAAATAGCCGACAATTTGATTGATCGGATTGTAGCCTTTTTCCTGCAACGCGTCGTACACGGAAAGAATAATTTCCTTGGAGGAAGTTTCGACATCTTCCGCTTTCACATTGAATTTCATCGTCTTATCCATCGAACTCATGACCGGCACCCCCCTTATTTCAACACACGCCTACAAAATATATTCTCTACGCGCTGTCGAATTCCTTTTTTATCGCCGCAACGCGTTTAAGGGGAAGTTGTTTGACGAGCCAGCATCTCCGCGACATACTCCAAAGCTTCCTGCAATTTCCCCGTGTCCTTGCCTCCGGCCTGCGCCATATCCGGCCGGCCTCCGCCGCCCCCGCCGCAGCGTTCCGCCGCCGCCTTGACAATCCGGCCCGCGTGGAAGCCTTTCGCCAACAAATCCTTGGTCACGGACGCGACCAGTTGCACCTTGTCCTCGTTTACCGCGGCCAACAAAATGACGGCCGATCCCAGCTTTCCTTTGACTTGATCGACAAGGACGCGCAAGGCGTCGATGTTCGGCACATGGACCCTGGCAATCAACGTGGGCGTGCCGCCAATCAGCTTGACCTGGCCGGCCAGCGCATCCGCCTCAAACCGCCCCAGTTTTCCTTGCAGCGATTCGTTCTCGCGGATCGTCTCCTTCAACTGACTTTGCAATGCCTCAATCCGTTTGGGCAGATCGGACACCGGAGTTTTCAGCGCGGCCGCAGAGCTTCTCAGCCATTGCAGCAGCGTTTCCACATGGGCGTAGGCATGCTTTCCGGTGACCGCCTCGATGCGGCGCACCCCCGATCCAATCCCGCTTTCGCTGACAATTTTAAACAGCCCGATTTGGGACGTATTCTTCACATGGCAACCGCCGCACAGTTCCAAACTGTAGTCGCCGACCTGGACGACCCTGACGATGTCGCCGTATTTCTCGCCGAACAATGCCATGGCGCCCATCGCCTTCGCTTCCGACAACGGCTTGTACTCGATTTTCAAATCGGTTCCGCCCCATATTTGACGGTTGACCCGTTGCTCCACTTCCTGAATTTCTTCCTGGCTGATCGTCCCGAAATGGGAGAAATCGAAACGCAGGCGCTCCGGTTCCACCAACGAGCCGGCCTGGTTGACATGATCGCCCAGCACTTCCTTCAGCGCCTTGTGCAGCAGATGGGTCGCGGTGTGATTTTTGACCGTATCCTCCCTTAACGAGCGGGCAACGCGCGCTTCGACGACATCGTCTTGCCGAAGAACGCCGGTTTCAACCCGAACGGTGTGCACGTGCTGTCCATGCGGCGTTTTGCCCATCTCTTCAACGACAGCCTGAAAGCCCGACCCGACAATTTGGCCGCGGTCGCTGACCTGGCCGCCGCTTTCCGCGTAGAAAGGCGTTTTATCCAGCACGATCTGGCATACCGAACCTTCCTCCGCCCGATCGACAAAAGCATCCTCCAACACAATAGCCACGATTTTAGCACTTGTTACCAGTTCAGTATAACCAACAAATTCACTTTTAACCCGAAAATCGGCCCAAGGCCCGCCCTGGACCTTCATGCTTTCGCTTTCGTGCCGCGCCGACCGGGCGCGCTCCCGCTGCGCCTTCATCGCCGTTTCGAACCCGTCCCGATCCACCGTCAGACCTTTTTCATGCGCAAAATCCTCGGTAAGATCCAGTGGGAATCCGAACGTATCATACAATTTAAACGCGTCGGAACCGCTGATTTCACTGCGCCCTTCCGCTTTGGCCCGCTCTTCCAGTTGCTCCAGAATCGACAACCCTTCGGACAAGGTTTCGTGAAATCGCTCTTCCTCGGTTCGAATCACCTTTTCAATAAACGCCCGCTTCTCCGACACTTCGGGATAACCAACCCCCATAATATCGCCCACGACCGAAACCAACTCGCATAAAAACGGTCTTTCGACGCCCAGAACTCTGCCGTACCGAACCGCGCGGCGCAGCAGGCGGCGAATGACGTAGCCCCGTCCTTCATTGGAAGGCAGCACCCCGTCGGCAACGGCAAAACAAACGGTGCGGATATGGTCGGCGATCACCTTCAGCGCGACGTCATATTCGGGATTTTGCAAATACGGCACGCCGGCGATCCGGCACGCGGCCTGGATGATCGGTTGAAAAAGGTCCGTATCGAAATTGGAATCCACATTTTGCAAAATGGAAGCAAAGCGTTCCAATCCCGCGCCCGTGTCGATGTTTTTGTTCGGCAGAGGGGTGTAAGAACCGTCCTTGTTGTGATTGAACTGCGAGAAAACGAGATTCCATATTTCCAGGTAGCGCTCGTTTTCCCCGCCGGGATAGCATTCCGGGTCGGAAAGATCGCCGTACTTCTCGCCGCGGTCGAAAAAGATTTCCGTGCAGGGACCGCACGGTCCTTCCCCGATATCCCAAAAATTGTCCTCCAGCTTGACTATCCGCTCCTCCGGCAAGCCGATCTTGCCATGCCACAGATCAAACGCTTCCTGATCCTCCGGATAAACGGTCACGGACAGGCGCTCCGGGGCGAACCCGATCCATTCGGGGGAGGTAAGAAACTCCCAGGCCCAGGTAATCGCTTCTTCCTTAAAGTAATCGCCGATTGAAAAATTCCCCAGCATTTCAAAAAACGTATGATGGCGGCGCGTTTTGCCGACATTCTCGATATCGTTGGTGCGAATGCACTTCTGGGCATTGGCAATCCGCGGATTCTCCGGCTTGATCCGTCCGTCGAAATAGGCCTTCAACGGGGCCATTCCCGCATTGATCCACAAAAGGGAGGCGTCGTTATGCGGCACCAGCGACGCGCTGGGCTCAATGACATGTCCTTTCCTGGAAAAAAAATCGATCCACTTCCGACGAATTTCGCTTGCTTGCATGATGAAGGCCTCCAAACGATCTAATTTTACATCCGTTCAAACGGTCGATTCCCATTCAAACGGTCGATTCAAGCAAAAAAACGCCCCACGCGTCAGGGACGAAAACAATCACGGCACCACCCTGGTTTTCACGAAAATTATAAACGCAAGCCGAATTGATGTCAACTTTATGAAGAAAATGTGTGCCGTGAGGAAAACGATGGGGATCGCCCAGCCGGGGAAAACGGCCCCGACACGGGCGGCGGGACAGCCCCGCCAGGGCCGGGCTTCGCCGGCGGCTGTGGCCCTGCCGTCCGGC
>CAYYCV010000189.1:0-7607 GCA_964470405.1 uncultured Caryophanales bacterium
TTCATTTTTTGGCCAAATAGATACATTTAATGTACTTATTCCGTTGAAATTAGCACGCAAGATGCACTTTTATATGAATTAAAGACATAAAATGTATCTATTTTTCCGAAATGAATGAAATTGAAGAGAAATAAGTACATTTGATGCATCTATTAACTAAGAGCATCCTAAGAGCATCAACAAAAGCATCAACAAAAGCTTCAACAAGGAGCGTCAACGCAGGCCGCGCCGCTTCAGCTTCGTGAGGAAGGCGCCCCAACTCGCTTCAGACTCGGTATCCCCAATTTGCAGCCCGAGGATTTCCCGGTAACCGTCTTAGTTGATCCCGATAGCGATCAGCATGCCGCGTGAACGGACCCGGCCGCGTTCGTGCACCTTCACGTACAGCGCGTCCACCAAGAGGAACGGGTACGCCTTCCCGTGCAGTGGACGCATGGCCCCTTCCTTCACGACGGGGTCCAGTTGCTTGCATAGATCGTTCACCGTCGACTGGTGACTCTTTTTACACGGTTATATGGACTCAACTCCAATCCGCCGCATTTTATATGAAATTCGCACACCATGACTTCCGGCTGCCTCATAACCAAGACTCCCTGTATGTTTTATCATACAAATCTCCCATGGCCTGTCGGCCATCGCCAGGCATGAAAATGGACTTGCATCCGCACACCAAATTTGGAGGTGACAGAGGGAGGCAGATCATAGACCGCTGTCCGTCAGGACAATGCGGTCCGGAGCACTTCAGCGCAGGAGGTCTCCTGCCATTCACGATGATCTTAACCTGGCAGCATTGCGCCCCTCCCCGCCCGCCTCGTCAAGCGGATCTAACGGCGCCGCAGGCCGAAGCCGGTCCAATTTTCCCCCAATCTCGGGCCATTCCTCCGCGAGGATGCTGTAATATACGGAATCTCTGAAAAAACCGCTTTGCACCAGGCGGTGTTTGCGCAACACGCCTTCCTTGATCGCGCCCAATCGCTCGATCGCCCGCTGCGAGCGAAGGTTGCGCCCGTCGGTTTTCAACTGCACCCGAATGCAATTTAATGTTTCGAAGCTGTAACGCAGCAGCAGGAATTTGCATTCCGTATTCACGTGGGTTCGCCAAACGTCCGGGACAAGCCAGGTCCAGCCGATTTCCAGGCTGCGATCCGTCGGGCTGTAATCGTGAATTCGCGTGCTGCCGACCAGTCGGTTCGCGACATGATCGAGGATGGCAAAAGACATTCTGTTCCGCTCTTTTCCCACTGTCAGAGCCTCGGCTACAAACCGGCGCATATCCTGCAGCGTGTTGACTCTGAGCGGCATGTAGTCCCAAATTTCCGGATGGCCCTCCGCCGCCTCGAACAAAGGCCCGGCGTGCAGCGGGTCGAGCGACAGCAGAGTGACGCCGCGGCCTTGCAAAGCGATCGGTTCAAGCGGCATTTCTAGCCCCCCCTTTCCTTGTGTTTCCAGTATATTTTCCTTATTGACATTATAAAAGATCCAATTTATATTCTTTTTACTATACCAATTGGAACGGACGGTGGGGTTTATGGAATTTCAGGTTGCTTATCATACCTGTTTGCGGCAGTATCGCTTTAAACATTTGGCCATGTACCATGCGATCAGGCAAGCGATCGTGGAAGGAACCCTCGCGGAAGGAATGAAGCTGCCCTCCAGCAGGGAGCTCGCGCAGCTTTATTTTTTGTCGAGAGGGAGCGCCAACCTGGTTTATGAAATGCTGGCGTCGGAGGGATATGTGCATTCGCGGGTCGGTCAAGGAACCTTTGTGTCTTTTTGCGAACAGGCTCCGGCCGTGCGTTCCGGCGGGGATCCGGAGGCGGCGCTTTCGCCGTGGGGGCAAAGGATCCGCGGCGTGCCGTCGCGAGCTTTTGATCATGACGCGGGGCAGGATCGAATCGATTTTGGCCAGTCCGGTATGCCGGACCTTGCTTATTTTCCGGCCGCGTCATTCAACCGCGCGATGTTCGCCCAGGTTCGGGAAGCGTCGGCCCGTCCGTTTCAGGAACCGCATGCGGTTCAGGGGAATTTGTCCTTGCGCCGATCGATCGCACAAATGCTGGGGAGAACACGGGGGATTACCGCAAGCGCGGATGAGCTCGTGATCGTCAACGGCTCGATGCAGGCGATTGCCTTGTTGGCCCAATTGCTGGCGGGGGAGGGCGACCGGGTCATTGTGGAGGATCCGGGGCATGTCGGCACCCGCCAAGCCATTGAGGCGGCCGGCGGGAAGGCGATCCCGGAAGCGGTGGATGAAAACGGCATCCTGGTGCGCGATTGGGCGTCGCGCTTATTGTTCGTTACCCCGGCGCGGCAGTATCCGACCGGCGCCGTGCTCAGTTTGGAAAGAAGGCAGCGCCTTCTGCAATGGGCGTCGGCCAGGCGGGCCTGGATCGTCGAGGATGACTACGACAGCCAATTCCGACGTAAGGGCAGGCCGATCGAACCGTTGAAGGTTCTGGATCGGGAGCGGAGGGTGATATTCATCGGCAGCTTTTCCAAGACGCTGCTGCCCGATCTAAGGGTCGGTTACGCCGTGCTGCCCCCGAGCCTGGTCGATCCGTTCTGCAAGGCCAAGCGGTTGTTCGAGCCTTATCCGGCGGCAATCATGGAGCAGCGGGCCGTGGCCATGTTTATTCGCAGCGGGGAATACGAGCGGCATGTGCGGCGAATGCGGAGGATCTATGCGAAAAAGTACGAGCTTTTTTTCGGTCTTTTAAAAGATAAGCTGTCGCGCCGGTTCGATTGGGTCGATTCGGAAGCGGGTCTCCACGTTTTCGGATGGTGGAAAGGAACGGAGCCCGAATTTCAAGCTTATTGGGACGAATGCCGCGAAGCGGGCGTGAACTGGCGGGATGCCAGGCCTTATTTTGCCCGGCGTCCGCTGCCTGCGGGCTGTTTCGGCTTTGCCCATCTGACGGAGGAGCAGATCGTTGAGGGTGCGGGCAGGTTGGCCGCCGCATTGGATCGCATTGGCGGCAATCGTTGAGCGGCCGTTGCGGAACCGTCATCGCGGAACCGCCGTCACGGAGCCACCGTCACGGAATCGCCGTCGCGAAGCCGTGATCACGGAACCGCCGCTATTCGTTGTTCTCCTCCGCCCACTCCCGCAGCTTGCGGTCCGCAGGCAGGAATAAAGCGATCAGCCCGATCAGCGGCAAATATCCGCAAAACTGCATGATCCCCCCGATGCCGATCGTGTCGGCCAGACCTCCCAGCGCCGCGGAGCCGATGCCGCCGATGCCGAACGCCAGCCCGATGATCAGCCCCGAGACGGTGCCGATCTTTCCGGGCACCAGTTCCTGCGCATAGACGACCATCACGGAAAAGCTGGATAAAATGATGAATCCGTTGATCAGGCAAATGAAATAGGCCCAGAACGGGTTGGCGTAGGGCAGCACCAGGGCGAGCGGAGCCGCTCCAAGCATGGAAAACAGCATGACGTTCTTTCTTCCGAAGCGATCGGCCAAAGGCCCGCCGACGAACGTTCCCACCGCTCCGGCGGCCAGGAACAGGAAAGTATAAATTTGCACGGCCGCTTTCGTCAGACCGTATTTTTCGATCAGGAAGAAAGGGTAAAATCCGGTAATCCCGGCGTGATACCACGATCTGGCGAACACGAAGACGATGATCAGAAGCATGGCGGCCCCGACTTGTTTGCCGTGCTTGTTGATCTTCTTCTCCGAAGTTTGCCGCCGCCGGTCTTGACGATGCGCGATCAAATATTGCCGATACCAACGGGCGATGTAAATCTGTACGCCGATGGCCGCGGCGGCCACAATCGTAAACCATCCGGCGCCGGCCTGCCCGAATGGAATGAACACCAGCGCGGTCATGATCGGAGCAAGCGATTGCCCGGTATTCCCGCCCACCTGATAGATCGATTGGGCCAGGCCCCTGCGGTTTCCCGCCGCCAGGTAGGCCACCCGGGCCGCCTCCGGATGAAAAACGGCAGATCTCACGCCGACCAGAATGACCGAGAACAACACGAATCCGTAGGTGGGCGCAATGGCGAGAATCAGCATGCCCAGGAAGGTCGACACCATGCCGAGCGGAAGCATGGCCGGGGTGGGGCGGGCGTCGGAGTACAGGCCGACGACGGGCTGCATAATCGAAGCGGCAATATTGAAAAAAAGGCCGATGAGCCCGACCTGCAAATAACTCAAGGACATGGAATCCTTCAATATCGGGTAGATGGCGGGAATGACCGCTTGAATCGAATCGTTAAACAAATGAACCAAGCTGATGGAAAACAAGATTGGATACAGGGTGGCGGAAGTATTTTGCGTCTTGGTGTAAGTTGCTTGCATGTCTTTTTCCCCTCGATTTGTATGGGCGGACGAATCCGCTTGTGATCTTCTCCGGTCCTATCTTCCCCGGTATATCTATCTTCTCTGGTACATCGTCCCCAGACGCTGTCCCATTTGTATTTTGTTTCCTAATTTAATTCCCGCTTTGACAAAAAACGTATCGTTTTCCGTCAGCAGCACGACGGTTGACCCGAATTCGAAGTAGGCGAGCTCCTTGCCCCGTTTGATTTTGTCGGGCAAAGGCTCCGTGTAGCGGATGCTGCCGACATTCATGGCGCCGACCTTGACCACCGCCACCTCGCCGGTCTGATGGCGAATATAGGTGATCAACCGCTCGTTGCGGCTAAGCACCTTCCGCATATGTTGAAGGCCGAAAGCGTTGACGGGATAAACTTTGCCCGAAACTCTCTCCTTCTCCACGATCGTACCGCTGATCGGCGCATGGATCCGATGATAGTCGGATGGACTCAAATATAGCACGAAATAGTGGCCGTGCAAATAGTTTATGGTGCGGGGGGAACGGTTCAGCAGTTCTTCCACCGTATAATCCTGCCCCTTCACGTTGATCAAACGGCCCTCCGCGATGTCGCCCATGCCGGTGATGACGGCATCGACCGGGCTGATCAAATCATGCTCCTGGCCTTCGATGGTTCGCAGTCCCTGCTTCAATCGGCGGGTGAAAAATTCGTTTAAAGACCGGTATTCGTCCACGGGCTTCTCGGCTTCTTCCACGTTGATGCCGTACATGTCGGCAAAGCGGCGAATCCAGCTTTTGCTGATGCCGGATTGGGCCAGTCTGCCGAGCAAATGCGCAATCGTTTTTCTCGAAGTCAATTCCGTCATCCATCGCAGCAAGGTGTTCAGCACATGTTTTCACCTGTTTTCGGATTGAATTGCATTGATGTTCTTTCGAATATATTGACACAGAAAACGCCGCAAATCAACTGTTTTGCTCGGCGCCGCTTCGATCCGGGGCCCGTTTGTATTCGCCGCAGCTCAGGCAGGTCGCGACATTGACGTTGATCGGAAAGGGGGAGCCGGAAAATTTGATGCAATTGATCGGAGTTTTGTCGTTGGGATCGGAAGAAATCGCTATGCAAAATTTGCACGGGGAAATCAACTCCACCGTCACTTTTAACAGATCGTTTTTTAATTGGGCGTGTTCTTCCATGATTCATCCTTCTCCTATCATTCCCTGCGGAAAATAGTTTTTATTGGAAGAGATATGAATTTATACTAACCTAATTAAACCATAAATTCATTGAAAGGAATAGGCTTCCACATATTTTATGTGATGCTGTGACCCCGCCTAGAAGGGATGCATATGTTACATGTGACTATGTGATTGCAGAAAGGAGTTCCCAATGAAGCGGAAGAGATCGTCCGATTTGAACAGACAAAAAAGAACGAGACCCCGGTTTTATGTCGATAACCCGGAAATTCATGAATTGAATTGGATTAAAGAAGATGGCGATGACGATGATCATTTGGATAAAGCGAAAACGGAATCGTTCGACGTGACGGAAGAATCGAAAAAAATGAACGAATATTCCGAATCGCCCCCCTTTTTTTCAGCCCCGCCGCTGCCCGAAGAAACGTTGTTTTCCATTGCCGAAAATACTTTGAAGCATCGAAAACGAAACAAAGTCTCGGCCGTGATTTATACGGACGACCTGATCGACGGGGCTGTAACTTCGGAGAAAATCGCCCACCATGCCGTGGATTCCAAAAAAATCAGGCCCGGCGGGATCGCCCGCGAATCCCTGCAGGATTTTGCCGTGGATTGCAGCAAGCTGGATGACGGCGCGGTCACCACGAAAAAGCTGGGCGACGCGGCGATCGAGGGCAAGCATATTGCGGATTACACGATTTCGGGCAGAAAGATTCAAGATCGGTCCATTTCCGGCAACAAGCTGATCGACGGCAGCATCACTTCGAACAAGTTGGCGGATAAAACGATCGATTCGATCAAAATTGCCGAGCATTCGATCGAATCGAAGCATCTGAAGGAATTGCTGATATCGGAGGAGCTCATCCAGGATCAGGCGATCACGGCGGATAAAATTCGCAGCGGGGCCGTGCAGTCGCGAAACCTGGGCAATTTGGCGGTAAGCACGGCCAAGCTGGACGACAGGGCGGTAACCGTCGAGAAGCTGGACGACGGGGCCGTGACGGGGGCAAAGATCAGCCCCGGCAGCGTTGAATCGCGCCATTTGACGCGCGAATCCGTAACATCGGACATTCTGGCCTCCGATTCCGTCGATTCCAGGCATATTGCGGCCCAGGCGGTGAAAGCGGATCACCTTGGCGAATCGTCGGTGCGCGGCGTCCATTTGGAAGACCGGATCATCACGTCCGCCAAGCTGACCGACGAATGCGTCCGGAATGAGCATTTGGGCCGCTTTGTGGTCGGTGAAGACCATTTGGCCGATCTCAGCGTCAACACGGACAAAATCATCAACGGCTCGGTGACGGAGGAAAAAATTGCGCTTGAAGCCGTTTCAGGCAAGCATATCAAGCACAATACGATCCACGGCTACCACATTCATCCGGGCGCCATCAAGCACCAACATCTGGGCGAAAATATTTTCCGGCCGGAGGATTTGCCCGATTCCAGCATCGACGCGTCCAAATTAAAGCCGGAATCGATCGGCGGTTCCGTGCTGGCCCGCGAGTGCGTACACGGCGCGCACATCGAAGCGGAAGCCGTCATGTCCAAGCATTTGGCGCGCGAAGCGGTCGTGGAGGAGAAGATGGGAGAGAACGCCGTTTCCGGCCGCAGCATTCAAAATTTTGCCGTAACGAACGAAAAGCTGGCTCCCGGATCGATTTCTTCGGATAAAATTGTCCCGCAAGCGATCCATTCCCCGCATCTTTCCGACCGCTCGATCGAAAGCCGGCATTTGTCGCCGGGATTGATTCAACCTTCGCATTTGCAAGAGTTGCTGATCGATGGAGCCCATTTGGCCGATCAATGCATAACCGACGACAAGCTGGCCCCGGACGCGGTTCATTCCCGCCATATCCAGCCCGAGTCGATTCATGGATACCACCTCCATTACGGCGCGATCAAATCGTATCATCTGGACCGGGAGAGCGTGGAGGGCGAGCATCTTCAACCCGGCTCCGTCTCCTCCGGGCACGTACAGGAGCGCGCGATCGGTCCCGGCCATATCGGATCGAACGCCGTCCGCGCGGAGCATGTGGCCGACGGGAGCGTGGAAAACCGTCACCTCGGGCCCTTGTCGGTGGGAGGCCGCCACCTGCAACCGGGGATCGTGCGCGGCGAGCATTTGGCGG
>CAYYCV010000190.1:0-7551 GCA_964470405.1 uncultured Caryophanales bacterium
GAGCGCGGGTTGGACCGGCGGATCGTGTCCCGCACCGGGGTGTAGAATCGATCGCGCAAGCTCAGACACCGGTCGATCTAAGAGCGGGCCAAATTTTAACCTTTCAGGTTAAAATTCCTGCAAAAGTGCATCTATTTTCTCCGTGGACGGGGTGTCGGGAGGAAATTCCTGCAAAAATACAGGTATTCTGCACCCAGCGCCCCGTTTGCGGCGATCGGCCTTGGAATA
Source organism: uncultured Caryophanales bacterium (assembly GCA_964470405.1). GTDB lineage: Bacteria > Bacillota > Bacilli > Paenibacillales > CAYYCV01 > CAYYCV01. Next base: position 229 of record CAYYCV010000190.1, read on the forward strand.
ACTGTATTTTTGCAGGAATTTTCCCCCGGAGCCCGAAACAGGGCACGAATAGATGCACTTTTGCAGGCTTTGGCGTCAAGCGGGCGCGAAACGCGGACAGCCCATGGCGGGAAATTGCGAAATGACGACGGGTACGTCCATTTTCCACGTTGACCCCATGCCGGCGTTGCGCACATAGCCTCCAGTCCGCCTTTACGCAAAGCGACCGGAGGGTACGGCGACCGGAGGGAGGCACACCTCCGCTCCACATACAACAAGAGCACTCGGACGAGTGCTCTCAGTCGAACGGACCGCAGAACGGACCGCAGAGCAGACTGCAGAGCAGACTGCAGAGCGGACTGCAGAGCGGACTGCAGAACGGACCGCAGAGCGGCTAAAAAAGCGGCCTAATACGTAATTTGCACGGTCTGGCTCGGGCTGTCGTACACCACCTCGGCGCCAAGCACTTCGGACAGCAGGCGCACCGGAACGAAGGTGGCGTCATCGACCAACTGGGCCGGCGTGTCGGTTGAACGCTCCGCCCCGTTGATTTCGTAAACGTCGCGGGTCGTATAGAATGTGATCCGCCTGCCGTCCTTGGAATAGATCGCCGCTTGCCGCCCGCCGTCCCAGGATACGGCCGCATCCAGCGCGGCGGACAAATCCCGGATCCACAAATAGGAGCTGCCGTCCGCCAAGTAAACGGGCCGGCTCATGGGAAAGGATACGCCGTCCAGTTCATAGCTCGAACCGGTCAGTCTAAACCTCACCACGTGTTTGTCCGCGCGAAATTGGCCCAACTGGGCGGTGTAGGCCGCGGCATCCTCATGCAGTTTTTGCCTCCCCATCCCCGGCGATTGCTCCGTGCGAAAGCTCCAGGTCTTGTCCAGCGTTTGCGTCGAACCGTCGTTCAGCGTCGCCTCGATCTTCACGGAGGCCGTGTAGCCGGTATCCGGCAGAAGCGGATCCACCGGCAGCAGGATCACCTCGGTGTACAGTTCGTCGTCGTTTGCCGGGGTATCCGTCAATAATCTCACCCGCTGCCCGTCGCCGTCCGTCAACCGGGCGTCGACCAGGCGGATCGATTCCAGGCTGTCCCCGGTCAGCGTGGCCATCAGCGCATAGCCGACGGGATATTTGTAGGAAGTATGCCGCCTGAGCGGATCGGGAACCTCATACCCGTCAAAGGTGGTCGATACATCCGTATCGCCGGGTGCGGGGGAGACGACCATCTCCACGCCTTCCGGCACTTCGTCCTTAAACCCGAATTCGATCACAACGTAATCCCCCGCCTGCGCAATGCCGATTTCGTACATCGAGGGATCAAGGAACGGCGTACGGTGATAGGGTGCATCAAACAGGCCGTCAATCGAGTCCACCAGCGAGCCGAGCCCGTACGACACATCTTCCGCCAGCGCATGCATATAGCCCATGTATTGTCGGCGTTCCGATACCGTTTCTCCGATAAACCCCATGCCGTCCGGGGATTCCTCATGCAGGGACAAATCGCTGTCGTCCTCATGATTGACCGCCAGGTACTGAGCATGGGCCAGCGCTGCATGGTTCAACAGATTATTGATTTGAACCTCGTCCAGTCCAAACAGCGTCCTGTAGTCATTGACCGCTTTCAGTCCCTCTATTTGATCCGCGGTTTGGATGACGGGCACTTCGCCGAATGCCAGCTCGCTGACGGTAAAAGTCCATTTTTCGCGAAACGATTCATAGCCCGCATAGGTCAGCACCACCTCGACCGTATGCTGCCCCGGCTGCAATTCCTCAACGGAAGTATAGGTCAGCGCCGTGGCGTCCTGATTCAAGGATGCCTCAACGACAGTCCCGTCGAGATACATTCGGTGGCTGATCAGCGATGCGCTAATCTCGTTCTTCGTAATTTCGAACCGGATTTCAGGATGTTTGTAGCCAATCGTTCCCTGGGGATATTCCTGGTAATAAATGCTTTCGGCGCTCGCCGTGGGAACAGCCAGATTCAGCCCCGCAAGCACCATCCACAAACACAAACCGATTTTGATTGCGGCAAACGCCAATCTCCCTATCCCGCTTCTTTTTTCTCTCTCCCAACTGGTCAACCCGCAACACTCCCGGATACAGATTTCGTTACTGTTATATTCGACGCCGGTCCGGGTATCCCTCCTGCCGCCGCCCTTCGCGCACCGTCCGAACCAGGCGATCAGACGATCGTCCATACCCCCAAGAATTCAGGAAAAAAAATAAAATGGACCGCATACGCAATCCATTTTGCAGGCAAATCGGCACTTCGGGGCGGCTGAAAGGGATCGAAATCGAGCGGGCCGTTGCAAATTAAGGGATATTCACCACCCCGTCGGAAAATCCGCAGGCAACGGCGATCGGAAATCCAGACCTGAGCGCGGCACTCCTGTTTTTCACCACACTTCTAGTTTTGCGCAGGAAACGCCAGGTTGTAGATCCGGTACAACAAAACCGCCGCTTCGGCCCGGCTGCTGTAACGCTGCGGGCGCAGCTCGCCGCCGTCTCCGACGACGATCCCCTTGCGGACCAGCAGCGCCAAACTATCCGACGCATATTCGGCGATCGCGTCTTTGTCGTTGAACGGCTCCAGGTAACCGGCCCCGGCCCGCTCGTCGGACAGTTGCAACGCTCTGACCGTCAATACCATCATGTCCTGACGGGAAATGAAATCGTCGGGATGAAATCGATCGTCTCCGGTCCCGGCCGCGATCCCCAGCTCCCGGGCGATCCGCACGGCATCCGCGTAATACGCGTCCGGCGCCACATCGTCAAAGCCGGGCAGACCGCCGCCGCCGGCGCCGTCCGCCGTCAGACCGAGCATGCGAACGAGCATCAATACGAAATCGGCGCGGGTAACGTTCTTCCCGGGGGTAAACGAATGGGCCCCGACACCTTGAACGACTCCCTTTGCAGCCAGCACCTCAATCGGTTTTTGCGCCCACGGCACATGTTCCAGATCTCCGAACGATTTACGCACGAAAGCCGCGGCGTAATCGCTGAAATGGGCGGCGGTAAAGTGGATCGTCCCGGTATTCGGGACGTAACGTCCGCTCGGAACGGAAGTCGCTTTCCCCGCCGGATCCACATACAGGACGGTCAAATGCTCAAGCGCTGACTGTTCTTCCGGAGCCGGCGCATACGGAATCGATATCTCCGTCGGTGCGGACGGATTGCTCCAACTGTAAATTTGGCCGCCAATTTTCAATTCGATCCGGATGATCGGGTGTTCCCCGATCAGGCTTCTCGTCTCGGCATTTGGGATCTGCGACGCATCCGGCCGGGCAATCGACAAGGATATCGTCGCATTCGGATCCCCGCCGCTTTGCGCAATCAGATTGCCCGGCAACGTGATCGCGGCGAAATCCGTAACCATCTCCAACCGGGCATCGGCGCCGGAGGATGCAAGCGCTGACTGGGGAAGCGTCAATTCGTAGGCAGCCGCATTCTCCACAGACTGAATGACAAATGTTACTGTTGTGAGCCCGTTATCGCCGGTTGCGGCATGTTCCAAAGCGCTGCTCCACGTTTCCTGATCCAGCACCGCTGTCGCAACATTCGTGTCCATGTCCAATTCCGGATTGAAGATAAACGTCGCGGGGTCATCCGCCAATTGCACGGGAGGCGCGGGCGTCGTAACGTTTGCTTGGTCGCTGCCGGGACCATTACCGGTGTCTCCATTGTCTCCGGGTCCGTCGCCGGGGGCGCCGCGACCGCCGGCTCCGGCGCCGGGGTCGCCGCTGCCGCCGGGTCCGTCACCGGGGTCGCCGCTGTCGCCGGATCCGTCGCCGGGGTCGCCGCTGCCGCCGGGTCCGTCACCGGGGTCGCCGCTGCCACCGGGTCCATCACCGGGGTCGCCGCCGCTGCCGGATCCGTCGCCGGGGTCGCCACTGCTGCCGGAACCGTCACCGGGATCGCCGCCGCTGCCGGGTCCGTCACCGGGATTGCCGCCGCTGCTGTCCCCGGAACCATCATCGCCGCTTTCCGACCGGACAATATGAATATGGTACGGTTTTGTCGCAACGCCGTCTTCGGCGGTAACCTTGACCGCAACGTCATTGGCCAACACATTCAGCTCAATCCATGCGGATGCAGAGCCTGTAGTCGGCGCGGCGTCGTTGATTTGAATCGCCGCGTTCGGATCATAGGTGACTGCCGTTACCGTCAGGCTGTCGGTGCTGTAAGGCACATCGACCGTATAATTCGTGGTGTCGGTGTTGAATGCGGGACTCAGAACGCCGCTGCTGATCGACAAGCTGCTTAAGCCCGTTGAACTGCTCAATATCGAATACGTAAATTTGGCGGTTTCGCTGTGCAGCATGCCGTCCTTATACGCGCGGGCCTTGATCGTGACCGGATCGTCGATGGAGATCGGTCCGTCATAAAGTTCGCCCGTCACCGCAACGCCGCCCGCAAAAACCGGCTCCGAACCGTCGCGTGTGTAATAGATGTCGGCCCCGTTCGTATAGGTGCTCAGCGTGACCGTCGTGCCGGCGGCAACCGCCCCGCTCCAATCGGCCGTTACCGGCTTGACCCGGTTCGCCGTATACGCGACGGCGGCGCCGGCGTTCAACGTCCCCCCGGTTTTCACCTTGCCGATCAGACCGGTCGATGGAGTCACCGTTTGCTCCAGAATGCCGATCACTTCCGCCGGCGTCAGATCGGGAGCCAACGAATAAATCAGCGCCGCCGTTCCGCTCACATGGGGAGTGGCCATCGAGGTGCCGTTTTTCGACTCATACCGACTGTTGCCCGACCCGTCCCGGTGAAACAGACTGTAGATGTCGGAGCCGGGAGCGGCCAAATTGACATATTTATCGCTAAAATTGGAATCGGAAAATAAATTTCCGTCTTCGTCCAGCCATCCGACCGTCACGATGTTGGGAAGCGCGGGATACGAATCCACAGCTCCGGTTCCGAGGTTGACGCAGGTGCTGTCCGCAGTGTAAATCGCAGGGGAAACAGGCTCTTCGGCCAGATCGTGGCCTTCGTTGCCCGCCGCAGCCACAAACAGCACATCCGGGTGGGATTTAATAGACTCATACATGTCCGGATTGCCGCAAAAGTTTCCGCCAAGGCTTAAATTGACGATTTTTGCGCCATGATCTCCCGCGAACTCTGCGCCTTCTTCGGGAAAATACACGCTCACGTCGTCCAGCCCGACCTTTACCGGCATAATGCGCACGTGCGGCGCGATGCCCGCGATGCCAAGGCCATTGTCGGCGATGGCGGCGATCGTCCCGGCCACATGGGTACCATGCCCGCTGCTGTCCATCGGATCGTCTGCGTCTTCTCCGGAACCAGGAAAAGCTGAATAAAAATTGGAACCCGGCAAAACAAGCATGCGGCCGGAACCGTCATTTAAATCTTCGTGGAGATAATCCACCCCCGTATCGACTACCGCGACAACGACATCCGCGGAACCCTGGGTATAGGACCAGGCGTCCGGCAAGTCTATTCCCCAACCATCTTGATGCATGTCCCACTGGTTGTCCCAATACGGATCGTTCGGCTCCGGTTCCGCAAACAGACGATATCTGTAGTGGGGCTGCACATATTCCACCCGCGGATCTTGCGCAAGCGCCGCAAGCGTCGGGAGCACATCGTCATGAGTCCGGTATAAAATAGCTCCATCGCGCAGGATATTGACCGGCTCCAGCTCGATGCCCTCGCTTTCGGCGGACAGCGCGAAGGCGGCGGAGAAAGCCCCGAATCCCGCCGGCAGATCCTTAAACTTGACGATGATCTCTCCCGGCCAGTAGCCGTCCGCCGCCAATTGCTCATATGGCGCGTATTCACCCTCGGCGGCGTGCGCGGCTTTCGGCAGCATCGGCGCGGCCATCGCGCACAACAGCAGGCTGACGCTGAACAACCATGCGATCGATTTATAGACAACCCGTTTTCTCATAACGCTCTCCCAATCATTTCTAGTCTCTTAAAATATGTAATCAGATTCAGCATAACACAGCCGCTTTCAATCGAGTATTACCCTTAGGAGGTACTTTTTTTTCGAAATAAATACCCCTTTTGAAATTGTCGAAAAGGTATGCCGCCGGCCCGAGCCGCCAATAAAGCTCCGCATTGCATACCGGGAGCGGCCGAAACGCCGCAGCGTGTGCGGAGAGCAAGCTCATGCGGTGCGAGAAGCAAGTTCGTGCGGTGCGAGGTGCAAGCTTGTGCGGTGCGAGAAGCAAGTTCGTGCGGCGCGAGGTGCAAGCTTGTGCGGCGCGAGGTGCAAGCTTGTGCGCCCAACAAAGAGCGCTTTTCGCTTCCCGGCGTGTGAAGCCGCGGCAACGGGGTCATTTTCGCACCAAGTGCAGTTCAATGGGATCTCGACGCTATGCCAAAAAGTTCTTTGCCGCCCGGCAATCACGATAGGGGCTTGCAAGAATTTTGGTCGGTGCCGCCATTCCGCTTTCTTATAGTCATGGGGATCATGCATACTTTTATAGAATTGAACAAAAATAAGGAGTAGTCATACAAAGGAAAGGGTGAACGATTCGCATGTCTCAACAAAATGAGGATTTGGTTGAATTCCTGAATCAGGAGCTGTCGAACTTCAGCGTCTTGTATATCAAGCTCCACCGTTACCATTGGTTTATTCAAGGCAACATGTTTTTTGAACTGCACCAAAAATTCGAGGATTGGTATGAGGAAACCGCGAAAGCAATCGATGTGGCGGCGGAGCGAATTCTTTCGATCCATGGCCGGCCGCTGGCCACCATGTCCATGTTTTTGAAGAAGGCCACCATACGGGAGGCCGAGGCGGACGACGAGCCGTCGGAAATGCTCCGCGTGCTCCACGACAATTTCAAGCAAATCAGCGGGGAATTGAGCGAGGGGCGAAAACTGTGCGACGCGCTGGACGATGCCGTCACCGCCGATTTGCTGACGCAATGGCAGGCCAAATTGGAAAAATATCAGTGGATGCTGCGCTCCGTCCTCACCGAAAAAGAGTTCGTGTCCATACCCGAAACGGTCCGCATCTAAAAGCAGCGTGGAAACGGCCCCGTTTTTCCTGCGCGGCCCCGTTTCCCCTGTACAGCCCCGTTTCGAGACGGGGTTCGCCAGTTTGCGCCTGTTCGTAGCACCACTATGGCATTTTACGGTGCTTGGCGATACCTGGCGGCGGTTTGCGGGTCGTGTTGTACGAAATATCGTACAACACGCAACGGTTTGCCGGCACATTGCGGCCGTTTGTACGATCCTTCGTACAACACCTCCATTTCCGGTGCCGATCCCACCGCGCGTTGTACGAGAAACCGTACAACGCGCAACGGTTTGCCGGCACATTGCGGCCGTTTGTACGATCCTTCGTACAACACCCCCATTTCCGGT
>CAYYCV010000191.1:0-7506 GCA_964470405.1 uncultured Caryophanales bacterium
AATAAAAGTTATATATTAATGTTATATACTATATTTTAGACGATTTCAGGTATTGGAATCAGAGGATGGAAGCGGCCGTGCGGCCTTTGGACAGGTAGATGGTCGCGGTGGGGCGGGCGTTCACCGTTCTGGTCGCCGATGTATATTATACCGCAATGAGATGCGTTCAAGTAGAATGTATCCAATAGGTTTTTGCATAGGGGCTGTCCCGGAAGCGGATCGGATTGCTTTTCCAGGGTGAGTTTCTTTTTATACAAGTTATACAATTTTTATATTGTAAAACTTTTATTTTTGTGCCATAATGTGAACCAAAGAGGCTACATACATTCAAAATTGAGGGAGGCTATGTTTCATGGTGATTGGTTCTGTCATCTGTTTTGCGGTTGCGGCGGTCGGAGGCATGATATTGGCGGCGTTGGGAAAGGCGGACAGGAAGCTGCCGTTTCCTTTGTCCATCATTCATGGTCTCGTTGCCGCGGCGGGATTGATTTTGCTGCTTGTCGGCGTCATTCAGGACACGGGCAACACGGCGGCTCTGATCTCGCTAATTCTGTTTGTTGTCGCCGCCCTGGGCGGATTTGTGCTGTTCTCGTTTCACTTGCGGAGCCGCAAGCATCCGTTTTTTCTGGTGGGCGTCCACGGGCTGGTCGCGGTCGTTGCTTTTGTCATCTTGCTGACAACGTTGTTTTAAAAGTGCGGTGTGTAGATTGTGCGTGGTTGTGCGGTAGATCGTGTGGTTGGATGCGTGGGGATTGTACGTGGCTGTAAGGGTTGAGCAGGCCGTGTGTGATTGTGTGCGAAGGCCAGAAGTGGAACGAGCATGCCGTGCGTGCCTACTTGACGCCAAAACCTGCAAAAGTGCATCTATTTGTCTTTTGTTTCGGGTGCCGGGGGGGAATTGCTGCAAAATGTGCAGGTATTTCAAGGCCGAACGCCGCAAACAGGGGGCTGAGCGCACAATACCTGCACTTTTGCAGCAATTTCCCTCCAGCATACCGTTCATGGAAAAAATAAATGCACTTTTGCAGCAATTTTAATCGGCGATGTTAAAATTTGCTTACTTTCAGATTGAATGGTGTCTGAACTCGCGTGCTTGCTCTCAGATTGAATGGTGTCTGAACTCGCGTGATCGCTTCCGCCGACCGGCCCGTTTTCCGTCCCGCCGCCGCTAAACTGCTGCGCAGCAAAACGCGCCTTGCAAAGAAAAGCGGTTTCGTCAAGCGCGAGGAAGAATGATTTCGCAGAAATGTTGCAGAAATGTTGAAGCGGGCCGTGTGTTTCACCGGAAACACCGACAACGGCTTCGCCAGGAGGAATGAAGGTTGAAATTCATCACATCCGGGCCCGAGGGCTTCAGAGTCCTGGGCCACCCGACGCATCCGCCCTTTGTCCATTTTCCGATCGGGCTGTGGGCGGCCTCCGTCGTTTGGGACATGACGGGGCTGTTAAGTGGAAGGCTTGTTTGGTGGGAGATGTCTTTTTGGTGCAACGCGCTTGGATTGATTTTTGCGTCCATTGCCGTCCTTACGGGGTTGATCGATTATGCGAGCTTGCCCAAAAACCGCCGGGCGGAGAACATGGCCATCTACCATATTTCCGTTATGTTGACGTCCTGCTTGCTGTTCGGCGCCAGCTTGTTGGTCAGAATGCCCGCGGTTTTTCCTCCGAATGGCCGTTTGGCGGCCGCCCTGGCGCTGTCGTTTGCCGGTTTGCTGCTGTTGCTGTTTGGCGGCTGGCTGGGCGGCGAATTGGTGTACCGGCACAGAGCGGGGCTAAACAAACAGGATGCGGACGAGTATAATGGAGAGTAATCACGAAAACCGGGAGGAACCCAAGTGAACATTTCCATTGATAAAATGCCGGAAACGCGCCGAACGATTCTGTCTTCCATTAAACGGGAGGGTTCGTCGACGATTGCGGAGATGGCCCGGGAGCTGAAGATGACCGGTGAAGCCGTGCGCCAGCATTTGATTCAATTGGAGAGCGACGGTTGGATCGAAAAAAGGACGGACCGGCATTCCGGCGTCGGCGGCCGCCCCTCGATGAGGTATGCGTTAACGCTCGACGGGGAGCATCTTTTCCCTAAAAATTACGACCAACTGACGGTGGAATTGCTGGATGCGGCCGCCGAGCAGTTCGGTTCGGAGTCGATTTTAAAAATTTTGGAGAACATGACGGACAAAAGGGTCAAAGAGTGGGAACCGTTGCTGCAGGGACTTCCGTTGGAAGAACGCGTGGCGGCCATGAAAAATATTTACGAGGACAACGATACGCACATGGATATGGAGAAAGCCGGGAACGGCTACCGCCTGATCGAGCGGAACTGCCCTTTTCTCAGTGTAGCCCAAAAACGTCCGGTCTTATGCAGCGTAACGGTGAGCGTGCTGACCCGCTTGCTCGGTTGCCGCGTGGTTCGGGAGGAGAAATTTCAAGATGGGGACGCGCGCTGCGTGTTCGCCATTCGGACCGATGAGCCGATCGCGGATTCGACACAACGATTGTATATCGAGAGCGACCAATGACCGCAGAGCGGGGGGATGATGATGTTTGTTGAAAAAAGCGCCTTGGAGCGGGAGCCGTGGATGGATCTGCTGACCGAAAACGGCTTGCTGCGGCATGGCGAACCGGAACGGGCCGCGCGGTTCACGGATGCGCTGCGCGATTTGATTGTCCTGTGCGGGGATCGTCCGGAGCGCGACGGGCTGCAAGAGACGCCGTACCGCGTGTTGAAAGCTTTTCTGGAATATACCGCAGGCCATCGGGAGAATCCGATGGAGCATCTGACCAAAACGTTTGAAGTCGATCATCATGAGTTGGTTCTGGTTAAGGATATTGAATTTTATTCGCTGTGCGAACACCATTTTGCCCCGTTTTTCGGCCATGCCCATATCGGCTATATTCCCAACGACAAAATTACGGGCTTGTCCAAAATTGCCAGAATGGCCGAGGGGTATGCCAAACGGTTCCAGGTGCAGGAGCGGCTGACCGCGCAGATCGCGGATGCGATGGAGCGGATGCTGCAACCCCAGGGGACGATGGTGGTGGTGGAAGCGCGCCATCTGTGCATGTGCGGGAGAGGGGTTCGCAAATCGGCGGCCGCCACCGTAACGTCCGCCGTGCGCGGCGTGTTTCAGGATCATTCCGACGCCCGCGCCGAGTTTTTGTCCCTGATTCGGGGGTGACCCGCTTTTCAGCCGCCTTTTTCGCCATACGGTTAGAAAATTTTGCGGTTGATCCCGAGCAGCAGCAGGAAAGAAATCGCGATGATCGAGCCGGCCCACCACCAGGATAAGGTCATGTGTCCGGCCCCGACGGCCACGTAGATGGCGGTGGGCAGCGTTTGCGTTTTCCCGGGAATGCTTCCCGCCACCATCAGCGTGGCCCCGAATTCGCCCAACGCCCGCGCAAACCCGAGGATGTAGGCGGAGATTAGTGAACGGGCGGCCAGCGGCAAAGTGATGCGCAGGAAAACTTGGCGTTCACCGGCGCCGTCGGAGCGGGCGGCTTCCTCCACTTCCTTCTCGACCGACAGAAATCCGACCTTCGCCGATTGGTAGACGAGCGGGAAGGCCACTGCGATCGCGGCGACGACGGCGGCTCCCCACGTAAACACCAACGGCAGGCCGAACAGCCATTCCGCGAACCGCCCGAAAGGCCCCTGCCGTCCCAGCAGCACCAGCAGCACAAAGCCGACCACGGAAGGCGGCAGGGCCAGCGGCAGAAGAAACAAGGTTTCCAGCACAGGCTTGCCGGGGAATGCCTTGCGTGCCAACATCCGCGCGACGAACACGCCGACGATAAATACGACAAGGCTGGACGTTATGGCTACTTTGAGCGAAATTCCGATCGGCGCGATGAATTCATCCCATGATATATTCGGCATGTTCGTTGGTTAAGGAGCGCATCGGCCTTTGCCGCGCCCCGTTCTCCTGTAGAAATTTGCTTCCATTTTACTATATTTATGAAGTCATTGCTTGCATAACGGAGTCATTGCTTGCAAAAAAGACGGACAGGCTCAGCCTGTCCGTCTTTCGTTTGCTTTTACCGCCATGCGAGCCTGGCCATTGCCGCTGCGCCGGTCCCGGCTTTTACCGTTGCATCAGGCGACATTATCGCTGTGCCGATCTGGCCATTGCCGCCGCGAGGCCTGGCTTTTGTCGTCCGCGCGAGTCCGGCCTTTGCCGCTGTGCGGGCCTGCGCCTTTTGCGTCAAAAAGCGCTGCCGCCGAATATGAACCGATACTCCCAATGCTTGCCGGCAATGCTGTCCACCCTGACGCCGCCGGAGGCCTGGGAGTAAGTTTGCAACATTTTGCCGTTGCCCAGGTAGATGGCGACATGGGTGATACGTTGTTTGGACTTGTTGATGCCCTTGTAGTTCGAGGCTTTCGTGCCTTTATAGGCCATGAAGAACATCAGGTCGCCGGGCTTCAGTTGCCGCCAGTTGGTCGTGGTGGGGAAATTTTGCTTCACATAGGCGCCCTGCTTCCTGGAATCGGTGGGCAGCTTCAACCCCATTCCATCAAGGAAGGCTTGTCTGACAAAATCGGAGCAATCGAACGTCCGGGTATTGCTTCGGCTGGAGCCGAATTCGTAGGGCGTGCCCAGGTATTTCATTCCGGCGTCGATCACTTTCTGCGCCAATTTTTGATGGCTGGCCGATGAGGCGGCTGTCGATGAGGCGACTTTTATGTATTGGGGTAAGGCGCTGACGTATCCTTGCCGATTTTGCCCGTCCCGGATCTTGTACCAGTAGGCATTGACTTTTGAAACGATGGTGACGGTCTCTCCCGCTTTCAGGTAGCGAATGCGTTTCCCCGAGGTGGACGGCTGATTCCTGAAATTGACGTTTTTTATAATTTTGGCGGTGGTTGAGTTGGCTGCCGCGCCGGCCGGGGCGGGAAACATGCCGATGATCATGGCGGCGGCCAACGCCAGCGCCGCTAGTTTGATTTTCATGTGATAACCTCCTGTGATGTCATATCGTTGAAGTTGGCGGCAAATCTATGAATCTATTTATTTGTTCGTTCATCATAGCATATTTGGTTGGGTCGAATGATCAGTAAATGTTTCCAGTTTGCGTTGGGGGGCGGGATCCGAAGTCGGACGGTTTCCCCGTCTCAGGTCCAGGTTCAAAAACCGTCGCGGGTCCGTTTTGCGTCGCGGCGCGAAGGGCTACAATGAATGCATAGACAGGAAAGGAAAGACATTTTGAATGGAAGGCGGTGTTGAAACGATGAGAATGGAAGGCAAGAACGGAATCGCGCTTTTACTTATCGCTCTGGGCGCTTTGATCCTGTTTGGAAAAATCGGATTCGGACTGGGGCATTTGATGGGTTATCTGATACCTGCGGCCATGGTGTTTCTCGGATATGTCGGAATCAGGCAGGGGAGCAAATTTTTTGGGTGGCTGTTTTTCGCGCTCGGCGTGCTTTGCCTGCTGGTCAAGCTTTCCGGATTAATCGTATTGATCGTTGCGGCAGGGTTGATTATCTACGGCATCTCCATGCTGAAAAAGCGGAGCAACGTATCTTAGAAATGAAAGGAGAATCTGCAAAATGAGCATTGTGCGGCGAATGAGAGATATCACCGCGGCGACGATCAACGAGCATCTGGAGCGCTGTGAGGATCCGGTCCAGTTGATCGATCGATATTTGGCGGAGCAGAGCGAGCAAATCCGCCAAACCGGGCAATTGTTGCAACAGTGCAAAACCCATACGGAGAGATTGAAATTCCAGTATGTGACGGCGAGCCAATTGCGCGATAAACGGGAAGAACAGGCGTTGACGGCGATGAAAGCCGGAGAGGAAAATTTGGCCCGTTTGGCTTTGCAGGAAAAAATATTGCAGGAGGAAAAAGCGGAACAGTACCGCGAATTGTACGATCAGGGAACGCGGCAAGTCGATGAATTGGAAGCGGAATGGGCGCAATTGAAGGCGGATTATCAGGAAGTGTACCAGAAACGCCAGTATTATTCCGCCCGGTTGGAATCGATCCGGCTGCAGCGCCGCATGAACGAACGGATGCGCGGCTTCGGCTACCCTCCCGGGGACCGTTTGTTCCATCGTCTGGAGGAGCGGGTCGGCGATATGGAATTGGAGATAGGGAGCTTGCGCGAAGTGCGCCGTTTGGGCAGCCATGCGCTGAGACAGGCGGGGGACCATGTGCGTGAAGCGCTGGATCAGGAGTTGGAGAGATTGAGAAATAAATTGAATCGGGAAGGGCGGACGAACTGATGGAGAAACTATACCGTTCCCGAAGAGATAAGAAATTGACCGGCTTGTGCGGCGGGTTGGCCGAAGCATTCAACGTTGATGCCACGCTCTTGCGCCTGGTATGCGTCGTGTGTACTTTTTTCTCCGGAGGCGCCGTGATCCTGCTTTATGTGATCGCCAGCCTGGTGATTCCGAAGGAACCGCTGTATGGGCCGGACGGTTACGCCGCCAGGACGGGCTATCCCCCGTATCCGCCGGGCGCGTACGGTTCGCCTGACGGGAGAAGCTACGCCGGCGGCGGTTACGGATTCGGGGAAAGCGCCCGCCAGGAGCCTCGGCACGCGCGGTCGGGCGAAAGTCCGATCGATGAAATGATGCGGGCTGTCGAAAATAAAGCCATGAAGAAGGAAATTGAGGAATTGAAAGCCAAACTGGCTGAATACGAGAAGGGAGCGAACTGAAATGGGAGTATTTCAACGAATGAAGGATATGACGAAGGCATCGATCAACGAACTGTTGGATAAGGTGGAAGATCCGGTCCTGATGTTGAACCAATATTTGAGGGATATGGAGGAAGAGATTGCCCAGGCCGAGGTGGCCGTAGCCAAGCAAATGGCCAACGAGCGCAAGATCAGCCATCGGTTGGAGGAAGCGCGGCGGCAGGTTGCGGCCAAGGAAGAGCAGGCGGAAACCAGCCTGAGAAACGGCCAGGAGGCTTTGGCCAGGCAGGCGCTTGAAGAGAAGCTGTACCACGACGGCAAGGCGGTCGAGTATGCGGACCTTCACGAGCGGGCCAAAACGCAGGCCGATGAATTGACGCGGCAGTTGCACGAAATGAAGGACGAATTTTACAAAATGCGCAACAAGCGCAATGAGCTGGTCCATCGGGTTCAACTGGCCAAGGCGAAAAAGCAGATGGCGCAAGTCGTATACACGAACGCGTCCATCGAAGGAGGCAATGCGTCGCGCGGCTTCCAGCGCATGGAGGAACGCATTATAGAGCTTGAAGCGGAAGCGGATGTAGCGCGTACGGCTTACGTGCCGAAGGCTGGATTCAGCGCCGTCGACGGCGCTCGGCAGGAAAAGGTGAATGAACAGTTGAACCGGCTGAAGGAAAAGCTGGCAGCCGAATAAGTTTCAAGCGGGAATGCATGCGCGCTTTGCCGCGGGGGGCCTGACCGAGCGATGGGAGCGGCCCCTTTCGCTTCGCGCGCAAGCGCCGGCAGGCGGAGCGGCCGCCCCGGTCGCGCCAGCCTGGCGCGGAGCGCTCGCCCGGCGAGGCGGTCCGGCGC
>CAYYCV010000192.1:0-7474 GCA_964470405.1 uncultured Caryophanales bacterium
ATATTAAGTATAATAATATCTGGAGGGAAATTCGCAATGGCTCAATCACCGGATTTTAAAATAGAGGGACTGAAAACTTCTATTGACAAGAAACAAATTTTAGCGGGAATCGATCTGCATCTGAAAGGCGGAGAGATTCATGTCATCATGGGTCCGAACGGGACGGGGAAGAGCACGCTCGCTTCCGCGCTGATGGGCCACCCCAAATATACGGTTACGGAGGGAAGCGTGACGCTCGACGGCGTCAACGTGCTTGATTTGGAAGTGGATGAGCGCTCTCGCGCCGGGCTTTTTCTGGCCATGCAGTACCCGAGTGAAATTTCCGGGGTGACCAACGCCGATTTCATGCGCAGCGCGATCAATGCCCGCCGCAGTGAAGGGGACGAAATTTCGCTGATCAAATTTATTCGATTGATGGAAAAGCAGATGAAAGAGCTGGAGATCGATCCGCAGTTTATGCACCGTTACTTGAACGAAGGCTTCTCCGGCGGAGAGAAGAAAAGGAATGAAATCCTGCAGATGATGATGATCCAGCCGAGGGTCGTCATTTTGGACGAAATCGATTCGGGTCTGGATATCGACGCGCTGAAAATCGTCGCCTCGGGCGTCAATTCCATGCGCAGCGAGGAGCGGACGTTCCTGATCATCACTCACTATCAGCGGTTGCTGAATTACATTCATCCGGATTTTGTTCACGTCATGATGCAGGGGCGGATCGTCAAATCGGGCGGTCCCGAACTGGCGGAAAAGCTGGAAGCGGACGGTTACGACTGGATCAAGGAAGAGCTCGGAATCGAAGATGAAACGGTGGGCCGGGACGAGGAAGAAGAGTTCAAGGTACCGATGAATACCGTGGCGCCCAAATATTGAGGAGGATCTAATAGATATGACGATACAAACTTCCCTTCCGATGAACCGCGATTCCGTTCATTCGCTTTCCAAGAGCCAGGCCGAGCCGGCCTGGATGACCGAACGGCGGCTTGAAGCCGCGGAATGGGCCGAGCGTCTGGAATTGCCCAAGCCGGAAAAAATCCGAATCGACCGCTGGCCGTTGACCGCGTTCGGTTCTTATAAAAAGTCGTCCCCGCTTGCGAGCCTTGCCGAGGTTCCGGCGGCGGTGCGGGATTTGCTCCAAACGGAAAATGCGGGGCAGAATTTGTTGATACAGCACAATTCCGATGTCGTGTACAGCCATCTTTCCCCGGAATTGCAGGCGCAGGGCGTGATCTTCGGCGGGCTGGCCGACGCATTGAAAGACCATTCGCAACGGATACAACCGTATTTTATGTCCGCCGTCCGGGCGGATGAAAATCGCCTTACCGCCCTCCACGCCGCTTTATGGAGCGGAGGGGTTTTCCTTTACGTTCCGAAAAACGTCAAAGTGGAAACGCCGATCCAGGCCATTTTCCTTGCCGACGACGCGGAAGCTTCGTTTGCGCCGCACATTCTGGTGATCGCCGAGGAGAACAGCAGCGTGACCTACGTGGACGATTACGTTTCCGGCCTTGACGGAAAGCCGCTCGTCCATAACGGAGCGGTTGAGGTGTACGCGAAGGCCGGGGCCCGCGTGCGATATAATTCGATCCATCATTTTCAGGCGTCGGTGATCGACCTGAGCTGCCGCCGCGCAGTGCTTGACAACGATGCGGACGTTCAATGGGTGATCGGGGAAATGAACCAGGGGAACTGCCTGTCGGAAACGAATTCGATTTTGAAAGGCAACGGGTCCGCTTCGGACGCGAAAGTCATCTGCGTAGGCACGAACGAGCAGAGAATGAGCGTGACCACGAAGGCCGTGCACATCGGCAGGAGCACGAACAGCGATATGATCACCCGCGCGGTGATGAGGGATCAGGCCACGGCCATTTTCAACGGCATTACGAAGATTGAGAAGGGGGCCACCCGATCCAACGGCCAGCAAACGGAGAAAGTGCTGATGTTGAGCCCCGGATCGCGGGGCGACGCCAACCCGATGCTGCTGATCGACGAGGACGACGTCATGGCGGCGCACGCGGCCAGCGCGGGGCAAATCAATCCCGAGCAAATTCACTATATGATGTCGCGCGGCATCAGCAGGAAGGAAGCCACCCGATTGATCACATACGGGTTTCTGTCGCCGGTGATTTCGCAAATTCCGGTCGCCGCGGTGGAGGAACAGTTGAAGAAAGTGGTGGAGAGGAAGCTTGAATCATGAATATTTCACAGATTCGCAAGCAATTTCCTATACTGGATCAGCAAATAAATGGGCATCCTTTGGCGTATCTGGACAACGCCGCCACCTCGCAAAAACCGCTGGCGGTGGTGGAAGCGTTGAAGCATTATTACGAGAACGACAATTCCAACGTTCATCGCGGAGTGCACACGCTGGGATCGCGGGCGACCGACGCCTATGAAGGGGCGCGGGAGAAAGTCGTCCGGTTCATCCATGCGGGTTCGACCGAGGAGGTCGTGTTTACGCGCGGAACGACGACGTCGATCAACATGGTGGCCGCGGGCTATGCCCGTTCGGTTTGCAAGCCCGGCGACGAGATATTGATCACGATGATGGAGCATCACAGCAATCTGATCCCGTGGCAGCAGGCGGCCAAAGCCACCGGCGCCACGCTTCGGTATTTGCCGCTACAGCCGGACGGCACGCTCCGCCTGGCGGATGTGGAGGAGATGGTGACGGATCGGACCAAAATCGTTTCCGTGATGCATGTTTCCAACGTGCTGGGCGTGATCAATCCGGTGAAGGAAATGGCCGCGATCGCTCACAAGCGCGGCGCCGTCATCCTGGTGGATGGCGCGCAAAGCACCCCGCATATGCGCGTCGATGTGCAGGATCTGGATTGCGACTTCTATGCTTTCTCCGGCCACAAGATGTGCGGCCCGACCGGAATCGGGGTGCTGTATGGCCGGAAGGCGCTGCTGGAGCAAATGGAGCCGTTCGAGTTTGGCGGGGAAATGATCGGCAATGTGGAACTGTACGATGCCACGTGGAAGGATCTCCCCTGGAAATTTGAGGGGGGGACGCCGATTATCGCGGGCGCTGTCGGCCTGGGAGCAGCGATCGATTTTCTGGAGGAAGTCGGCATGGACCGGATATTCCGCCACGAACAAGAGCTTACCCAATATGCGGTAGAACAGTTGTCCAAAATTGGAGACCTGGAAATTTACGGACCGAGAACGGAAAGAACCGGGCTCGTTACTTTCAATTTGGCCGGCGTGCATCCGCACGATGTGGCCACCGTGCTGGATTCGGAAGGCGTGGCCGTCCGGGCGGGCCATCATTGCTGCCAACCGTTGATGCGCTGGCTTCAAGTATCGGCCACGGCGCGCGCCAGTTTTTATCTGTACAACACCGAGGAAGAAGTCGATCAGTTGGTGAAGGCTTTACTTAAAACGAAGGAGTACTTCAGCCATGCAGTTAGATGATTTATACCGAAGGGTGATCATGGATCATTATCAGGCGCCGCGCAATAACGGCAAGTTTGATGAGGATGCCGTGACCGTTGAACTGAATAATCCGACCTGCGGCGACCGCATCTCCCTGCAATTGCAAATCAATGGCGACGGGGTGGTGGAGAACGCCCGGTTTACGGGGGAAGGCTGTTCCATCAGCCTCGCTTCGGCCTCGATGATGACCGATGCGGTCAAGGGGAAAAGCGTGGCGGAAGCGCTGGAGATGGCCGGGAATTTCTCCGGGCTGATGAAAGGGGAAACGGTTGCGTTTGAATACGAGGATATCGAGGCGTTGTCCGGCGTCAACAAATTTCCCGCCCGCATCAAATGTGCGCTGCTGCCGTGGAACGCTTTGAAAAAGGGAATCGATCAGACAATACGAAACGGAGGGGTTTAGAATGGCGAAGAAAATGCCTCAAATGGAAGATTACCAATACGGGTTCCGGGATGAGCACCAGTCGGTTTTCCAATCGGGCAAAGGGTTGACCCCCGAAATCGTCAGAGAAATTTCGAGGATTAAAAACGAGCCGGAATGGATGCTTGATTTTCGCCTGAAATCCCTGGAGCAGTTTTTCAAAATGCCGCTTCCGCGTTGGGGGGGCGACCTCGACGATCTGGATTTCGACGACATTCAATACTACGTGAGACCCGCCGAATCCCAAGGAAAAACCTGGGAAGAAGTGCCTTCGGAAATCAAGGAAACCTTTGACAAGCTGGGAATTCCCGAAGCGGAACAGAAGTTTCTGGCCGGCGTTTCGGCGCAGTATGAGTCGGAAGTGGTATACCACAGCATGCAGAAGGATTTGGCCGATCAGGGCGTTATTTTCACCGATACGGATACGGCTTTGCGCGAGCATCCGGAGATTTTCAAGGAGCATTTCGGCACGATCATTCCTCCGAGCGACAACAAATTCGCCGCTTTGAACAGCGCGGTTTGGTCCGGGGGCAGCTTTATTTATATCCCCAAGGGTGTGAAGTGCGAGATCCCGCTGCAAGCTTATTTCCGGATCAATTCGGAGAATATGG
Source organism: uncultured Caryophanales bacterium (assembly GCA_964470405.1). Lineage (GTDB taxonomy): Bacteria > Bacillota > Bacilli > Paenibacillales > CAYYCV01 > CAYYCV01. Next base: position 4,471 of record CAYYCV010000192.1, read on the forward strand.
GGCAGTTCGAACGGACGCTGATTATCGCCGACGAGGGCAGCTTCGTCCACTACGTCGAGGGCTGTACGGCGCCGATTTACAGCACCAATTCGCTGCACAGCGCCGTGGTGGAAATCATCTGCAAGAAAAATTCGCGGGCCCGCTATACGACGATTCAAAACTGGGCGCCGAACATTTACAATCTTGTGACCAAACGCGCCGTAGCCGAGGAGAATGCCACGATGGAGTGGGTGGACGGCAACATCGGCTCGAAATTGACGATGAAATATCCGGCTGTGATTTTGAAAGGGCGGGGCGCCAAAGGAAGCGTGCTTTCGATCGCGGTAGCCGGCAGGGGACAGCACCAGGATGCCGGGGCGAAGATGACCCACTTGGCTCCGGATACGACCTCGACGATCATTTCCAAATCGATCAGTAAGCACGGCGGGAAAGTCACGTACCGCGGATTGGCTTCCTTCGGAAGAAACTCGCAGGGGTCCAAGTCCAACGTGCAGTGCGATACGCTGATCATGGATAAAGAATCCACTTCGGATACGATTCCGTATAACGAAATCAAGAACGACAACATCACGTTGGAGCATGAAGCGACGGTGTCCAAAGTGTCCGAGGAGCAACTGTTCTACCTGATGAGCCGCGGCCTGAGCGAGTCGGAAGCAACGCAGATGATCGTTATGGGCTTCATCGAGCCGTTCACGAAGGAATTGCCGATGGAATATGCGGTGGAAATGAATCGTTTGATCAAGTTCGAGATGGAAGGCAGCATCGGATAAGGCTTTTACGATTGTATCGACGATGGGCACTTTTTCACCCGTCGGTCAAAAATAAACGTTTCGTTATGGAATCCGCAGATTTTTTCTGCGGATTCTTTTTGCGCTGTATCCGAGCTGCCGACCCAGGAAGCTCAAAGGGGAAGTGAAGTCATTCAAGATTTTCCAAGTAACTCGCAAAATTTTTGTGCAACTTTTCGGTCACTTCGTTGATGTCGTCGCTGAGTTTGCCGAGCTGACTGACAGAGTTGACCTTTTGAGGCAATTGCTTTGCGATAATAACGAACTGTGCGGCAAGAAAAGCCCGATCCTTATCGGGATGTTCATCGTTTTGTAAAGCATTAAATTCGTTGTTAAGCTCAAAATTCAAATTAGCCGCCATTTGTTTTGTTCGGCTTGCCGGTGAAGGATAGACCACGGCATTATTGATTTTTCCGCTGGTGATATTGAATGCGTCGTAAGCCTTTTGGATGGCGACGGAATCTGGATTTGCCGGGCTATCTGAAGAGGTTTGGAGGAGCGTCTGGATGGAGTAAATGTCGCTTCTCCATTGGTTATAAGTGTCCACTACGGCTCTACGGAGAAGCAGCTTATCGTTTGCCAAAAGAATGACCAGAATGACGCAGAATATCAAAAGGACAATTCGCCTTCATAGTCATTGCAAATGTACTCGTACTTCATTCCCGCATCGAGCATTTCTTCGTTGAGAATACGGATATTGTGCTGCTTGAGCGCTTTTTTCACTTTTGCAAGATCCGTATGGATGTTTTCGAGCAGGATCAAGGTGGTTGAAATATAAAGCGGCTTCAAGGTGTAGAAAGAAAGTTCAATCTGTTTAAGGTTCTTTTCCACGATGTTGGCTAGAAACGGGAGTGTGGCGTACGCTCGAACAAGCGCCAATTCTTCCCTCGTCGGCATGGGATGGGCCTTTCCCGGTTGTTTTCGCGCGATCGGCGCTTCTCGTTGCTCCGGCGGCATCATTCGGCCGGCTTCCCACAGACCGTTATTTTTCAACTTTTCGTCCATTTGTAGTACCTCCCCTATTTTGGCTCCGCCATTCAACGCCTGTCCTGCATATGCGGATGCATTGGCCCGGACGGCAATGGCCGGTACCACAGGCAGGGAGATTGCATATGGTGGAGTAGTCGCAATCGCCGGATTGGCGTTACCAGCTTTTTTAGGCGAGAGGGACAAGTTCCGGCAAATGGAGTGATGCCAACACTTGCAGATGAGTTAATGGAACGTTCCGTTGCTGCCGTGGGCCGCGAAATCTTTTGTCCCGGTTGTATTAAGAAAGGAGGCGGATCGCGATGAAAATAACTGTGGATGCAGGACATGGGCCGGACACGCCGGGGAAACGAACGCCGAAATTCCCGGATGGAAGCTTCATGCACGAGTATGAATTCAACGCCGCCACAGCCCGGTATATGATCGGGCGACTCACACCGTACGCCGATGTGGAGATGTTGACCACCTTCGAGGATGGGCGGGATGTGCCGCTCCGGGAACGGACAGACCGGGCCAACGCCTGGAAAGCGGACGTGTTCGTGTCCATCCATGCGAACGCCCATGGTTCCGGCGGGTGGGATGCCGCGCACGGGATCGAAACCTACGCTTACGTCACGAAGCCGGGCGAAGCGGTAAAGTTGGCCGGCGTGGTGCAGCGGCATTTGCTCATGGAAACCGGCCTGATGGATCGCGGCGTTCAATTTGCGGATTTCCATGTGCTGCGGGAAACCCGCATGACCGCGATCCTCTGTGAATGCGGGTTCATGACGAATGAGGCGGAAGCAAACCGGCTGCGGTCGGATGGTTATCGGCAATCCTGCGCAAAGGCGATTGCGGAGGGGCTGGTCGAGTTTTATGGGCTAAAGTTGGCGCAGACCGGCCCGTTCCCGGATGTGGAGGGGACACGCTGGAGCGCGCCGGCCATTGCCGCCGTGAAAAACGCCGGTATTTTGTCGGGCTACCCGGATGGGACGTTCCGTCCGGAGCAGCCGGTGACGCGCGAGGAATTGGCCGCGGCGCTGGCGGCTTTGAAGGAGGTGAAAGGCAAATGAACAAGAAACGCCTGCGGAACTATGGGCTATGGGTCTCGGTCGCGGCGCTGGTTTTGATGGTGCTGCGGGCATTCGGGGTGGAGGTTGTGAATGAACAATACGATGAAATTGTCAATGGGGTATTGGGCGTTCTGGTGCTGCTGGGCGTCGTCAGCAATCCGACGAAGCCGGGCGGAA
>CAYYCV010000193.1:0-7433 GCA_964470405.1 uncultured Caryophanales bacterium
TTCAACATCCTCTTGCACCGCCGTCTCTTTTCGGCGACTTTATTAATATATCACAACGGACTTTATGAGTGCAAGTCCAATTTTCTCCACTTTAAAATAATCCCGTCATACAAGTTTTGGGCAAAACGGAAGAACGGTTCTGCCCGCCGGATCGACTCCAGAAAAACCAAGTTAAGGTTAATTTCGGAAACGTTTTCAAAAAAGTCCACGCCGCGCCCCCGCGCCATCGCTTGAGAGCTTTTTATTTTTGCGTGTAATTCCGGTTTCTCACATACTTGGACAACTCAATCGGCGAAGCCAGACGCGCATACATTCTAAAAATAATTTTATATCTGGATTCGATCGCGTCCTTCACTTCCTTGTCGATTCTGGAGTCGCCCAAATCCAGCAGCATTTCATCCAGTTCCCGGCGCAGCAAATAATTCAGTTCCTTGCATTCTCTCTCGTTGAACAAGACCCCGATCATATCTTTATTGTATCTCCCTTCGTTCATGTTGAAATTCTGGATGCTTTTTTTATTCGGTTTACAAGTGTGGTGAAAAACAGGCGGCTCCGTGTTGGGATATGGGTTTTCAATCGCTATTGCCCGCCGATTTCCCGATTTTCAGCCATTGATCAGGGAGCAATCCGCGGACAAAGGCGGCCGCTGTCGTTTCTCCAACCTATCCCCCATCCCTGCACCGCTTTTTCACCGCACTTTTACCCTTGCTTCATCAACCAATAGGTCAGCGTGCTTTCGATCGCCGCGGCCAGAAACAAAGCCGACACCAGCGTAAGCATAAGCGGAAGCGTCATTTTAAAAAAATGGGCCCATTCCCCCCCTCGCGCCGGTTGGTTTCGCATCATTCGAAGCGGCAGCCTCAACACCGCCTTGAACATCAAAGCCCCCAGTCTGATGCCGTATGCGCTGGCCAGCAAAATGGCCGGAATCTCGATGATGCCGTGCGGCAAAATCCCTTTCGCCGCCAGTATCCAGGCTTCATGGGCGTCGGGAATCCGTCCGAACAAATATCCGAGCATCATGCCGTTGACCACCAGCGCAAACAGCGGATACAAAGCAAACAGCACGCCGAAGAAAATGATCAGAATGGACTGAATCGAATTATTCAAAAAAATATAGCCGAAAAACCATAGCTGCGGGGTGTCCTGCTCGCTTAGCCTGCTGGCGAGTTCGGCCACGCCGGCGATTTTTTCCTGAATAAACTGGCGCAGGGCATCCGTTGCCGTCAAACCGAGAAAAATGCCCGCCAAAAAAACGACAACGGCCGCAATCAGGTAATGCTTCATACCGCGCAAGTCGATGATAAATTCCTCAAACAGCTTCCTCATAGTTTGCCTCCCAAATGCCCCTGGAATGTTTCGGCATGTCTGCATAAAACAAATGTACGGGCATATGTATAAATCGAAGGGGGTCGTACCGATGAATTTTTTTTATGTCGTCAATGCCAGGAAAGTCAAACGATATTTATTTATCCTGGTCGCTCTGCTGTTTACGGCGGGCGTGATCTACTCGCAGAAGGACAGCATTTCCGTGTTTTCGCAAAATGAGCCTTCCGCCGTTTACAGCGTGGTGACCCAGGACAAAGTGCTGGCCTTAACCTTCGACATCAGTTGGGGCGATGTCCGCACGGAGCCGATCCTGCAAGCCCTCCAAGACAAAGGAGTGAAAAAAGCAACCTTTTTCCTCTCGTCTCCCTGGGCCAAAAGCCACCCCGATATCGTTAAAAAAATCGTCGACGCCGGCTACGAAATCGGCAGCCATGGGCATGAACACACCAACTACAGCAGCTTGAGCGACGAGGAGATCCGCAAACAAATACAGACGGCCCACCTGATTTTATCCGAAGAAATCGGAACCGCTCCTTCCTTGATCCGGCTGCCCAACGGCGATTTTGACCAAAGGGTGCTGCAGATCGCCAAACAGTTGAACTACACCGTCATCCAATGGGACACCGACTCTTTGGACTGGATGAACAAAGGCGTGGACCGCATCGTTCAGCGCGTGGTCACCAAAGCCCATCCCGGCGACATCATCCTGATGCATGCCAGCGATTCCTGTCAGCAAACCCACCTGGCGCTGCCCGCCATCATCGACCAATTGAGGTCGGAAGGCTACACGTTCGCCACCGTGTCGGAACTGATCAACCATGCTGAAATGAAGGACAACGTCGTTCAGGACCGGGTTTAGAAAAATATGGCGAAATCCAGGCGGCGCCCAGCGCGCTGCTCAGGTCCGGATTTCCGATCGCCGTTGCCCGCCAACGCCGTTCACGCGGCGCGCTTCGAACCGACCAGCCGATGGAGCCTGAGAATCTGCCACGCATTGCACACGAACAGCGGAAAAACCATAAAAAAGCTGGAAGACGGATTGTTCAGCCGCAATGCGGGAATCGCCTCGACGGCGGTGGCCACAATGATAAAAAACAGCGTCGGAATCCAGGCTCCGGCGTGGGTCAGCTTGACCTTCCAGTAGGCGACCGCCCAACCCGCGACCAGCAGCGCGGCGGGAAGAACGGCGTAGTGCCATCCGCTGTACGTGTCGGGAAACCCGAGCCGCCGCAAATAAAAAAGCTCAAACAAACCGATAACGGTCAGAAGAAGCTGCACAAAATTCCACCAATATTTTTTACGGAAAATGCCAATAGCGATATAATTTAAGGTCAGATAAGCGAAAAGCCCCATCTGACTAATAATGCTGAACATGAGCCCGCCCATCAACATGGCGAACAGATTGAATCCGATGCCGGACGATCCCAAAAACATAAATTCCCGATCCATTCCCTGAAGGATCAATCCCGCCGCCAGCGAAGCAAGCGCCCCCGCGACCAGCGTGGTCCAAAACAAGTAAATCCAGTTTCTCAGCGTCAAAGCTTTCATCCCTTCCGGCGACATTCCGTCGACAACATCCTTCATATCCGATTGTATCAACACTGCCGAAAAAAAGCCAATATTCCTCCAACATAAAGTCATCGTCCGCTCCGCATAATAAGAAATGATATTCGGAGTGGAAAGGAGCGAGCAGAATGATCCAACGTTCCCGGCGAATGGCGCCGCTCCTCTTGGCGCTGTTCATTCTTTCCGCTTGCGCGGCCAATTCGGAGCGCGGCGAAATGATGAACTACAAGGAAACCAAGTCGATGGTGCTGGATATCCTGAAATCCGAAGAGGGCCAGAAAGCGATGAAAACAGCCGTTCGAAAACAAAACAGCGAAAATGGCGAGCAGGGCATGCAAATGCTGCAATCCCCCCAAGGCCAACAAATTCAACTGGCCGTCAAAGACGTGTTGACGGATCCGAATTACCCCAAGATCCTTGAAGATATGATGACCGATCCCAAATTCGCCGGAGATTTCGCAAAGGCCATTCAGAAGCAAAACAAACAGTTGCAAAAAGATCTGATGAAGGACCCCGAATACCAGTCGCTGGTCATAAACGCCATGAAAAACCCCGAATTTGAAAAGATGCTGATCGACGTTCTGAAAGGACCCGATTACCGCAAACAAACCATGACGGCGATCAAGGAATCGTTGGAAAGCCCTTTGTTTCGCGCGGAGCTTATGGAGTTAATGCAAAAAGCGATGGAGGAACAGTCCAAGCCGAAGAAGCAAGAAGAGGAAAAGAAAAACAAAGCGGATTGATCCGACCCATGATCCGACAATGAAAAGGGCCGAGGTTCGGCGTTCCCGATTCGGCCCTTTCGCTTTTAGTTTTTTTCAATCTTGGCGATTACGGCTTCCGCCATGCCCGTATAGATTCGGCCAATATCGGAGTCCGCCTTGTAGACGGCGGGGGAATAGTCCGCCTCCGAAGGATGATTGTCGGGCGCTTGCAAAGGAATTTGCCCCAACAGATCGGTGCGAAGTTCCTCCGCCAACTTGGCCCCGCCCCCGCGGCCGAACACGTAATCTTTGTTCCCGCAGTGGCTGCATTGGTAATACGCCATATTCTCCACGACGCCCAGAATTTCATGATGGGTCTGGGTCGCCATCGCCCCGGCCCGGGCGGCGACGAACGAAGCGGTGGCATGCGGCGTGGTGACCAGAATTTCCTTGCTGTGGGGGATCATCTGGTGCACATCGAGCGCGATATCGCCTGTGCCCGGCGGCAAATCCAGCAGCATGTAGTCGATCTCCCCCCACGATATCTCGTTGAAAAAGTTGCGCAGCATCTTGCCCAGCATCGGGCCGCGCCAAATGACGGGCGCGTTGTCCTGCACGAAAAACCCCATCGAAATGACCTTGACGCCAAATTTTTCAACCGGAATGATCGCGTTGTTTTCCGTCACGGGAAGCTCTTCGATACCCATCATGTCGGGCACGCTGAAGCCGTAAATATCGGCGTCCATAATGCCGACTTTCCTGCCTTTGCGAGCCAGCGCCGCGGCCAGGTTGACGGTCACGGTCGATTTGCCCACGCCGCCCTTTCCGGAAGCCACCGCTATAAACTGCGTTTTCGAACCGGGGGCAAGCAACGGGGGCATGCCGCCCGCGCTCATTTCGGCTTGCCTGCGCTGCTGCATCTCGTCCATGCCGGATGCATTCGCATTCCCCGGCCGGTCGTTCCCCGTTCGGGACGACCTCTCTATTTTCGCTTGTTCAAAATCGGTTATTTGACGGAAACGGATATGGACATCCTCCGCGCCAAGCTTCTTCAATATTTGCTCGATTTGGGCCTGAAGCCCCGACCGGAACGCCTCGTCCGACTCGCTTAACACCACGCTAAGATTGACCCTGGAATCCCTGACCAAAATATCCCGAATCAGGTTCAATTCAACAAGGCTTTGACGAAACCGGGGCTCCTGCAACGGTTTTAAGGCTTCCAGCACCTGTTCCCTATCCACCATGATCTTCACTTCACCTTCTGTAATTTCATTCTTCCATTCCGACGGCTTTATTATAACACAACTTTTCCCGGTTCCAATGAAAGGGGAAGGCCGTTTTTCAACGAAATTGAAACACTTTGCGGAAGCTTGCCCGATGCGGGCCAAAATCCGTCCGATGCGCGCCGCAGTTTACTCCGTATGGACCGAAGCCTGTCCGATGCGGGCGCCGCCTTCTCAGGAGGACGGCGCCGGCTGCTCGCCCGCCGCAAATCTCAAAATGCCGCGGTATATCGAAGCGGCCACCTTTTTCTGATACCCGGCATCCGTCATCAGTTGCGCCTCCTGCGGATTGGACAGAAAGCCGACCTCGACCAAAGCCGCGGGAATGGTCAGCGTTTTCAGCAAATACACGCTGTCCACCGTGTTCGCCTCGCGATCGGTGTTCCCGAGGTTCTTTTTGATTTCCTCCTGGATCAGCACGGCCAGTTTTTTGCCTTCCTCATTTTGCGGATAAAAAAAAGTTTGCGCACCGTGCCATCGGCTGGAAGGGATGCTGTTCAGGTGAATGCTGATCAACGCGTCGGCCCGGCTGGAGCGGACTTTGTCCACCCGCCGCAGCAGGTCCTCCGTCTTGCGCCGGCTTAATCCCCGCGTATCTTCATCGGCCAGGTCGCGATCCGTTTCACGGGTCATGACCACGATCGCCCCGGCCTCCTGCAAATAATCGCGCAAATCCTTGGCGATCGCCAGCGTGATATGCTTCTCCTGCACGCCGCCGGCGCTGACGGCTCCCCCGTCCGCTCCGCCATGTCCCGCATCCACGGCGATCACCTTGCCCGAAAGCGGCAGCGACCATGAAAGCCACGTCTTGATCGCGGGAAAATCGTAGGACAGCACCAAGGCGAGGAAGACGGCGACAACCCCGGCCAAAGCGGCGCGAATCGCGCCGCGCCGCGTAATCCAGATCAACCATTTTTTCCGTTTTTTTCGCATGAAAAAATCCACCTCATCCCTACTATATGGGACAAAGTGGACAAATAGACCGATTTGCGCTTCCCTTTCATGGCCGAATTTCAAGTGCGGCGAACAAAGCAGCGCAGCGATTGGGCATCGGTTGGAGAAATGAAGTGGTCGCCTTTGTCCGCAGATTTCTTCCTAAAAAGACGGTGAAATGAGGAAATCTGTGGACAACTGCGATCGGAAACCGATGCCCAATCGCGGAGCTGCCTGTTGTTCGCCACACTTTAAATGCCGCTGGAGGAAGCGAGCCGCTCGCGTTCGGCCAACCCCTCGACCAACACCTTGGCCACCTCGGGGCGCGAAAACTCCTTCGGAGGGCATTCTCCATTCCTCAGCAAAGCGCGAACCTTCGTTCCCGACAAATGCAGATGATCGGAAACATCGTGCGGGCAAGTTTTGCTGGTCGCCATGTTGCCGCATTTGGTGCAGAAAAAGCTATGCTCGAAAAACAGCGGTCGAATGCCGAGCTCCTCCGCCGAGAAGTTGCTGAAAATTTGCTGCGATTCGTACGTGCCGTAATAGTTGCCGACCCCGGCATGATCCCGTCCGACGATAAAATGCGTGCATCCGTAATTTTTGCGGACCATCGCATGAAAAACCGCTTCGCGCGGGCCGGCATACCGCATTGCCGCCGGGAAAACGCCGAAATGCACCCGATTTTGCGGATAATAGTGCTGCAACAGCACCTGATAGCTTTTCATCCGCACATCGGCCGGAATATCGTCGGCTTTGGTTTCGCCGACCAGCGGATTCAGGAACAAGGCATCCACGGTTTCCAACGCGCATTTCTGAATATACTCATGCGCGCGGTGAACCGGATTGCGGGTCTGAAAACCGACCACCGACTTCCAGCCCTTCTGCTCGAAGATGGCCCTGGTTTCCGCCGGATCGTAATAAAACCCGGTAAATTTGGTGCGCTCCAGCCGATTCAACACCCGGATCGGACCGCCGACATAATTGGCCGGCCGGGACAGCAATTTTTTCACTCCCGGATGTTCCAACTCATCGGTTTTGAAAACCTTGACCGCCTCCTGCCGCTGATCGACCTTATAGACGCTTTGCACCTCTATGATCGCATAGACCTTGTCATCCTTCTCGCCGACCAGCGCCACCGATTCCCCAACGTTCAAAGAGGCCGCCGTCTCGTCCGGCACCGCGAGCGTGACCGGAATGGTCCACACCGTGCCGTCGGCCAGCCGCATATGATCCAATACGGACCGATAGTCCTTTTCATTCATAAAGCCCGTTAAGGGCGAAAAAGCGCCGACCGCGATCAGATCGATATCCGAAATCGCCCAGTTGTCGACCTGGATTTGCGGCAGCGATCCGGCCGTTTGCAGCAGCGCCTCCCTGTCCCGTCCCGTCGCCAATCGATTGATCAATGTTCCGCCGTGCGGTTGAATCGTACTCATTCCAACTCACCTTCCCATGATTGTGATGGTTTAAAAGTGTGGTAAAAAACAGGCGGCTCCGAGATGGGCATGGGTTTCCGATCGCAGTTGCCCACCCATTTCCCGATGTTCAGCCCGATATAGGAGAAATCCGCGGGCAAAGGCGACCGCTGGCGTTTCCCCAACCCATGCCCCCACCC
>CAYYCV010000194.1:0-557 GCA_964470405.1 uncultured Caryophanales bacterium
CCATATCTGCATTTTGTTCGCTCGACTGGCGCACTCCCTTTCCAAGGTTTCCATATCCGCAAATCCCTACTCTGATGTTCATCGGGAATTCATTTCTCCTTTTTTTGGGTGTTTTTCACCGGCCTTTTACGATTATAGCAATCTTTCATTCAATATAAAATAACAGATTCGCGATAAAATAACAGATTGCGGCTCAATCGCCGTCCGACCGTTCCCACCCCGGATCCGCGCCCCGATCCTTCAACCGGTTTGCCCGGGCGTCGGCATACACGCGTTTCAACCATTCCAACTCCGTCAGCAAATGCTCGTAACGCCCCCACATCAAATGAAGCACGCTGCGGGGCACGATGGGAATGTGCTCGTAATAAATTTCCTTCATATGCCTGGCTTCCAGCTCGCATTGCTCTATTTTTCGCTCAAGCGCATCGGCCATTTGCCGTTCGTCCCCATGCAGCGAAAAAGCGAGGCCCGCGTAGATCGGATGAAAAAATCCGTTTTTTTGCTCCAATTGCGCGATCAACAACTGCTGGAATTTTCTTTTTCCCTACTCCGTGACC
>CAYYCV010000194.1:567-1977 GCA_964470405.1 uncultured Caryophanales bacterium
TGACCCGATAGATCGTTTTGTCCGGCCGATGGCTGGCCTTGACCACTTCCACCGCTTCGACATAGCCGCCTTCGCGAAGCCGGTCGATCGCGTAATAGAGCGAACCGTCCTGAATTTTAAAAAAATGGTCCATCTTCCGTTCCTTCAGCGTGTGCGAAATTTCATAGGGATGCCTGTCGCCCTCCATTAACAAGCCCAATATAGCCAGTTTCATCGACATTTTCGTTCACCGCCGCTGCCCTTCCGGTTCGCCCTTCGCGGGGACTTCCATTCTGGCTCCCCCCATCAACAGAATGGCCGCCAACGCGAGAACGCCCAAAATGATCGACCATTGATAAATGTGGGCGATCGAATCGGCCAACGCGCCGAGCATCGTTTGATATGCATCGGGCGGAATCAGCTTTCTCACTTCCTCTTGCAGCAATGCCCTCCCGTCGCCGATCTTCGCGGCGAATTGCGGCGGCACCAACCGTTGCAGGCTGTCTTTTAAATAATGGGTTTGCAAAGTTCCGAATATCGTGATGCCAATCGCCGACCCGATCGTGCGAAAAAAGGTATTCATCGAATTGGCGCTGCCCCGCTGTTTAAATTCCAGGTTGTGCAGCGCGGAGATCGCGATGACCGGGAAGGACGAACCCAGACCCAGGCCCATGACAACCATATACACCGTAACGACCCAATGCTTCGTATCGACGGAGATCGTGCCCAGCAAAGCCAGCGAAAGAAGAATCAGAGCCACGGAGAACAGCATGATTTTACGATAGGATAATCGATCGATCAACCGCCCGCCGATCACGCTGCTCGCCACCACGCCGAGCATCATCGGCGTCAATACAAGGCCCGCGCTGGTGGCGGTTCCGCTGAACACCCCCTGGATAAACAGCGGAATATAGGCCGAGCCGGCGATCATCAAGGCTCCGTAGAAGAAAGCGATCCCCATGCTGGAAGCAAACAAGCGGCTCTTGAACAAGCCAAGGTTGACCAACGGATCGCCGGCCTTCGTTTTCTCCCACCAGAGAAAAACGGCCAACAACACCGCAAAGCCGCCAAACAAGCTATAGGACGGCCATGCGTTCCAGGCAAATTCCTTGCCGCCGAACTCCAGACCGAACATCAGGCAGACGATCGCCGCAATCATCAGAAACGTGCCGATAAAATCGATTTTCTGCCGCTGGCGGGAAGGCGATTGATGATAGGCGAAATAAAGCATGGCAAACGAAATGACGCCGAGGGGCAGGTTGATATAAAAGCACCAGCGCCAATTGACGTAGTCCGTAAAGAAAGCGCCCGCAAGCGGACCCAACACGCTGGACAATCCGAACACCGCGCCGAACAGCCCTTGCATCTTTCCGCGTTTCTCCGCGGGAAATATATCGTATATGATCGTAAACACAACCGGCATCAGCGCTC
>CAYYCV010000194.1:1987-7392 GCA_964470405.1 uncultured Caryophanales bacterium
TCCCTGAATCGCCCGATACACAATGAGCTGCGTCATATCGCCCGACGTGCCGCAAAGCGCGGAACCGATCATAAAGATGACCAGCCCGAGCAGGAAAAAATGTTTGCGCCCGTACATATCGGACAGCTTGCCGAAGATCGGCATGCCGGCCACGCTGGTAATCAAATACGCGGAATAGACCCACACGAATTGATCCAGCCCGCCGAAATCCTCGAGAATGGTCGGCATCGCCGTAGCCACGATCGTTTGATCCAGCGCGGCCAGCAGCAAACCGAGCATCAAAGCGACAACCGTTAATTTTACATTCGTTTTTTCCAAATTCATAGACAGTCCCCTTCATCCCTCGTTGGAATATTATACTTTAATTAGTATAATCAAATTTGAGTATAAAGCAAGACTCGGATGGAAGAATGGCGCTCGCTTGCGGAACGCAAACAGAGCAGTCGCCGGAACGGCAACTGCTCGCATCAACAAAAGCTTTCATTCATCCATCTCATCTATTTCATCTAACCCATCTCATCCGGTTCGCCCAGATTGGCATAGTCGACTTCTTCGATCAACACGGTAAAACTCCCGGTAGGCACTTCAATCGTCCGGACTTCGCCCGGCGCAGCCAACAACAATTGGAAACCAATGGGGGACAAAAATGAAATCAAATTTTGATCAGGGTCCGCCTGATTCGGAAACACGATAAAAAACGTCTCCTTCGCCTGATCCTCCATATCTTTCGTTTGGACGCGGCTTCCTATCAAAACAACGGAGTGCAAGCCGCCCTTATCGAAGGTGGACACGGATTTTTCCAGCGCAGCGGTGTAATCGGAAAGAAATTGAGCCGCTCTCTGCCGTTCCCTGCCGTGCTGCGGAAAATAATGATCCAGAAATGCGGATTTTTCCTCGTCGAAATAGACCAGTTGATTCATCAATTGAACTTTTTCCGGTTTGAGCGAACTAGGGTTCATGGTATATTTCACCCCCGATGCGAAAGGTTTCCCTTGCGGTAAAATTACCCGATAATCCCTTCATAGCAAATCCTCCTCATAAAAAGTATGCCCTTTCATCAAAGGGCTTAAAGGTATCATATCGAAGTCGCCGAATAAACGCAATGGCTAGAAGCAGGCGGCGCCGCACTTCTTCACCCTACTGCTCTTCTTCGTAAAACCCGGTGCGAAAGCTGATCAGCTTCAAATCCATCATATCCTCCATCGCATAGCGAACTCCTTCGCGCCCCACTCCGCTCTCCTTCACGCCGCCGTAGGGCATCTGATCGACGCGGAAGGTCGGAATTTCGTTGATCAGCACGCCGCCCGATTGAATCTGTTTGGCGGCCTGAAAGGCGCGCTGGATATCCTTGGTGAACGCGCCGGCGTTAAGGCCGAACTTGGAGCGGTTCGCCATTTGAATCGCATCCTCCCACGCTTCGAACGGAGCGACCGTAACGACCGGACCGAAGGCTTCCTCGCAGTTCAATTCGGCGTCGGCCGACACGTCCGTCAACACGGTCGGATGCATGATATGGCCGTCGAACGTCCCGCCGCAGCGAACGGTCGCCCCGCCGGCCACGGCGCGGTCCAGCCAGGCTTTCAGCCGGTCGGCCGAATCGCCGTTGATCAATGCGGAAATATCCGTGTCCTCGTCCAGCGGGTTGCCGATTTTCAAACGGGACGCATGCTGTGTCAAACAGCGGACAAATTCCTCGTAGACGCTGGAATGCACATACACCCGCTGAATGGAAATGCACACCTGGCCGTTGTAAGCAAACGCGCCTTTGGCCGTTTCCGCCGCGATCCGGTCCAGGTCGCGCGGACCGAATCCCCGATCGACCAGCAGCGGCGAATTGGAGCCAAGCTCCAACGTCACCTTGCGCAGACCGGCCTGGGCGCGGATGATCTTGCCTACCCGCGGGCTTCCGGTAAAGGTGATGAAGGCCACCTGTTCGTGCGTGGTCAGCACGTCGCCCAGTTCCTTTCCGTCGCCCGGAATAATGTTCAATACGCCCGGGGGAAGCCCCGCTTCCCGGAACACGTCCGCCAGAAACAGCGAAGACAGCGGCGTTTTTTCCGCCGGCTTGAGCACGATCGCGTTTCCCGCCGCAATGGCCGGGCCGACCTTGTGCGCCACCAGGTTGAAGGGAAAGTTAAATGGAGTAATCGCGCTGACGACGCCAAGCGGGCAGCGGACGACGTAAGCCGTATGATCTTCGCCGCGCGGTGCGGCATCCATCGGGATCACCTCGCCGTACAAGTTTTTAGCGGCCTCGGCCGATAGCTCATACGTCTGAACGGTGCGCCGGATTTCGGCGCGCGCCGCTTTCATCGGCTTGGCCGCTTCCTCCGCAATGATCCGCGCCGCTTCTTCCGCACGCTGTTCCACGATCTGCGCGACGCGGTAAAGTATCGCGGCCCGCTCATGAATCGGCGTCTCGCGGAACGACTCGAACGCCCGCGCGGCCGCTTCGACGGCCAATCCGGCCTGGGCGGCAGAGGCGTAGCCGATCTCTGCAATGGCTTCCCCCGTATGCGGATTGTCCAACCGCACGAGCCTTTGGGCATCCACCCACCGGCCCGCAATCCAAAGCTGTGTTTGTCTCACGATCGCTCCCTCCTCAGCACCACTTCCAGCACATTCAACTCTCCGCTCCCCACCGCTTCCGCCAGCGCCTGCGCGAACGCCTCCGCCGTCTCCGCGCGCCGGTGCGCCACGCCGAAGCTTCGGGCATACAGCTCGAAATCAGGGTTTTGAAAAGAAATTTGCGTGACCGCCAAATGGTTGTCGCGCTGATGCTTTTCGATCAGGCTGTAGCGTTGGTCGTTGAAAACGATGACGGTAAAATCGAGGCCAAGCCGCCGTGCGGTTTCCAATTCCTGCGAATTCATCAGGAAGCCGCCGTCGCCCGACACGACCACCACCGGCGAATCCGGCCGAGCCAACCGGCTCCCGATCGCGCCGGGCAGCGACGCGCCCATCGAAGCCAGACCGTTGTAGATGATCGTTTGGCCGGGCGCCTTCGGCTGATACCAGCGGGATACCCAGACTTTATGCAAGCCGACGTCGGAAATCACGACGCACTCGGGGGGAAGCTGTTCGCTTAAAGTCCACATGACCTTCCGCGGCAATTCCTGCTCCGAAGCGGGGATCGAGCGCAATTCCTCCAGCCTGCGGGCGCGGATTCGATCGTGTTCCACAGGCTCGGGCCGCGCGTCCGTCCATTCGGACAGCGCCCTTAACGTATCCTGCAAATTGCCGACCAGATCGAGCTCCACCGGGAAATGGGCGTCGGTTTCCGCCTGGATCGAATGAATATTCAACACCTTGCGGGCCCCGTCCTCGTTCCACACCACCGGGTCGTATTCGACCAGATCGAAGCCGACGGCGATAATCAAATCGGCGTTGTGCAGCGGCCGCAGCTCCTCCGGATAAGGGTGCCCGCCGACGGTGAACAGATTCCGCGGATGGTCGAACGGCAAAATGCCTTTGGCCATGAACGTATTGACCAGCGGCAAATTGGCCTTCTCCACCAATCGGCGCACCTCCGCCCAGGCATGATCCCGAATCACGCCGTTGCCCGCGAGGACAATCGGGCGCTTGGCTTCCGCGATCCATTGCGCGGCCGCCTTCAGCGAGGACTCGTCCGGCATCGCCCTGGCCTGCTTGCCGATGGGCAAGGGCGAGCCCTCCGTCTCCGCCCGGGCCACGTCTTCGGGCAATTGCAGGTGGACGGCGCCCATGCTCTCGGTCGTAGCCAGATCGAACGCCTTGCGGACGATCTCCGGGATCGTGCGCGCGGACAAAATCTGTTGATCGTACTTCGTAATGCCTTTGAACAGTTGCAGCGTGTCCACATTTTGATGCGACTCCTTGTGGAGACGGTTGCGAAAAGCCTGGCCGGTGATCGCGATCAGAGGGGACCGGTCGAGGTGCGCATTCGCCACCCCCGTGATCAGATTGGTCGCGCCGGGGCCCAGCGTCGCCAGGCAAACTCCGGGCTTGCCCGTCAGACGGCCGTAGACGTCGGCCATAAAGGCCGCGCCTTGTTCGTGGCGGGTCAATACGAACTGAATGGAGGATCGCGTGAGCGAATCCATAAAATCGATATTTTCCTCGCCGGGAATCCCGAAAATATATTCGACGCCTTCGGATTCCAGACAACGTACGATCAAATCGCTTGCTTTCATTCGTTTACCTCCATCATGATAGTGTCGGACCGCGGGGTTTATCCCACTTCGCCGATGGCGTCGGGACTCGCTTTGGACGGCATCCTTTCCGCATTCGGATAAGGGAATATTTCATCGATGCGCACCGAACGGCCCAACTCGTTTTTGAATACCACGTGCTCGCGCCTGAACTGGCGCGGGCTCTCCAAGCCGCAAGCCGCGGCCAGCGCAAACACCCCTTCCCGCAACTGGAGGATATAATTCATCACCCTCCATTGCTTCTCCTCCGGAACCAAAGCCGCCATATATTTGGGATCCGTCGTGGTGATCCCGGTAGGACATTTGCCGGTATGGCACTGCATCGCCATAATGCAGCCGTTCGCCATCATGAACCCGCGGGCCGAATTCACCGCATCCGCGCCGAGCGCAAGCGCGATCGCCACCTTGTCGGGGGTGACCAGCTTGCCTGAAGCGAAAATTTTAAACCGGTCCCGCACGCCGTATCGGCGAGCCGCGTCATCCATGGTGATCAAAGCGGAGAATAACGGCAGCCCCATCCCGTCCGCCATCGATTTGAAGGTCGCGCCCGAGCCGCCCTCGCCTCCGTCGACGGTAACGAAGTCCGGATAAATATCCAAATCCAGCATGGCCTGCAGGAAACGCTCCAGCCGATGCTGATCCCCGACGACGATCTTGACGCCGACGGGTTTGCCGCCTATATCTTGCAGCTTCTTCACAAAGCGGAGCGCATCTTCCGAATTTTTTAAAAACGCGAAACGATTGGGCGAATTCACCGTTTGGCCTATGGGGACTTTGCGAATGGCGGCGATTTTCTCGTTCACCTTCGCTCCCTCCAGATGGCCTCCGCGGATTTTCGCCCCCTGCGCAAACTTCAATTCGAAGGCTTTGATGTGGGGCTCCATCGCTTTCGTCAAAAATTCCTCGTACGAAAACTGGCCCGCATCGTCCCGAAAACCGAACAACCCCGGTCCGATCTGCGACACGACATCCGCCCCGGACATCAAATGATCCGGCGCCACGCCGCCCTCGCCCGTATTCATCCAGGACCCGCCGGCCAGCTTCGCCCCATTGCCCAACGATTGGATATAATGCTCCCCCACCGAGCCATAGGACGTTGCCGAAGCGCCGAACATCCCTCTCAAACGCCACGGGTGCTTCCGTTCCTCGCCTACGACAATCGCATCTTCCTCCGTATACAGCCACCTTTTCGCTTCATCCTCGCCCAACAGCTCG
>CAYYCV010000195.1:0-7376 GCA_964470405.1 uncultured Caryophanales bacterium
GATTCGAACCATTCGCCGATCCTTTCGCGCCGCCCGCCGTTTGGCTTCCGCCTTGCGCGCCGGTGCCGAAGCCGTTCATCGACGTACCGTCGATCCCGATCGTTCCGCCGCCTGCCCCGCCTTTGGCGTAAGTCCAACCGCCTCCGCCTCCGCCGCCGGCAACGATGATTCGGTTTGCCAATACAGTACCGCCTTTTCTAATGTCGGTCGCCCCGCCGCCCGGGGTACCGGTTCCGTACGTTTGGGTGGCTCCGCCGCCATTCCATCCGCCGGGTACATACTCGTTGCTGTAGGGATGGTTCCCCTGACGATCCGCCCCTTTTCCTCCTACGTAGATGTGCAGTTTATCGCCTTTGGCCAGCGTAACGTTTCCACTGGAATAGCCGCCTTTTCCTCCTTCAATCGGATAATAGCTTGTGATATCTCCGCCCTGCGCGCCCCAAAGCTCCAGCGTGTATACTCCGTCTGCGGGAGCCGTAAAGGTTTGCGCCGCTCCGGTATAGGCGAACTCCTGCCTCATGCCTGCGACCTCCGGGGTGTAGCCGGGCGAGGTGATCTTGACTTGTCCGTTACCCTCCTTTACGCCATAGGAGCCGGTTGAGCCTGATCCCGTCGAATAATTGTCGCCCGCATATCCGGTGCTCGGATCGTCGCCGCAGATGGAATTGCCTCCATGGTAGCCGCCTCCGCCGCCTCCGGTGTCATATTCCCATGATGAACTGTACCATCCGCTGCAGCCGTTTATTCCATGGAAATAAGCGCTGGAAGGCTGGGACGCGGAGCTGTCATAAGAGCCGCTGCTTCCGCCTCCGCCGCCTCCGGCCGCAACGACCAGTACGGACTGCGTATCGTTTTCGTCCGTTCGCACATCCGAACGGCCGCCCCCGCCCGGTCCTCTGGTGCCCGCGCCGTTGCCGCCGCCGTTCCATCCGCCATTGCTGTTGGCGGAGGTGGAGCCGTCGATGTGATCGGAAGGCGAATGACCGCCGCGGCCGCCGACGTAAACATAGTAGGCCTGATCCTTGATCAGCGCGACGACGGACTTGGCGTACCCGCCCAAGCCGCCGACGGACGGGCTGGAGGGAAATCCGCCGCCCTGCGCGCCCCAGGCCTCCAGGACATAGGTGCCGGTCACCGGAGCCGTGAACGTTTGAACATCGCCCGTATATTCAAACGTGGTCGTGCTGGCAGGCACCGGCGTGGGAGGCGCGACATAATCGGGATTTTCCACCGTCTCCTCTTCATATGTTTTGTAAGCCATCGGGATAAAATCCAACGCTTTGCCCCCCACCTTGTCGCCCACAAGCCGCAAATCGTCGGCGAACAGGTAACTGTTGGTCGTCCCGGATGTGGTCGCGCTTTTTCGCAGCTCCACCCTGATTCTCGCCGTCCCCGCCGGAGAAACAAACGAGGTGCTGAAATGATGCGGCGTGGAGACGTTGCTGACCTGATCCGCCACGAGTTGTTTGATCAAGGTCCCGGACCCGTTGAAAAAAGACAGCTCCACCGTGCCGGTTGAGCGATGCGCCGACAGCATGCCGCTCAAGGTGTACGAGGTACCCGTCGGCAACCCGGTCAAATCCTGATAATAGGACCCCGAGCTTCCCGCAGGCTCATTGATCCCGCGGATCTCGAAGGAGCTTGCCCCGGACATCGTCCAGGCCGCATCGTTATTGCGTCGGGTAAAAACATACGCATTGGAAGCCCCGCCCCGCTGCCCGTTCATCCACCCGACAGGCTGGTTCCCGCTTGTCCCTTTTTCCGCGTCGCCATTGTACAAATAGTTTTGGGCGGGATGGTCGGCTTTCAGCCTCGTCTCCGTCACAACCTGATCCTTCTGCAGGCTCCCGCCCAACGCCTGCGTGGAAGGTGTCCGTTGATCCTCCCGGTTCGCCAACGGTTCGATCATGGCGAATTCGGTCGAAACCGGGTCATGAATCACGATGTTGTTCACCTTGCTGTGAAGGTCCGAATAGGTGGTGGCAAATTCCGCGCCCCGCTCATTGTATTTGGCGTTGTGCCCCGTCGGATAAATCGTCCCGCCATCGCCGCGGTCGAGAATGAGCTTGTAAAACACGCTCGAATCGCCCGTCACGTATTCGCCGTTCGGGATCGTGCGAATGACACCGATGCCCGTTTGCATCAGCCGCAGCGCGGAAGTCGGCCGCGCCGGACGCACCATGCCCCCGGGCAATCGATCGAAGACGGTCGCGATCGGGCTCGACCGGAACGCGCTGTACTTCGTGGCAGGCGAATAGTATTGTCCGTTGTAGGAGCCGATATGAATCTGATCCGGGCTCCAGTCGGCCGCCGACAGCGGGTTATCCTCCCATTGCGCTTCCTTCGTCGTTTTGGGAATGTCCACCTGCCTTTGCGCTTCCACCGGAGCGGACATCTTCTCAAAATACATCACGGACTGATCCCCGCTCGATGTCTGCAGGATCAGAAAGTCCGATATCGCGGTGACTTCCTTCTTCGTCTTGCGCCTTTGATCGAACGTCCGATACTCCGGCGTCAGCTTGTCCTTCGCGGTCGCATGCGCCGCGTGGTAATCCGGCGTGTCGCCATATCCCGGGTTCGTATAGATGATCCCGTGGGCCCAGTTCGCCGACTGGCCGGGACCCTTGATCCACCCATTGTCTCCCCGACCGTCGTCCTTGTTCGATCTCGGCCCTTCGTTCCAAACGACTACGTCGTGTTGATCCGTCTCCAGCGCATACCGCAGCCGGCCTTCCTTGCTGGCTTCCGTGGAAAGCTTGCTTTCATCGGCGATGTTGTAGAACAGAGTGGGGTTTCCCTGCGCAATCGAGGCCGTGATTTCGTTCGTGCCGGTCAGGGCGACCATCCCGTTCACTTTGGATTGTTCGATCTTCCATACTTTCGCTTTGTTGATCTTGGTGTAATCGTACGTCACCGTCTGGGTCCAGGTATCCTCAATCGCAGGCAGATCATAGATCGAGGAGGGGCCGTCGATAATCCGGGCCGGGATGGTGCCTTCCACCGTGATCGTAAACGTGCCGTCCGCTCCGTTTTGGCCGCTCGACGCAACGTAGGACTGCCCTCCCACACAGCCTCCCCCCTCTACGGGGGTGCACGGAATTTCTTTTTGCCCCGGGTTAGCATACCCTTTCGGCTCCACTTTGCTGTCTGTCGTTATATGAGCGCCCCAACCGTTGAATTTGCGCGTGATACCGTCGCTGGCCGCCTTATGGGAAATGGTGAAGCCATTGACTGCGCCGGCCCAGGCTTGCGCTTGACTTTTCGCCGTATTGTAAGCCGAATAGTCCCATTTGTTGTTCACGTTGACCCAATGGTCCCCCCAGGTAACCGCTCCGGTGTAGGGCAAGACCCCTGTCCACGTGGCTCTCACTGTTCCCCCCTGGTGGGCGTTGACGGTCAGGCTGGATGAACCGGCGCCGCTGGGGGAGGGGACCGTGTACGCTTTGGCCTGATCCCCTTCTTTGAATTCGCTGGGCACACCGGAAAAATAGGACCGGTAGGTTCGGGTGGAGGTCATGTCGGGCACGTATTCCACCTCCACATCGACGATGAATTCGGATCCGCCGGTGGCGAAATACAGGCTGCGGGTCGTCGGCGTTCCGGCCATCGCCTCGAATGTCTCGTTCCCCGGCGACCCCTCCTTGATTTCCGACCAATACGACGGCTGCGAGGTATAGTAGCCTCGCACTTCCGGCGGGATCACCGGCCGATAAAACGACTTTCCGGCGTTGCCATCATCGGCGGTTAATGGGATGAGAAGCGTATCCGATAGCTGGATTTCAACCTCCGCAGTATAGACATACTCTATTTTCTGATCTTCCTCTATCGCAACAAGACTTGTATTGTCGATGTAGTCGATCCATTCTTTGCCTTCCAACAGGGGTTGCAATTCTTCCACGGTGATGGGAACGGGTTGGCCATCCCCTTTATAGGGAGCGTCCGTGGCAAAGTCGGAGGTTTTGTCCGCAGTCGCAACGGAAGGCGCCGTCCGTTTCAAATTTATTTTGATCTTGGGATAGCCGGCGCCAATCATCCCCCCGCCGCTCACCGGTCCGCTGTCCAGCGCTTTTTTCCAAATCGCCAAATCTTGCGAGTTTTGCGTAAGATCGAGACTGACGGTTACATTTTGCCCGATTTTCACCGCGGAACTGTCCAATACCACATCCTGCGGCTGATTTGTCCGGATATCGAACCTTCCGGACGGCTGTTGCAGTTCAGGCACCACCTCGCTGTTGGCCGCAATGACAAACCCCAGCATGCCCAACTTGAACTTCAACGATTCCATGATGCCCGTGACCGAGTTATCCTTATAGGATGCAACCCCGTCCACCGATCTTAGAACGCCGCCGTAAGCCAAGGCTTGCCCATACCAGAACGCGTCATTTAATGCGGCATCCCCCTGCAAATTGGTTTTCCTGTACCTCGAAGGCAGATCCTTGATCGATTTTTTCAACGAGGAAGTAATAATATCCAACCACGTGTTGACGGGATACTCGGACGGACTTAACCCTTCGTTCCAGTCTTTTTTCGTAAAATCCGCCTTGGGGCTGGTTCCGGACATATATTGAGTGAAATCCACGGCGGGCATGAAGATATAACCTTTTGCAAAATTAGGTGCATAGACCCGGACGACCGTATCGATCGAAATCAAGACGGGATGCGTGGTCAAATCCTCCCCGCCCTTAATGTAGCGCTCAATTTCGCCGGCGAAGAAAGCCTGCATGTCGCTGCCGTTCGGGGACAGGTAGTAGAAGGTCATTAGAAGGGAGATGTAGTAGGCTTGTTTTTGTCTCTTTTTTTCGGTAGTTTCCCCAATGCTAGTATTTAACAAAGAAGATAACCGTGGGTTTACTTCCTGTCCGCCATTTGCCAACACCCATGACCATTGCGCAACTGAATCTATTTCGGCCTGGTTGTACTCTGCCGCACTGACCTTCCATTTAAAACCTGATAGCGTCTTTAAATCTTTAACTTGCTTCGTAACCGGATCGTATAATTTCTTCCATAGTCGGTCGTAAAACACAGATTCGGAATTAGCCCCACTCATTTTACGCAATATTTTGGATTTTTGATTGGGATCTTCCACATACCTGAGCGCTCCGCTCGAACTATCATACCAACCGATTAACGAATTCGCCGTATAATTTTGCGATGGCGCAAATATAAACGAGTTATCTTTGTTCATACCCGGGAAATGATTGCTGTAGTTCGCCTCGATTTTGGAGGTTACTTGCATTGGATTATCATCTGGATTGATAGGAGTATCGGTAAAGTCCGCTGCTGCCAACCCCACGCGAAAGGCAGAATATTCATTGAGTCCGCCAGATCCCGGCTTTCCATTCCCAGGTATACTCCCATGTCCTCCAACAACTACTGTATTTGCCTTTATATTAACGGAAAAAAGTAAGGGAAGAAGAAGTAAAAAGATCGTGAAAAACGTTATAAACTTTTTTGGCATTCCTTGCTCATCCTTATCCATTTAATTTCACAAGAAAATAGCTTATTTCATCAATTCACAAATCGGCTCCTTTAATTCCGCTCCCCCATAAAACAAGAAACTGTGAACGCCAATATTCGGTTTGATTTTATATTCAAATAAGAAATCCGGGTTCAGCACTTCATAAGTTGCCCATCCCAAATCAAAGGTTGCGTTCTCTTTGGCATTCAGTTTTTCGAATACAATCGGTTTGAAAATTTCGTAATAAATTGTTCCTTGACCTTGATTCACTGCATACTCTTCATTTTTTGTAATATTGGAAAAGTATTCTCCATACTTTTTCCCATCTTTATACCCGTAAGCTCTCAACTCTTCATTGGCCAACTCATAACCGGGCAATTCCCCCTCCCTCAATCCCAGACATTTAATCGAATCCTTCGTAATCTCAAAATTGTATTTTGCTATTTCTTTGTCAAACAGAAGCAGACCCCTTATTTTTAATTTCATTTCGAAATTATTGTCTCTATTGAACAATCTTAAAGCCACAATGATGGCTTGTTCTCTCGTAAAGTTTCCCTTCGGGTCCAAAATAGCCTTCTGACTAACATAACCGTCATCACCATATAAAAGAGCTTGGGTTCCTTCTATAAAATGACTATTGAAGGCCAACGCAAATGAATCTTTAGCCCAGGAAGAAACCGTATCAAAGTCTAAAGTTAATTGATCCATAAGCGCAAAGAAAGGATATACATCCGTTTGAAAATAATTAATCATCAGAACCGCTGCTTCTTCCCTCGTAATCGGTTGGTTTGGAGAAAAGGTGGTTGGAGAGGTCCCATTTACAAATCCCATCATATACGCCAGCTTAACATCCTCGGAGTTCGTATCCGTAAAGTTATAGTCAAGTACTTTTACAGATTTCAAAAAATCTTCCTTGGTCGGACCGGGCTTATGATAATTCTCCTCATATTTCTCCCCTTCCCAAGCAAACACCATTTGAACGAACAGCGAAGCAAACTGCTCGCGCGTGATCGTCTTATGATAATCTCCTTGCAGCCGCTCAGGCACAATCCCGGCTCGAATCGCTTCTTCCACTTGTGCCTTGGCCCACGGAGAGGGCTCATCCCCCTTGGCATGAACGGCTCCTGCTCCACCGAATACGGACAGCGCCATCGTGACAGTCGTGATCATTGTCAATACTTGTTTAAACATTGTGATTTTCCTCCTTTTTTACTCCACCAATACGACCGTTTTCTTATCCCCATTTTTAAGCACAAAAAAGATCGTCACGCCCGTTGTCCAACCAACGCTCCATTCTTTCAAGGCTTATTCTGCCTATTCTTCATTAGATTTCCCCTTCCTCCAGAACCCTTTAAACGGAAAGTCAGGAACCGCTAATGTCCAAACGTCCCCGCAGACACACTGGTAGTGCCTTGAATCATAATAAGAATCGGCATCAGTGACCATTATTTCTTTAATATGATGAGCGTTAATCAATTCGGAGATATACCCGAGGAATCTTTTGTATTCATAGATTGATCTAAATTCATTCAAAAAAGCTACAGGCACATTTTACTTCATGATCCAATCCGGATCGATTTTCTGAATCCATACCTGGTTTCCACCCCCTAATAATCCGCCTTGAGGCGCCGCAACTCCCTCAAAGATTTTTGTCCCTCTGGGAACTTTCATTTTAACAACTTCTGTAGCTGTGTTTCCCCATTTCCTATCTAAAGCGCTGTCCACTATAGATTGAACAGGGCCTAAAGGTTTTGTCCGAGTCCAATATCTTCCCATCTCACCCGCTTCACCACCGTACACTCTATGTATTTCCCAGCGCATAGCCGCCACCGGTGTTTTTAAGTGGCGCATACATTCTAAAGGCTAGCGTGAGTTTCCTACGCTAACGCCGAAAATGCAGTCGTATCAAGGGTTCAAG
>CAYYCV010000196.1:0-5005 GCA_964470405.1 uncultured Caryophanales bacterium
CGAATACGGGGGACAATCAGATGAAACCGCACTTCCGCATCGTCAACAACGGCAGTTCGGCGGTCAATCTGAGCGATCTGACGATCCGCTACTGGTACACGATTGACGGGGCGCAAGCGCAGGAGTTCCACTGCGACTACGCCACGGTGGGCTGCGGCAACTTGAGCGGCCAGGCGGTGCAGATGAGCACGGCGAAAACGGGAGCGGATTACTACATCGAGGTCAGCTTCACGTCCGGCGCGGGCAGCATTGCGGCGGGCAGCAACAGCGGGGAGATTCAGACGCGGATCAACAAGACGAACTGGAGCAACTACAACGAAGCGGACGATTATTCCTTCGATGCGACAAAGACGGGCTTTACCGACTGGAATCATGCAACGCTGTATCAAAACGGAACGCTGGTCTGGGGTATGGAACCATAGTATGCGTTCTGGGAATGCGGGGCCCATTCGGCCCCCATTCCCATCTTCTTGTGCGCGCCGATCCCTTCAAAGGAGGTGATGGTAAAGGTTTGCCGTTTGCGCGCATCGCGTTGTGAAAACATGGCCGACACATGGGTGTCAAATGGAAAGGAGGTGTGAAAAATTGCTGTTGGAACGGTCTTGAAAAAGCGCCGTTGTCAGGGTGAGGCATCCAGCATGTTCAGCGGAAAGAAGCATTCATTTTAAGAAAAGATGCGAGGAGGTTTACTGATGTTCAAAACGAAAGTGTTCAAATGGCTTTCCGTCGTCGCCATGGCCGTATCGCTCATTCCTTCTTTTGCCGCAGGGAGCGCGCATGCGAGCATTGCGAGCGGCTCCAAGTTTTTAGGGAATGTCATCGGCGGCAGCGTTCCGTCCAGCTTCAGCACCTACTGGAATCAGGTGACGCCTGAAAATTCGACCAAATGGGGCTCCGTGGAGTCCAGCAGGGACGTAATGAACTGGAGCGGCGCGGATACGGCATATAATTTTGCCAAAAGCAACGGCTATCCGTTTAAATTTCACAATCTGGTATGGGGAAGCCAGCAACCGGGCTGGCTCAGCGGGCTTTCCGCGACCGACCAAAAGGACGAAGTCATAGAGTGGATTCAGGCGGCCGGCGTGAGATACGGCGACTCCGAGTACGTGGATGTGGTGAATGAGCCTTTGCACGCCAAACCGAATTACATGAATGCGATTGGCGGCGCAGGCTCCACCGGTTGGGATTGGGTCATTTGGTCGTTCGAACAGGCCAGACAAGCTTTCCCCAATTCCAAATTGCTGATCAATGAATACGGGATCATCAATGATCCGAATGCGACCAGCCAATACTTGCAAATCATTGATTTGCTCCAGGACCGGGGCTTGGTGGACGGAATCGGCATCCAATGCCATCAGTTTAATTTGGACAGTGTCCCTGTAAGCACGATGAATACGGTATTGAATTCGTTGGCCGCAACAGGCTTGCCCATCTACGTGTCGGAGCTTGATCTGGACGGGGACGATGCGACGCAATTGGCAAGGTATCAGGCGAAGTTCCCGGTGCTCTGGGAAAATGACGCGGTGAAAGGAATCACGCTGTGGGGATATATCCAGGGACAAACCTGGAAGGATTTAACGCATTTGTTGAACAGCGACGGCACCGAGCGCCCGGCGCTTCAGTGGCTGAAAAGCTACGTGGGCGGCGGCAGCGGTCCGGTTGTTCCGGCAGCGCCGAGCGGTTTGAGCGCATCGGGCGGGGACGGTCAGGTATCCCTGAGCTGGAACGCCTCCAGCGGGGCAACAAGCTACAACGTGAAGCGTTCGACCACGTCGGGCGGGACGTACACGAATGTGGCGACGGGTGTCACGAACACGAGCTACAACGACGCGAGCGTGACGAACGGCACGACCTATTACTATGTGGTCAGTGCCGTCAATAGCGCGGGAGAAAGCGCTAATTCGCAGCAGGCGAACGCAACGCCGACATCCGGCCCGACGGCCCCGGCGGCGCCGACGGGATTGACGGCTTCGCCGGGCGACGGTCAGGCGAGCTTGAACTGGTCGGCTTCCAGCGGCGCGACGAGCTACAATGTGAAGCGCTCGACGACGAGCGGCGGTCCGTATACGACGATCGCCACCGGCGTCGCATCCACAAGCTACACCAACAACAATTTAACGAACGGCACGACGTACTACTATGTGGTCAGTGCGGTTAACAGCGCGGGGGAAAGCGGCAATTCGTCCCAGGCCAGCGCCACGCCGCAGGGCGGCGGCAGCGGCCCGTCCGGCGATCTGGTGCTGCAGTATAAAGTCAACAATTCCAACCCGACAGACAATCAGGTGATGGCGCAATTCAACATTAAAAACAACGGTACTTCCGCCGTGAACCTGGACACGCTGACCATCCGTTATTATTTCACGAAAGACAGCCAGGCCGCCTTGAACTTCTGGTGCGACTATGCGCAGATCGGCGGCAGCAAGGTCAGCGGGGCCTTCACATCGATCAGCCCGGCGGCAACGGGCGCGGACACGTATCTGGAGCTTTCGTTCTCCGGCGCGGGTTCGATCGCGTCCAGCGGCCAGAGCGGCGAAATTCAAGCCCGGTTTGCCAAGGCGGACTGGTCGAATTTCAACGAAAACGACGACTATTCCTTCGATGGCACGAAGACGTCTTTCGTGGACTGGAACAAAGCGGGGCTGTATCAAAACGGCGTGTTGGTGTACGGCATAGAGCCTTGATTTTTGCCCGAACGTTGAACGTGTGAAGCAAGGTTGGCTTTGTTTCGGAACGGGGCGCCGCGATCCGGGATCAAGCCGCAAATCAGGAAGGATGAAACGCCCGGAACACCCTTTGGGGTGTTCCGGTATTTTTCCAGACGGGGAGGAGTTTGCATGGCAAGGCTAAAGCCGTTCATGCTGGCGATATTGACGACGATATTGGCGTTGTGCGCCTTTTTGCAATGGCCGGGTTCCGATCTTCAGCGCGCCCGTGCGGCGACGGATGGTTATTTGCATACGGACGGGAATCGGATTTTGGACAGCGAAGGGAACGAGGTTCACCTCAGCGGGTTGAACTGGTTTGGTTTTGAAACGGGAAACCACGTTGTACACGGTTTGTGGACCCGCAACTGGCAGGACATGCTGGATGAAATCAAGCAGCTCGGATACAACGTCATTCGGTTGCCTTTCAGCGATGAACTGCTGGATTCGGGCAAAATGCCCGATTCGATCGACTATAATAAAAACCCGGATTTGCAGGGGCTGAACTCGTTTCAGATTTTCGACAAGATTATTGAGGGCGCGGGCCAAAGGGGAATCAAGATCATTCTCGACAACCATCGTTCCAATGCGGGCGTCAGCGCGCAGGAAAACGGATTATGGTATACGAGCGCTTACCCCGAATCCCGCTGGATTTCCGACTGGGAGTTTTTGGCGCAGCACTATTTGAACAACGAAGCGGTGATCGGAGCCGATTTGCGCAACGAACCGCACGATTCGGCATGCTGGGGATGCGGCGACCCGCAATTGGACTGGCGGCTGGCGGCGGAGAAGGCCGGCAACGCCATTTTGAGCATCAATCCCCACTGGTTGATCCTGGTGGAAGGAAACGAATGTTATGGTCCAAACGGGATATCCGATCCTTATCAAGGCGCGGATTGCACATGGTGGGGCGGCAATTTGCAGGGGGCGCAGGATTACCCGGTGCAATTGAATGTGGCGCATCAACTGGTGTATTCCCCGCATGAATACCCGGCCAGCGTCTACCCGCAATCGTGGTTTTCCGACTCGAATTACCCGGACAATCTGCCGGATATTTGGGATCATCAATGGGGATATCTCCATGATAACGGCACCGCGCCGATCCTGATCGGCGAATTCGGCTCCAGGCTGTCCACCGCTTCCGATCAGATTTGGTTCGACGCATTTGCGGATTATATTCGCGCCAACGGGCTGAACTGGACGTTCTGGAGCCTGAATCCCGATTCCGGGGATACCGGCGGATTGTACTCGGATGATTGGGTCACCGTCAATCAGGCGAAGCAAAGCGTGCTCTCCACCATCCAATATCCGTTGATCGGTTCGGGCGGCTCCTCAACGGGAAGCCCTGCGGCTCCCGGGGGATTGATCGCCGTATCCGGCAACGCGCAGGTGGATTTAAGCTGGAGCGCCTCGAGCGGGGCGACGAGCTATAACGTCAAACGCTCGACCGTGTCCGGCGGCTCGTACGCGACGGTCGCGACAGGTGTGGCCAACGCCAATTACAGCGATACGGACGTGGTCAACGGCACGACCTACTATTACGTGGTCAGCGCGGTCAACAGCGAAGGAGAAAGCGGTAATTCGGGCCAGGTGAGCGCGACGCCCCAGGCTTCGGGCGGCGGAGGGACGACCAGCGATTTGGCGTTGCAATATAGGGCGGCGGATACGAATGCGGGGGACAATCAGATGAAGCCGCACTTCCGCATTGCCAACCATGGCGGCGCGGCGATGAATTTGAGCGATCTGACGATCCGCTACTGGTATACGATCGACGGCGCGCAGCCGCAAACGTTCAACTGCGACTATGCCGCGGTCGGCTGCGGGAATGTGAACGGACAATTGGTGCAGATGGGCGCGGCAAAAACCGGGGCGGATTATTATATTGAGATCGGTTTCGCTTCCGGGGCGGGCAGCATCGCGCCGGGCAGCGACAGCGGGGAGATTCAGACGCGGATCAACAAGAACAATTGGAGCAATTACAGCGAGGGCGACGACTATTCTTACGATCCGACGAAGACGAGCTTCGCCGATTGGAATAAAGCCGGCCTGTACCAGAACGGCGTGCTGGTTTCCGGGATCGAGCCGTAATATGCGAGTCATGGAAACGGCTTGCCGCGCGCCGGATGCGGCTGTTTGGCCGGGGAGTTCCTGACCCGGCGCGGCGACCGGCACAAAAAGAACCTTCCGTCATCCACCGCGTGGAGAAAGAAGGTTCTTTTTGCGCAAACAGGGCCCTCCCGATCGGGCGGCAATGCCCCGGTCTCCCGGGCCGGAAATCGGCGGACGGTCAGTCGGCTGACCGT
>CAYYCV010000196.1:5015-7330 GCA_964470405.1 uncultured Caryophanales bacterium
GGGAGGGTCGTGGGGCCCCCCCGCCCCCCGGCGATTTGGCTTTGCGATGCAGCCAACCGGCGTTTCGATGCAGCCAACGTGCGTTGCGATGCAGCCAACCGGCGTTGCGATGCAGGGCGTCAGGCGTTCGACTTGGCGTTGACGATGTCCTGAATCCCCTGATAAATCAAATGGAACAAATCGTCGATATCGCTTTCCTCAATGCAGGAGAAGGCGACGCGAAGGTCGCTGTCCCCGAGCGCGATCGTGCCGACGCCGTATTGATCCAGCAAATGGGTGCGGAGCGCTTCGGCGCCCACCGTTTTTAATTTTAAGCACATAAAATAACCGGAGTTGAAAGGATAATAGCTGAAAGCATCGTCGTATTTTCCGCTGTCCAGCAGCTCTTTAACCCGGTTGGCGCGCTTTTTCAGGATCTGAAACTTCTCCTCCCTCTCCCGGTTGAATTCCGGGGAGTTCATGGCGCGCAAAATGAACGATTGCGACGGATGGGGGCCGCTGGAAATCGTGGCGCGGATGATGCCCATCGTTTTTTGCTCCAACGCTTGAAGCAGCGCTTCGCTCAGACTTCCGTAGGTAATGAAGCCGACCCGAAATCCCCATACGAATTCTTCCTTGGTCGCCCCGTCCACTTTGATCGCCATCACGTGGGGGTGCAGGTTGGCAAGCTGTCCGAACAGCGATTCGCGTATCGAATTTTCGAAAAACAGCCCAAAGTAGGCGTCGTCCACGGCGACAACGACATGGATGCCGGCCTCGGCGCCGGCCCGGATGGCGGCCACGATATCGCCGGCCTCGTCCCCGCCCGGGGTGTAACCGGTGGGATTATTGGGAAAATTGAGCACAACCACCGCCTTGCCTTTGTCCTTTTGGGCGAGAATCGCCTGTTGCAACCCGTCGGCGTTGAATTTGGCGTCGGCGTTGTACAACGGATAGGTGACGATCTCTGCGCCGCGCCTTATGCCGAAAGTCAACTCGTAGTTTTCCCAATTTTTATCCGGGATGATAATGCTGTCTCCGGCGTCGACGAACAGATCGGCGGCAATGCTGAGCCCGTGGGTGAGCGCATTGGTAACGATCGGTTGACCGAACGTTTTGTCTTCCAGCGAAGGGTTATCCGCCAGCATTTTTTTGCGCCAGGCCGCCCTCAGTTCCGGCTTGCCGGCGGGAGGCGCGTAGGGGTACAAATCTTTCGGCGCGTAGTCGGACAGCGTATGTTGGATCGTCTTCAGATGCATCGGTTCCTTCTGTTCCAGCGCGATGCCGATCGTGGCGTTGTATTTTTTCGCTTTTTTGCCGGCCTCGGCCGATTGGCTGAGAATGCCTTCTTTCGGGAAATAAATCGATTTGCCCAATGAAGACAACATGTCGAAGACATGCGGGTTTTCCCGGCGTATTGTTTCATTAAGCTGCTTGACCAAGGGATTCATATTCTCCATCCTTCCATCCATCCAGCGTTCTACTTGATATAACATGCAATATTATATCACTTCCGGCGGTGGGCGTCATCCCGTGTCAAGCCGCCGGCGTCGTCAGGCCCCGGACCCGCCGTCCGGGAAAGGGGTGCCCCTCCCCAATGTCGTCAGGTTAAGCATGCGGATCGAGTTTGAAGAGAGAAACGGAAGATCCGGCCCGTCGGCCGCGGCGGCGCGGCTGCAAATGGAGCCATGGCGGAACATGGTCCACGGACATGGTGTGCAAACATGGACCCAAACTTGGTTTGCGAAACATGGCGAAGATGGCGAGCGAACATGGTCTGCGAAACATGGCGAAGATGGCGGGCGAACATGGTCTGCGAACGTAGCGGTGACGGTTTGTTCGGGGTCGCCAATACGAGCCCCGATATCCCGTCGTTTGCTGCTGCTCGCTTGCGAAGCCTTGTCTGTTCTCCTGAAAACGGGCACGTTTCCCCTGCGCGGCGCAGTTTGGAGATGCGCTTTGTCAGTTACGCCGATTCACACCAGTTCGCGCCACCTTGTAACACGAAACGATTCTTCGTCCAATCGGGCAGGTTTGTACGATCCTTCATATAAACTCTGCGGCTTCGGCGCCAATCCGCCGCATGTCGTACGATAAATCGTACAACATGACTTCCAACCGCGTGCAACCAAGGCATCGTGTATGTTTTATCATACAAATCTCCCATGGCCTGTCGGCCATCACCAGGCATGAAAATGGATTTGCATCCGCACACCACTTTAAAGTGACACAGTTATTTTCGTATAAAATCTACGCTTTCGATGTCGACAACCACACTTTCAGATAAGTACATTTGATGTATCTATTATGGAGAAAGGTTCATTTTTTGGCCAAAT
>CAYYCV010000197.1:0-7323 GCA_964470405.1 uncultured Caryophanales bacterium
CTATGAAATATTTTAAAAAGTACTCTTTTTTACTGATTGCCCTCGCTATTCTGATCATCGCTATTCCAAGCTATTTTCTAGCAAGTCACCGAACACTCACATCAAATACCAGTTCATACATTAGAATAATTGAAATAGGAGGTAACGATAGAGATCCATGGGCTATAGTTAAAGACCCATCTTATCCAAAATCAGTTCCATTTAAACTAAGACTTGATAGTTATAATACGGAAAACCTTTTAGTTGTTGGAAACATTTATTTTGCATCATATGAAACCAACCTAAAAACTAAGGAATCAGTTTTAATTACAATTAAGCAACCAGCAGAACCAAATATAAATTCAACTGATTCTGCTAAAGCACCTTAATAACTATTAGTAAATGAATCAATCTTTATAAACTTGAAACAATTCGATACTGAACAGGCCTACTTATCAGCTACATTACACGCATTTTAATTAGCAGTTGCCATACTTGTAGATATTATTAGACAAAAATGGGGCAACAGCTAAAAAGAATAATGAATTTTATTCATAATATTCCTTTAATTTCATTTATATTCAAAATTATCTTAACATTCCGAATTGTTTGCGTTAATACTATGTTTATGAAGAAGAAACATTGCATTTGAAAAAGATGTATGATATGATGCGGAAAATAAACCGATTGGAGTTGGGAAGATGCGTAATTTTTCTTGCTGATCTTTTGAAGCATGATAATGGGGGAGCGAATGTGCCTCTTTTTATTGTGCCGAAGCAAGAAAGTTACTCCTTCTTTTTACTCTGCGATATATCCCTGTCCTATCCCATACGGGTTTGGCTTTGTCGTATGTAAGAGTTGCGAGAATGAACTTTCTTGCGGCTCTTTATTTTTTTGACGGGGGGATGACCTATGTCTTTAATTGATGTCGTCAATCTGACTTTCAGCTATGACGGCAGTTACGATAATTTGTTTGAAAATGTAAGCTTTCAAATCGATACCGACTGGAAATTGGGGTTTACCGGAAGGAACGGTAGAGGCAAAACCACCTTTCTCCGTTTGCTGCTCGGCCAATATGAATACAGCGGCCATATTTCCGCCCATGTTCCTTTTGACTATTTCCCTTTCCATGTCGAAAACAAGGAAAATCATACGCAGGAGGTCGTCAACGGCATTGTCCCGGATTTTTCCCGCTGGGAATTGATGCGCGAGCTTTCGTTGCTTCAGGTTTCCGGGGACGTGCTGGATCGGCCTTTCGGCTCATTGTCCAGCGGGGAGCAAACGAAAGTGCTGTTGGCCGCGCTGTTGATCAAGGAGCATCGTTTTCTGCTCATTGACGAACCGACCAATCATCTGGACAGAAAGGCAAGGCAGCTTGTCGGAGATTATCTCCGCACCAAAAGCGGATTTATTCTGGTGTCCCATGACCGGGCGTTTCTTGACCGCTGCGTGGACCATATTCTTTCTATCAATAAGACCGACATCGAAATTCAAAAAGGCAATTTCTCCGATTGGTGGGAAAATAAGCAGAGGCAAGATCGCTTCGAGTTGGCGAAGAACGAAAAGCTGGAAAAAGACGTGAAACGCTTGTCGGAGTCCGCCAAACGGACGAACCGCTGGTCGCACGAAGTGGAAAAAACGAAAAATGGCACCAGGTCGTCCGGCTCCAAGGTGGATAAAGGATATATCGGCCACAAGGCCGCCAAAATGATGAAGCGCTCGAAATCGATGGAGCGCAGGCGGCAATCGGCTGCGGACGAAAAGTCCGGGCTTCTTAAAAATATCGAAAGCGCGGACGATCTAAAGATGTCGCAGCTCGCTTTTTATAAAAATCGGCTTGTTGAACTGGATCGTGTGTCGATTTATTACGGCGAAAAGAAGGTTTGCACGGAGGTCAGTTTTACGATCGAGCAAGGGGAGCGCATTGCGCTTTCGGGTAAAAACGGCTCCGGCAAATCGAGCATTGTCCGGCTCATTTGCGGCGCGGATCTGCGCTATACCGGCACTTTCCGGAAGGGAAGCCGGCTGGAAATTTCCTATGTCTCGCAGGATACCTCGCATTTGCGGGGCAATTTATCGGACTACGCCGCAAGCAACGGGGTGGATGAAAGCCGGTTCAAGGCGATCTTAAGAAAACTTGATTTTTCCAGGATTCAATTTGAAAAGGACCTTTCGACGTTCAGCAGCGGCCAAAAGAAGAAGGTGCTGGTGGCCAGAAGCCTTTGCGAGCAAGCGCATTTGCATATTTGGGATGAGCCGCTGAATTACATTGATGTGATTTCCCGCATGCAAATCGAAGAATTGCTGCTCGAATACGCGCCAACCCTTCTTTTTGTGGAGCATGACAGCGAATTCTGCGAACATATGGCGACGAAGGTCGTCGAACTGTAGGCGCGATGGCGGCGGCAGCCGCTTCCCCTGCGGGCGGGCATGCGAAAAACGAACTATCCCTGGCGAAGGATGATCGGGTATAATAGAGTCGTAAAAAATTGCAATAGAGTGGCGGCAAGAAGACATCATGACTTGAAAGCGGAGCCGTGATGTTTTTTTGTGGGAACGGACGATTTTGTTTTTCTCACTCCGTATAGCGCCACAACGCACGGCAGGGATTCCAGGATCATTCCATTCGGCAGAGGCGATATGTGCGATTTTTTCGATCGGTTTTTCGAGTTGGCCTGGGAAGATTCGAAGTGAACAACAACTAAAAGGGGAGATTCGATGAAAAAGACGTTTGGGCAAGGGGATTGGTTCCTGCTATTCGTCGGCCTTGGATTTGTCGTTTTGTATTGTTTGAGCATAAACCATATTTTTGTTCTGGATTCGGGCTTGATCGCCATTTACTCTATCGTCGGCATGTTTTTTGCCCTGTCGGATGTATTCATTGCTTTTGCGGAGTTTTTCAGCGTGCAATGGGGAAACCGATTTTCCGGCGTTTTTAAATTTTTGAGCGTGTTGTCCCTGTTTTTGGCTTCGCTCTGCTTCGTCGTTCTTCAACCGTTGTATTTCATTCGGCACAGCGACCTGACTTTGGTCGGAGATTCGGCGACGCTGCTGAGCCTGGGCATTATTTTTATTTCCATCATTCTGAAAAATCGGATCGTGGTGGTCGAAGGCAAGGTAAGCCATCTGGAAGTGACGGACTCCTTCGTGCTGCCGCATGGCAAAGACAAATATAAACGCACGGAACAATAAAAATGCGGCGGACAAGGCTCCCGACGCCCATGTTCAACGTTAATTCGGCCGCAAATGCGGGCCGGTGGAACGATTTTCTTTGCTTCTTTCGGGTATTTGCGATAAGATTAAACCAGAATATTTCCAATCGCAAGCCTAATATGCCAGCGAGCGGTCAGGCTCCTGGTACGGGAGGTTCGGAATGAAATGGACTACGCGGAACAGCTTGATAAAATTAACCGGCAATTGACCAGTAAAAGCTACAAATTGACGTCGCAGCGGGAAGCAACCGTCCAGGTTTTGTTGGAGAACGAAGCCGATCATATGAGCGCTGAGGATGTTTACATGCGCGTGAAGAAAAGATATCCCGAAATCGGGCTGGCTACGGTGTATCGCACATTGGAACTGCTGGCCGAGCTGCATATTGTGGAAAAAATGAATTTCGGCGACGGAGTTGCCCGTTTCGATCTCCGCGACGATCATGAGCATATGCACCACCATTTGATCTGTGAGGTTTGCGGAAAGCTGGAAGAGATCAAGGACGACTGGCTGCTTGAAATCGAACAGCGGCTGGAACGCGAATACGGCTTTAAGGTGAAAGATCATCGGCTCGATTTTACGGGCACCTATCAGGCTTGCACAAAAAGCGACTGCGCGCGGGGATGCACGGCCGTGTCCTGAGGCATTGGGAGTCCGGCGAACAAAGCGGTCAAGCGGTTGGGGGAGGAAAGAGGCGTCAGCCGTCTTGGCCCGCGGATTCCTTCCGATCCGCAACGGGAAGTCCGGGAGCTTGGCGGCTCCCGTTTTTTGCGTTTTCGCCCCTTTTGTGTTTCCTTTCCTTTTTCACCAAGAAAAGAATTTCACCTTGCGCAAGGAGCGGATACGATGTTCAAAAGAATGTTGCTGGTTGGTCTGATTGGTATGATCTCCTGTTCGTTCGTGCTGCTGTCGACCGTCGAGAATTCGGATCGTCAGATGAACGCGTTTCAGGTGCGAAACGGTGTAATGGACCTTTCGGCATGGAACAGCGAGCAGACGCCGAGAATTAAACTGGACGGCGAATGGGAGTTTTATTGGGATCGCTTGCTGACCCCCGCTGATTTCGCCCGAACGGGTGCGGACCGGCCCGTTTACTCGGCCATGATGAAAGTGCCTTCCCTGTGGAACGGCAAAATTATAGACGGCCGCCCTCTGCCCGCTTATGGTTCCGCTACGTATCGGATGGTGCTGAAAAACTTGCCCCATGGCGGGGTTTTCGCTTTGAAAAAGACCAATATCCGCTTCGCCAGCGCGATGTATGCCAATGGGCAACTGCTCGTCGAGGATGGAAAACCTTCCGGAACCGCGGCGAATTATCGGTCGGGGAACATCCCGCAAATCGGTTTCTTTTCGTCCGAGCCCCGGGATGTGGAGATCATCGTGCAAGTCGCCAACTACGATTATGTCAATGCGGGCATTCCGCTGTCCATTTATTTTGGCGAGCAAGACGCCATGACGGCGTCCCAGCAAAGAAGCATCGCGTACGAATTCGGCACCTTCGCCATTCTCGGCGCTCTGGCGCTGATCTACGTCCTTTGCTTTGCAACGGCGGCCATGTATCGCAAGAAGGACTACTCCCTGCTGTATTTCGCCGCGATTTGCGCGTTTTTCGCAATCTACAACGGTCTGGTCGGAGAGCGGCCTCTCGCCCTGGTGCTGCACGGCGCGTCGTTCGAAACGCTGTATAAAACGAAGGACATTTGTTCGGTCATCGCTCTAATCGTGATCACGATCTTTTTTTACCGTTGGCAGAAAAACATGATTTCGCTGAGAATTGCCCAGGCCGTCGTCTTCGCGTTGGGCGCCTTTCCGATATTGGTGGCGTTTCTTCCGATCCGCGCTTACATGGTCGTCCACCCGTTTATCATCGTGCTGTACCAACTGCTCATGATTTGGCTGCTTTTGAAAATGGCCGTGTTGTTTATCAAGGGCGCCGAAGCCGATCGCCGGAAGCCTCTGCTGTTGTTCATGGCGATTCTTTGCATCAATCTGTATTCGATCAATCTGATCCTGTTCGGCTTTTTCTTCAAAGGCAGTCTCTGGCTGGGGCAATGGTACATTATCGCGTTCAGCATCATCATGACCTTTTTGATTGTGCTGCGTTTTTTCGAGGCGTATCATACCATCGATGAAATGAAAAACCGGCTTCTCCAACTGGACCAGATCAAAGATGATTTCCTTTCCAATACGTCCCATGAACTGAAAACGCCTTTAAACGCCATCGTGAACATTACCGATACTCTGCTCAAAGGGGCGGAGGGGCCGGTGACCGAGAAGCAGGCGCAAAATTTGGCCATCGTGATGGGAAGCGGGAGACGGTTAACCTATCTGGTGGACGAACTGCTCGATTATTCCAAAATGAAACACGGCGACATCGCCTTGTATAAAAGCGCCGTGGACCTGAAGGCCGTCGTCGATTCGGTCATCCGCATTCATCTGTTTTTGCTGGGGGGCAAGCGGATTACGCTGATCAACGGGATTCCCGAGGATATTCCCGCGGTGTGCGCCGACAGCAACCGGTTGATCCAGATTTTGCACAATCTGATCGGCAACGCGATTAAGTTTACCGATCAAGGCACGGTGGACATCCGCGCGAAGGTGATCGGCGAAAGCGTCGAGGTTTGCGTGGGGGATACCGGCATTGGCATCGCCGCGCATATGCACGATCGCATATTTCAGGCTTTTGAGCAGGCGGACGCTTCGGAAACGAAAAACTACGGCGGAACCGGGCTTGGGCTGAGCATTACCAAGAAGCTGGTGGAACTGCACGGCGGAGAAATTCATGTGGATTCCAGCCCGGGGAAAGGGTCGGTTTTCAGATTTACGCTCCCGTTGTTGGGCGCGGGTCCGGCGCCGCGGAAAATCAAGGGGCAGCCGGAGGAGCAGGAACCGCCGCGGATGGAGACGGCCCTTTCCTATTCGACGTATCCTATCCGCATTCAGGGGGAAAAGGATCAGCCGATCCTGGTGGTGGACGATGATTTCGCCAATCTGCAATCGATGATCAACCTGCTCAGGCTGGAGGGGCATCCCGTGGTGGCGGTCAATCGGGGGCAGATGGCGCTTGACGAGCTGTCCCAAAAGCCGGACTTCTTCCTGGTTGTGCTGGATATCATGATGCCGGATATGTCCGGCTACGAAGTGCTGCAACGGCTTCGGGAAAGGTTCTCCCCTTTTGAATTGCCGGTGCTGATGTTGACGGCCAAAAACAGAGCGGTCGATATGATTTTGTCGATGGAGCGCGGGGCCAACGATTTTGTCGGAAAGCCGTTTGAAGCGGAGGAGTTAATGGCGCGCGTACGAAGCTTGACCCGCCTGAAGGTTTCCGTGCAAAACGCGAAAGACGCGGAAATGGCCTTCTTGCGCTCCCAGATCAAGCCGCATTTTCTGTACAACGCGCTCAATGCGATCGCTTCGCTGTGCCTGGACGAACCGCAAAAAGCGGAGGAGCTGACGCTGCAGCTTTCGCAGTATTTGCGGAGCAGCTTTGACTTCAAGCAACTGGATGCGTTGACGACCGTGGAAAAGGAATTGGAGTTGGTCAAAGCGTATGTTCATATCGAGAAGGCGCGTTTTGGCGCCCGGCTGCATGTGGAATACGATGTGGACGCGGATCCGGAGACCCGGATTCCTCCGTTGATCCTGCAGCCGCTGGTGGAAAATGCGGTCAGGCACGGCCTGATGCCCATCTTGCAGGGCGGAACGGTGAAAATATCCGTGAAGCGGCGAGCGGACGCCTCGATCCACTGTGCCGTAGAGGACAACGGATGCGGGATGAGCGAACAAAAACGGGAGGAACTATTGGGCTGGAGCGCGAAAAAGAAGGGTGTCGGGCTGTGGAACATCAACCGGCGGCTCAAGCTTCTTTACGGGGAAAGCCTCCGCGTGGAAAGCACCGAGAGGGAAGGAACGAAAGTCTCCTTCGATATCCCGAAGGAGAATGGCCCCGCATTGCTGTAAACCCGCGGAGACCGCTCGGCAAGATGGGGAAGGCGAATTGAAACGCGGTCGGTCGTCGCCGTCGCTTTGCCGGGTGGGGAAAGACAGCGGCGGTTGAAGCGGAGTCAGATCGCTCCCGTTG
Source organism: uncultured Caryophanales bacterium (assembly GCA_964470405.1). Taxonomy (GTDB): domain Bacteria; phylum Bacillota; class Bacilli; order Paenibacillales; family CAYYCV01; genus CAYYCV01. The sequence continues at coordinate 7,271 of CAYYCV010000197.1, forward strand.
CTTTGCCGGTCGGGGGAGGGCGGCGGTTGGAGCCGGTTGGGGGACTGCGCGCT
>CAYYCV010000198.1:0-7270 GCA_964470405.1 uncultured Caryophanales bacterium
CCGATATTATAGAAACCAATACGTTTGGATCCACCGCCGTGGTGTTGGCGGAATACGGGCGGCAGGATCGCGCTTATGAAATTACCCGCACCGCCGCCCGGTTGGCCGTCGAGGAGGCCGACCGGTTGTCGACGGCGGAATGGCCCCGGTACGTCGCCGGATCCATGGGCCCGACGACCAAAACGCTGTCCGTCACCGGCGGCGTGACGTTCGATCAGTTGGTCGACAACTATTTCGATCAGGCGCGGGCTTTGATCGATGGCGGAGTGGATGCGCTGCTGCTGGAAACTTCCCAGGATACGTCCAACGTCAAAGCCGCGAGCATCGGCATTCGCAAAGCCTTCGAACATACAGGCAAAACGGTTCCGTTGATGATATCCGGCACCATTGAACCGATGGGAACCACGCTGGCCGGGCAAAATATCGAATCGTTCTATATTTCGCTGGAGCATCTTCATCCGCTGTCCATCGGATTGAATTGCGCAACGGGCCCCGAGTTTATGAGGGACCATATTCGTTCGCTGTCGACCGTGTCGCAAGCCGCGATCAGTTGTTACCCCAACGCGGGGCTTCCCGACGAGGACGGCCATTATCATGAATCGCCCGAATCGCTGGCCAAGAAGATGGCCGGTTTTGCCGAGCAGGGCTGGTTGAATATCGCCGGAGGCTGCTGCGGCACGACGCCGGAGCACATCCGCGCGCTGGCCGATACGTTGCGCGCGTATTCTCCCCGCCAATCGAGCGGGGATCATCCGCCGGCCGTTTCGGGAATTGAAACGCTGTATGTCGAGAAGGATAATCGCCCCATGATGGTCGGAGAGCGAACCAACGTGCTGGGCTCGAGGAAGTTCAAACGGCTGATCGCCGAAGGCCAATATGAAGAAGCTTCGGAAATCGCCCGCGCCCAGGTGAAGAAAGGGGCGCATGTGATCGATATTTGCCTGCAGGACCCGGACAGGGACGAGTCCGTGGATATGGAGAAGTTTCTCCAGTTTGTGGTCAGGAAAGTCAAAGTGCCGCTCGTGTTGGACTCGACCGACCCGGAGGTGATTGAACTGGGCTTGAAATATTCCCAGGGCAAGTCGATCATCAATTCGATCAATCTGGAGGACGGGGAGGAAAAGTTCGAAAGGATGCTTCCTCTGATTCACCGTTACGGGGCCGCCGCCGTCGTCGGAACGATCGATGAGAAGGGGCAGGCCGTCACGCGCGAGGATAAGCTGAAAGTCGCCCAACGCTCCTACGATTTGCTGGTGCATAAGTACCACATGAATCCGAAGGACATTATTTTCGATCCGCTGGTCTTTCCGGTGGGCACCGGGGACAGCCAATATATCGGGTCGGCGAAGGAGACGATCGAAGGGATCCGCATGATCAAGGAAGCGTTGCCGGAATGCCAGACGATTCTCGGCGTGAGCAACGTGTCGTTCGGATTGCCGGAGGTGGGGCGCGAAATCTTGAATTCCGTCTATTTGTATCATTGCACCAAAGCCGGGCTCGATTTTGCCATCGTCAACACGGAGAAACTGGAGCGCTATGCCTCGATTCCGGAAGAAGAACGCCGCCTGGCGGAAGGGCTGATCTTTGAAACCAGCGATGAAACGTTGGCCCGCTTTGTCGAGTTTTATCGCGGGAAGAAGAAGGAGAAGAAGCAAACCGATCAAAACTTGAGCCTGGAAGAGAGATTGGCCGGGTATATTGTGGAGGGAACCAAGGAAGGCTTGATTCCCGACCTGGATCTGGCCTTGAAGAAATACAAGCCGCTGGATATTATCAACGGCCCGTTGATGGACGGCATGGCGGAAGTCGGCCGATTGTTCAACAACAATGAATTGATCGTGGCCGAGGTGCTGCAGAGCGCAGAGGCGATGAAGGCATCCGTCAATTATTTGGAGCCGTTTATGGAGAAAACGGAGACGGCGGTCAAAGGGAAAATTATTTTGGCTACGGTGAAAGGCGACGTTCATGACATCGGCAAAAATCTGGTGGAGATCATCCTGTCCAATAACGGCTATCAGATCGTCAATTTGGGGATCAAGGTCGCTCCGGAGCAATTGATCGAATCCTATCGCAAGGAAAAGCCGGATGCGATCGGCCTTTCCGGTTTGCTGGTCAAATCGGCGCAGCAAATGGTGCTGACCGCCCAGGATTTGAAATCGGCCGGCGTCGATGTTCCGATTTTGGTCGGCGGCGCGGCGCTGACCCGCAAGTTCACCTTGAGCCGGATCGGGCCGGAATATGACGGATTGGTGCTTTATGCGAAGGACGCCATGAACGGGCTGGATTTGGCCAACCAATTGAGCCATCCGGAGCTGCGGAAAAAACTGATCGAGGAATTGCGCGTCATGAAGGAATCCAATGTGATGGGAAGCGGCAGGAAGGACGAGGGAAAGCCGAAACCGGTCGGGGCGGTGCGTTCCAATATCGATCCGCGGGCGCCCATTTTCGTGCCGCCGGACTTTGAACGCCATATTATGCGGGATTATCCCGTTCAATATTTGGTTCCGTATATCAATATGCAAATGTTGTTGGGCCATCACTTGGGGTTGAAAGGGCCGGTGGAAACCTTGTTGGCCCAGCGCGATCCGAAGGCGGTCGAATTGAAGGCGGTCATCGACGATTTGTTCAAAGAGGCCCAAGGGAAAAATATCATTCGTCCGCAAGGTATGTACCGCTTCTTCCCGGCGCAGTCCGAAGGGAACGATATTGTGATCTACGATCCGCAGGATCACGGCAAAGTGTTAAAAACGTTCTCTTTTCCGCGACAGCAGGTGGAGCCTTATCTGTGTCTGGCCGATTTTCTGCGGTCCAAAGACAGCGGAGAGATGGATTATGTCGGGTTCCTGGTCGTCACCGCCGGATTCGGCGTGCGCGAATTATCGACGGAGTGGAAGGAAAAAGGCGATTATTTGCGCTCACATGCGCTGCAGGCTATGGCGCTGGAAACCGCCGAGGCTTTCGCCGAAAGAATTCACCACATCATGCGTGACGTATGGGGCTTCCCCGATCCGCAGGAAATGACGATGAAGCAGCGCCACGGCGCCAGATATCAGGGAATTCGCGTCTCGTTCGGATACCCGGCTTGCCCGAATCTGGACGATCAGCAACTGCTGTTCGAGTTGATGCGGCCGGAGGATATCGGCATTATGCTGACGGATGGCTGCATGATGGAGCCGGAGGCCTCGGTCTCGGCGATGGTGTTCGCTCATCCCGAAGCGCATTATTTTAATGTGGAGAAGGCATGATAGGAACATCGCCTGCATTTGAGAAGGAGGAATTATCTGAGTGGATTTATACTTTTTGGGGACCGGAGCAGGCACGCCGAGCAAACGGCGAAATGTCACTTCCATCGCTTTGCGGTTTTTTGCGGACCGGGGCTGTTTCTGGATGTTTGATTGCGGCGAAGGAACCCAACACCAGATTTTAAATTCCCCGCTTAAATTAAGCAGGCTGGAAAAAATATGGATTACCCACCTGCACGGCGATCATATATACGGCTTGCCCGGCTTGTTAACGAGCCGCTCCTATCAGGGCGGAGAGGGGACGCTGGCCGTGTTCGGGCCGCCGGGAATCAGGGCGTATATCGAGCACGCGCTGCATGTCAGCCAGGCGCACCTGACTTATCGTTTGGACATTACGGAAATCGAGCGGGAAGGCTTGCTCTTCGAAGACGACCATGTCACTGTCGAAACGGCGCGTCTGGAGCACCGGATTGAAAGCTTTGGCTTTCGCATTGCGGAGAAGGACAAACCCGGACCTTTGCTGATGGAGAAGCTGAAGTCATTCGATGCGCTGCCCGGTCCGATGTATGGGCGGTTGAAGCAGGGGATGGACGTGGTGCTGGAGAATGGCAAAGTCCTGACCGCCAAGGAATTTGTCGGCCCTTCCATTCGCGGACGCGTCGTCGCGATTATGGGCGATACCCGCATTTGCGCAAATGAACGGCGGTTGGTCGAGGACGCGGATGTGCTGGTGCATGAAGCGACCTTCTCGCATCGCCTGAACGATTTGGCCGAGCGATATTTTCATTCGACAGCCAGGGATGCAGCCGATCTTGCCTTGTCGGCCCGCGTGTCCAACCTCATTTTGACCCATATCAGTTCGAGGTATCACGGGGAATCGGAAGATCGGCTGCTGGACGAGGCGCGCGACCGTTTTCCCAACACGTTTCTAGCTCAGGATTTATGGTCGTTTCCCGTCTGACGCTTATTCGTCCCGGACTTGCGCTTCGTCTTTGATTTCCGAGCGCATTCCTTTCAGGCTCTCTTTCCGATTGGCGTTCTTTTGTCTGATGATCTCCGCCTCTTCCGGCGAAATTTCATCGGCGTGCTCATCCAGATAATCTTCCGCTTCTTCCAGATTATCGATCGTATTTTGTACCGATTCCTGCAATTTTTCTACGTTATCTGCGCGATTGTCCGGTTTGGCCATCGTTTTTCCTCCTTCAAAATGAGATGCACGTTTTAATATAACCGTTTGGTCACTAAATTATTTAAGAGAGCGGATGATGGGAATGACATCAGTGGAAGGTTTGATTATCGACTTGGACGGGACGATTTACAGCGGCGCAGCGCCTTTGCCCTTTGCGGCGGAATGGATGAAGCGGGTTCGGGCCGAAGGGATTCCCTATCTTTTCGTCACGAACAACTCCACGCGCACGCCGCGGCAGGTCGCCGCGCATTTGTGCGAGATCGGAGTCGAGACCGATCCCGGCCATGTGTACACTTCTTCGCAGGCCACGGCGCGGTATGTCTCCGATCGAGCGGGAGGCAAACGCGTTTTTTGCATCGGCGAGGAAGGGCTTCGGCAGGCATTGGAGGAAGCCGGGTGCGCCCTGATCGAGGACGGCGAGGCGGATTATGTCGTGCAGGGACTGGACCGGCACTTTACCTATCGTCGGTTGGAGCAGGCGGTCGATTCTATTCGCCGGGGGGCGGCTTACATATTGACCAACCCGGATTTGCTGCTTCCCGCGGAGGGCAAATTCGTTCCCGGCGCGGGGACCCTCTCCGCTGCCGTTCGGGCCGGTTCGCAAACGGAACCGTTTGTGGTTGGCAAACCGTTTACGACGATTATGACGTTTGCTCTGGAAATCCTGCATTTGCCCGCCGAGGCGGTCTGGGTGGTCGGCGACAACCCGATGACGGATATCGCGGCCGGCCGGGCGGCAGGCTGCAAAACGGCCTTGATTCTTTCGGGCGTGATCGACCGGGGGCAGTACGAACAGTCCGGTTTGCCGTCCGGAAGCGAAGCGGATGCGGTTTGCGACGATTTGCGGCAATGGGCGCAGCGGATGTTCGCGAAAAATTGACTGCGAAGGTTGATTGCGAAAAGTGGCGATGAAAAACGGTTGATGAAAAATGGAGACGGAAGGAAAGGTGCGCGATTTGATTACGATCAAAGACGTTGATTTTATCCGGGGCGAACGACATATTTTAAAGAAAATTCGTCTGGAAATGAAACAGGGCGAAAACTGGGTGATCCTGGGCAGAAATGGATCGGGCAAGACAACGTTGCTTGAAATGATCAACGGGTATGAATTCCCCAGTTCCGGCACGATTACGGTGCTCGGCAATCTGTACGGAACCTGCGATGTGCGGGAGATGCGCAAGCAAATCGGTTATATCAGCCCTTCGTTGTTTGAAAAATTGTCGTTGAACGACCCGGTTTGGGAAGTTGTGGCCACGGGAGAATACGCCTTCCTGCGTTTCTATCAGCATATCTCCGCGGAAGTGATAGACAAGGCGGTCGGAATGCTGGAACGGGTGCAACTGGTCCATTTGAAGGACCAGCTCTTGGGCACGTTGTCGCAGGGCGAACGAAAGAAGGTTTTGCTGGCGCGTTCCCTGATGACGGATCCTGCTTTGCTGGTTCTGGATGAGCCTTGCGCCGGGCTGGATTTGTTTGAAAGGGAAAAGTTTCTGGACAATATCCAGGCGCTGGCCGATCGGAACATCCAACTGGTTTATGTGACGCATCACATTGAAGAGATCATCCCGATCTTTACGCATGTCGCGCTGATCGAGCAGGGGCAATTGGTCGTCGCGGGCCCGAAGCAAACGGTGTTGACGCCGGAAAATCTAATGAAAACGTTCAACATCCGACTGGATGTGGATTGGACGGGCGGCCGCCCCTGGATTCGGGTGAGGAGTGAAGACGGATGGAGGAAGTGATCATCATCGGCGCGGGGCCGTGCGGATTATCGGCCGCCGTGGAGTTGAAGCAAAGAAAGATCGGCTGCTTGCTGATCGATAAAGGGACGATGACGAATTCAATCTATCGTTATCCGACGTACATGCAGTTTTTCAGCACCGCGGAGCTGCTGGAAATCGGCGGAATGGCGTTCGTGACGCCGAATGAAAAGCCGACGCGGCAGGAAGCGTTGAATTATTACCGTACGGTGGCTTCACGGCAGCAATTGCACATTCGGACGTATGAAACGGTGGTGCGCGTGGAACGGGCGGAGGATCATTTTCAGGTGGACTCTGTGGACCGCTTTGGCGCGTCCCATACTTACCGCGGCCGCTTTATCATTGTGGCCACGGGGTATTTCGACAATCCGAACAAGCTCGATGTGCCGGGCGAGGATTTGCCCAAAGTTTCCAATGCGTATAAGGAAGCGCATCCCTATGCGGGGATGAAGGTTGCGGTCATTGGCGGCAATAACTCCGCTGTCGATGCGGCGATGGACTTGCAGCGGGCCGGAGCGGAAGTGACGGTCGTCAGCCGCAGGGGAACTTATTCGGACAAGGTCAAGCCTTGGGTGATGCCGACTTTTGTCAGCATGGTGGACAAGGGCTGGATCAAGATGCGGTTCAATACGCGGATTCGGCGGATCGAGGAGCGAAGCATCGTGCTGGAAACGGAGAAGGGAGAGGCGGAGGAACTGGCGAACGATTTCGTCCTTTCGCTGATCGGGTATGCGCCGGACCGCAAGCTGCTGCATGCGATCGGCGTGGAGACGTCGGAAGAGACCGGCGCGCCTCATTTTAATCCGAAGACGATGGAGTCCAACGTTCCGGGCGTCTATATCGCTGGCGTGATCGCCGCGGGGAAGGATGCCAACTCCATTTTTATCGAGAACGGTCGGTTGCATGGAGGATTGATTGCGCAGGATGTCGCAGAAAAGCTAAAGGAGCTGTCACAAAGTAAGCTTTAGCTCACTTTGTGACAGCTCGATTTGGAAAAAATCGTGCATAGTTGAAAAATGACGGCGTGGGGGGGCTGCTATCGTCGTCAGACGATGTCCCGGGCTGCCGTCATCAGACGA
>CAYYCV010000199.1:0-7269 GCA_964470405.1 uncultured Caryophanales bacterium
GTGCCCGCGGGCAGCCCGGCTTCGATCGCCCTGCTCGGGCTTGGTGTTGAATTATTGCATGTTCGGATGTATCATGAATGAATTAAGGCCAACACCCGAGAGCAGACAAGGAGCAACCAGAGTGCAATATTTTTTCTATATCCTTCTAAACAACGTCATTCCGCTGATCCTGGTCATCGCCGCCGGCGCCTTCCTGTACCGTGCGTTCAAAATCGACGGAAAAACATTAAGCAAAATGATATTTTATTTGCTCGGACCGGTCATCATCTTCGATTTAATCTACGAATCCGAATTGTCATGGGGCGCTTTGTTTAAAATCGTGCTGTTTTTTGTGATCTACTTGTTGGTGCTCCTGGCCGTGGTGCAGGTCGCCTGCTGGATGAAAGGGTACCGCGGCGGCATAAAGCATGCGATGCGAAACAGCGTTCTGCTGTACAACAGCGGGAATTACGGCCTTCCGCTGAATCATCTGGTGTTTTCCGGCAACCCCGCCGCCGTGTCGATCCAGGCTTTGATGATGGTTTTGCAAAACTTGCTGGGAAACACGTTCGGCGTCTACGCCGTCAATGCGGATAAAAACAACCTGCGGCAAACGATGGGGAAAATTTTTTCCCTGCCGTCGATCTATGTTATTCCGCTGGCGTTTATGATGCGGGAGTGGCATGTGCCGATCGTGGACCCGATTGCGATTCCGATGCGCTCCATTTCCGATGCCTACATCCCGATCGCGTTGTTGACGCTGGGCGTTCAGTTGGGGGCGATGAGCTGGAAAATCCGGTTTTCCGATGTGGCGATTTCCGTTTTTCTCCGGCTGTGCATCGGCCCGCTGGCGGGCTTCCTGCTCGTCCTGCTGATGGGATTTGAAGGGATTATCGCTCAGGCGCTGGTGTTGTCCTGCGCCGTTCCGACCTCGGTATTGAGCTTGCTGCTCGCCGTGGAATTTGATAGCGAAGCCGAATTTTCTTCCCAGGTCGTGCTGGCTTCGACGGTGTTCAGCATCTTTACGGTCACAGTGGTCATTTACTTGCTGCAATATGTGAATTAGAATCAAGGATGGTTCAGCGAAAAAACTGGGAAGTGCGGGGAACAAAGCGGCGCAGGGGTTGGGCATCGGTTGGGGAAAAGGCAGCGATTGTCTTTGTCCGCGGATTTCTTCCGAAAAGGGCCATCCAATCGGGAAATCGGCGGACCACTGCGACCGAAAATCGATGCCCAAACGCGGAGTTGCCTATTTTCACTATATTTTTAGGGGTTTGTTATGAAAGGGAGGCGGATGATGAAATCTCTGGTGTTGGCTGAAAAGCCGAGCGTGGCTAGAGAAATTGCGCGCGTGCTGGGTTGCGGCCAGAAGCAAAGGAGCTATTTTGAAGGAACAAATTATGTGGTCACCTGGGCCTTGGGCCATCTGGTCACGCTGGCCGAGCCCGAGGACTACGACCCCAAGTACAAAACGTGGAATATGGAGGATCTGCCGATCCTTCCGAAGTCGATGAATTTGAAAATTATCAAGGAAACGTCGCATCAATTCAAAGCGATCGCCCAACTTTGCAAACGCAATGATTTGGCCGATTTGGTCATCGCCACCGATGCCGGACGGGAAGGGGAACTGGTCGCCCGCTGGATCATGGAGATGGTCCGCTGGCGCAAGCCGTTTAAACGCCTGTGGATTTCCTCGCAAACGGATCAGGCGATCCGCGGCGGTTTTTCCGCTTTGAAGCCCGGCCATCAATACGATCCTTTGTTTGCCTCCGCCGTTTGCCGCGCGGAAGCGGACTGGCTGATCGGGCTGAATGTGACGCGCGCCCTGACCAGCAAATACAATGCGCAGTTGGCGGCGGGCAGGGTGCAGACGCCGACGTTGGCCATGCTGATGGACCGCGAGAAGGAAATCAACGATTTTCGCGCGGTGCCGTATTGGACCGTTGTCGCCGATTTCGGGTCGTTTCAGGCGAGATGGCGCGATCGCGAAGGCGGGGAGACGCGAATATTCGACCAGGCGAAGGCGCAGTCCGTCCTGGAGCGGGTAAAGGGGCGAAGCGCCAAGGTCGATCGTTTGAAGACGACGGAGAAAACGGAGCCGCAGCCGCTGGCCTACGATTTGACGGAGCTGCAGCGGGATGCGAACAAACGGCTGGGCTTTTCCGCGAAGCAGACGTCCTCCGTGCTGCAGCAGTTGTACGAACGGCACAAGCTGGTGACCTACCCGCGCACCGATTCGCGCTATTTGACCTCGGACATGGTTTCCGGTCTGAAGGACCGGCTGCAAAGCGTGGCGACAGGGGCCTATGCGCCGCTCGTCAAGCCGCTGCTGCGCGGGCCGCTCCGGGTGACGAAACGAATCGTCGATGACAGCAAGGTCACCGACCATCATGCGATCATCCCGACCGAACAATATGTGAACCTGGGCAGCCTCGACAGGGACGAGCGGCGGTTGTACGATCTGATTGTGCGGCGGTTTATCGCTCTGTTTTATCCGATTTGCCGGTATGATGAAACGAGCCTGACTCTGATCGTCGGCGGCGAAACGTTCCAGACCCGGGGCAAGGTGATGAAAGACAACGGCTGGAAAGAGGTGTACGGAACCGATGCGAACGTCGATCCATATGATGAGGAGGAGGACGGCGAAGACGGCGGGCGCGAACGCGACGCCGCCGGTCAGGTGCTTCCGGCGTTAAGCCCGGGCCAAAGCCTGAGCTTGAAGTCGTGCCGGATGCAGGAGGACCGGACCCGCCCGCCGGCGCATTATACCGAGGCGGGGCTGTTGACTCAAATGGAGAAGCATCATTTGGGGACGCCGGCCACCCGCGCCGATATCATTGAGAAGCTGCTGCAAACGGACACGATCGAGCGGCGGCAAAATCGTCTGGTTCCGACCGGGAAGGGGAAGCAATTGATCGAGCTGGTCTCGGGCGAATTGCGCTCGCCGGAGCTGACGGCGGAGTGGGAAACGGAATTGGAGCGAATCGCCAAGGGCGCGGGCAACCGGACCCGTTTCATTGAAAACATTCGCCGGCAAACGGTGGAGATGGTCAAAGAGGTGAAGAACAGCTCGGCGGAATACAAGCCTCATAATTTGACGCATTCCCGCTGCCCGGAGTGCGGCAAAGCCATGATGGAGGTCAAGGGGAAACGCGGGAAAATGCTCGTTTGTCCCGACCGCGAGTGCGGTTTTCGCCGTGCGGCGGAGCCGGCGCTGTCGAACAAGCGCTGTCCCCAGTGCCGCAAGAAAATGGAGATTCATACCGGAAAATCGGGTAAATACGCGCAATGCCGCCCGTGCAATGTGATCGAGAAGCTGGACGGAAAAGGAGGCGGGCGCGAGCAAAAGAGACAGCAGCGGGAATGGATTGAAAAGTACAACGACGCCGCCCCGTTGACTTCCAGCCTGGGCGAAGCGTTGAAGGAAGCGATGGACCGGTCGAAGGAGTAATCGTGCTAAAGCATATTTATTCCACCTTAAAAATTCGCTATAATAATGTTTAACGATATGAAGCGATTGGAAGTGAACGCGGTTGTTCCGGGAAAGGTATGCGCACATTGCGGGCTGGCTTCTGGCGGTCGGCATTCCGTTCATTCTTTACGAATACTTGCGGCTGCATCCCCGTTCCGATCTGCTTTTTGCCGCGCCGGCCGGGCACTTCTATATCGTTAGCTCCGTTTCGCTGTTATCTTTGTCCATTGCGATAATCATAGGCATATCGGCCGGAAGAGTACGCAATATCAAGATGAGCTTTCTGGCCCTGGCCTTCATTTCACTGGCGGAAGTATTTGTCGTACACGGTTTGTCCACGCCGGGGTTCATTCTGGGATCGACTCCTCTGCCGGAGGTTGCGGCGCAGTTCAGCCTGATGCTGGCCATTTTCTGGCTGTGGATGTCGTCCCTGCCTTCCGATCACCGGTTCGTGCGGCTGCTTGCGCGCAGGCAGAACCGTCTGATTTCGGTCTGGACATTGACGCTCGGCGGGCTGGGCGTATTGCTCCTGTTTTTCCCCTCGTGGACCAATTGGATCCCGGTTGATCGCAATCCGATCAAATGGATTTTGACGGCCGCCTTGCTATTGCTTAACCTTTCAACCATTTACCGCTATTGGCAGTCCTTTCGCTTCACCCGTTTCCCGCTGCAAATTTCCATTGTCTATATCGTTGGCTGGATCAGCGTTTCGCAGGTCGTCATGGTCCAGGGTGAAATGTGGCGGATGAGCTGGTGGATCTATCATTTCCTGCTGCTGATTTCCATGGTGGTGATGATCGCGGGCGTGTTCCGGCAATATGCGTCCAAAGCGACGATCACGGCGGCGGTTCGCAGCCTGTTCGGCTCGGATCCCGTCGAGCGCATTCAGGCGGGCATATCGCCCCGGGTCCGCACGCTGATCGTAGCGACGGAGGAAAAGGATAAGTATACGGCGGGGCACAATTTCAGGGTGGCCATGCTCGCTTTTCGTCTGGCCGAGCATATGAAAATTCCGCCGGAGCAGTTGAAGGTGTTGGCCCAAGGCGCCATCGTGCATGACGTGGGGAAGATTCAAATCCCGGATCACATTCTGAATAAGCCGGGAAAATTGACCGCGGAAGAGCGGGTCATGATCGAGAAGCACCCCGAAGTGGGATACGAAATTTGCAAAAGCATGGGTTTCATGCAGGGAGAATTGGAAGTGGTTCGCTCGCATCATGAGAAATGGGACGGCACCGGCTACCCCGACGGTTTGAAGGGGGACCGCATTCCCATGCTGGCCCGGATTGCCGCCGTCGCCGATGTTTATGACGCTCTCACCTCCAGCAGAAGCTACCGGGAAGCGTGGCCGCATGAAAAAGCGATGGATTGGATCGGGGAGCAGGGCGGGCGCCATTTCGATCCCGTCTGGGTGGCCGCCTGGCAGGCCGTCTGTGCGGCCGGATTGCCGGAATACACGTATCCTTCCTGGGTGCCGGAAGGGGAGGAATCGGGCCGAACGCAACTTTTTATCGGATTCGCACGTCAAAATAAAGGATTGAAATAGAGAAAAGGCAACGGCTTGAAATAGAGAAATGACAACGACGGACAAGGGAGAAAGTGGAGAAGAACGATGTGGAGAAATCGATTGAAAAAATGGACGCCGCTCAGTTCCATGCTGGTGTTCCCTGTTTTGGGCTTGTTTTATGCGGTTATGAATCAGCCGATCGGGATGGTTCATAGTCTATCGACCAAGTTGGACGATGCGATTCCGTTTATTCATTATTTTAGTTTGCCTTATTCCGTGTGGATATTTTATATTTATGCCTGCCTCATTTATTTTTTTATGAAGGATCCCCGGGTGTATCATCTAACCTTGGCCTCTTATGTGGCAAGTGCTTTGATATGTTATATCATTTTTTATTTTTACCAGACGACCGTGGCCCGGCCGATTTTAACGGGGGACGATCTATTTACAAAACTGCTTGCTTTCATATATGGTAGAGATGAGCCGTATAATTGCTTTCCGAGCATCCATTGCTTTTCCAGCTATTTGGTGATGAAGGCTTTGTTTAAAAGCGGGTTTCGCAATATATGGAATCAGACGTTGATTTATGGGATGTCCGTGACGATTATTTTGTCCACCCTTTTTATCAAACAGCATGTGGTGATGGACGTGGTCGGCGCCGTTCTGCTGGTGGAAGTGGTGTATTGGGCCCTGTATCGGGCATATTGGGCGGAACGCGCCCTGGTCAGCAGGGTGCATTTGTAGCGTCAACGCCGGTTGGTTCATTTTTCAAGACAGAAGGGAGACGAGAGATGCGCAAGTTTGTATCCTGGCTCGTTGTGTGTTGTGCGTTGCTGGCTTTTCCTTTGCAAGGACTGGCCGCTTCGAATGAAAATTCGGATTATCACCTGGTGATCGATCAAAAACCTATCGCTCCGGATCAACCGATCTATATGGTCAATGACCGGTTGTTTGCGCCGGTTCGCCTCATTGCGGAACAATTTGGCGCGCAGGTCGATTGGAACGAACCGCATCAGACGATCGACATACTCACACCGGACGGAGAGCATCTCTTGTTTACGATCGATCGTTATACGATGGAATTGAACGGAAAGAGCTATATTCTCGACGCTTGCCCGTTCACCGAGAATGACACGACCTACTTGCCGCTGCGGGATATTGCCCAACTGCTGAATGAGCGGGTGGTGTGGGACAACGACGCCCGGACGGCGAGCTTCAGCCCGGCGCCTTTATACGAGGTGTCCGAGGATGAAACATGGGAATCGATCGGGGACAAGCTGGACATTTCGACGGAATGGCTGAAGGAATGGAACGGCGGCGAATTGCCGGAGGCGGGTCAGCCTTTGAAAGTGGCGATCCCCGATGTGATCAAGGACAAAAAAGCGAATGAAGACATGTATTTGCTGGCCCGGATCATCGATGTCGAAGCCGGGTATGAGCCGATGAAAGGGCAAATCGCCGTAGGCAACGTGGTTTTGAACAGGGTCAAAGATTCGCGGTTTCCCGATACGATTCACGACGTTATATTTGCGCCGCATCAATTTCCGCCGGCACTGGACGGGAAATTGGACGGGCTGATCCCGCACAAAACGGCGGTCGAGGCGGCCCAGCGGGCGTTGAACGGCGAAAATTACGTCAAGGACGCCGTCTATTTTTACAACGCGGCCCGCGAATCCAGCAGCTTCTTCCAAAGCTTGACCACGATCAAAGATATCGGAAGCCACCGTTTTGCCAAGTAGGAGCCGTTCTTGCGTTGCAGTGTGTTGAAGTGTGCTTGAGCGGCCCGTATCCAATACGAGACTCCCTAAAGTGCTCTTGAAAGGGAATGCGCATGGGTTAATAACCCATATATGGTATTTTATACCGTTATCGGCATGAACGATGCGTGTGTCGATGCGTCGCGTTTGCGGGATACGCGATGGGGGTTCCTGTGTGTATGAAAAAACATACAGGAGGCTTTGGTTGTGCGCGGATGGAAGCCATGTTGTACGATGTTTCGTACAACATGCGGCGGATCGGCGCCGCAGTTACGGATTTTGTACAAAGAATCGTACAAAGCCGCTCAATTGGGCGTAAAACCGTTACGGGTTATACGATGTTTCACACAAAGCGCTGCAAAGCGGCGGGAAGTGCCGCGAATCGGCGAGCGCGTCTTGAAGCGGCACGCTTCCCCTGCGCGTCTCGAAACGGTGCCGCGCAGGAAGGGCGGCGCCGTGCAGGAAGGTCGGCGCTGCGCAGGAAGGATGGCGCTGCGCCGCAAAGCGGCGGGAAGTGCCGCGAATCGGCGAGCGCGTCTTGAAGCGGCACGCTT